>JAZQAQ010000073.1:0-10848 GCA_045545255.1 Eubacteriales bacterium | reverse complement strand
ATACGAAAACAGCGATCTCCGCCTCATCCACCGTATCGCTGACCGTCTGCTCCATCCGCTTGCCCAGTCCGTTTTTACCTGTAATAAAGCCGGGCATATCCATAAAGACATATTGCACCTCACCTTTCGTGAGGATACCGGTGATACGGGTACGGGTCGTCTGCGGTTTGGGAGAGACAATGGATACCTTCTCCCCGATAATTTGATTTAAAAGGGTGGATTTCCCCACATTGGGGCGACCCATCAAAGTGGCAAATACAGTTTTGGTTGACATCATTTTAATCCTTTTTATAGGTTTTTTTACAAAAGATAAAGAACAGCATCACTGCAAGATAAAGCACCAGCCCTATCAGTCGATACCAGACGCTGAAATAGGCAAAAATCTCCGCAAAAACCTGCAGATCCCAAAAGAGATGATATGCGGTAAACACTGCGCCCAGTGCCACGATCAGCACCGCCGCAGCGGCAGAATCCTTTGCGTGGCGGATCTGCCTGGATTTTTCGCGGGTAATTTTATTATCCGTCTGCTCGATGGCGGTATTCAGGCTTTCCGCCGCCATCACAGTCGTGCAAAGCAAGATCAAGAGACCCCATTCTACGCCCGAAAACTCATAGAACATTGCCGCAAGAGTCATAACGGTGAGCATCGCAAAGCAATGGATCCGAAAGTTTCGCTCATACGCCAGATTAAAGCCGATGCCGCGGATTGCATAATGAAAACTTTTCAAGAAACTCCTCATCGCGTCAGCCCCATTCCTTTCAGCACCTCTTCCTGCCTACGAAACATATCCTGCTCCTCCGCCTCTCCCAGCTCGTGATCATAGCCCAGAAGATGGAGAATGCTATGTACCGTCAGAAACGCGATCTCCCGCTCAAGGGAGTGCCCGTATTCCTCGGCTTGCGCCTCTGCTTTTTCAAGGCAGAGAACCATACTTCCCAAAAAGACTGCATTCGTAGCAGGATCCGGCTCTGCCTCAAAGGGAGCCTCCTCCATCGGGAAAGAGAGGACGTCGGTAGGACGATCGATTCCGCGCTGCTCCAGATTGATGGCGTGGATCTCCTCCAAAGAAGCAAACAGCACCTCCACCTCTGCATCCTTGGGATATTTTTCATAGGCCAGTGCGGCCTCTACCGCCTTTTGGATCAGCTCTTTATGAGCTGCTTCTTCCATTGCTACGATTACCTTCATTGCTCTTCCTTTCATATGCGTCCACGATCTTTTGCACCAGGGCGTGGCGGACGATATCCTTCTTTTCAAATCGGTGGATTCCGATCTGCTCGATGTTTTTCAAAATCTTCAGCGCGTGCATCAGACCCGAGGGCTTGCCGTCCAGATCGATCTGGGTGGGGTCGCCGGTGACGACGATCTTGGAATTAAATCCAAAGCGGGTCAAAAACATCTTCATCTGCTCAATACTGGTATTTTGGGCTTCATCCAGAATGATAAAGCTATTATCCAAGGTTCGACCGCGCATATAGGCAAGGGGTGCGATCTCGATGATATTCTTTTCCATATAGCCCGCCACCGTCTCAGGACCCAGCATCTCAAAAAGCGCGTCATAGAGAGGGCGCAGATAAGGGTCCACCTTATTCTGCAGATCGCCGGGCAAAAAGCCCAGCTTCTCCCCTGCTTCCACCGCGGGACGGGTCAGGACGATCTTGGAGACCTGCTTGGATTTCAGCGCCGCTACCGCCAGCGCAACCGCCAGATAGGTCTTACCCGTACCTGCAGGACCGACGCCGAAGGTGACCACATTCTTATGGATACATTCCACATAATTCTTCTGGGCGATGGTTTTCGCTTTAATGGGCTTACCGCGGGTGGTGATACAAATGCACTCATCCAACGCCTCCACCACATTACAGCCGGAATCCTCCCGAGCAAGATTGATGAGATAGCGCACCTTCTGGACGTCGATCAGTTCACCGCGCGCTGCCAGCGAAAACAGATTCTCCAGCACCACGCAGCCCATCTCCACATTCGGCTCTTCTCCGCTCAAAATCAGATGGTCGTCACGATTGATGAGGCGAAGATCCAGTTCTGTCTCCAAAATGCCCGCATTTTCATCAAAGGGCCCGAAAACCGCAGGAACGAGTGCTATTTCGGGATTTTCAAAAATCTTTTGCATTTTTTCTCCTATTCATCTTTATTCAATGATCGGCATTTCAACGCCGATCTCTTCTTCGCAATAGAATGTCGCATAAATCTGCAATTCCGTATCCGTTAGGGTCTCCTGCAGGTCGCGCTTTCGCACAGCTGTATTCGCCAAAAGGTCCGCCTCATAAAAGCCAAGCTCGGAAAGAGCCAGACGCTTCGCCTCCTCTGCGCTCCGTGTAACAGGCAAAAGCTCCACCTCCTCCACCCTCGTGATATGCAGGCGGATGGGAAAGGCAAATGATCCCAGCTTCAACGGGAGATCCTCCGTTACGGTATCATATTCATTATATGATATTTTTTGTGTAAAATAAAGAGGAATCTTCAACTTCCCCAAGGAAACTTCGAATTTTTTTCGTTTTTTTCCTGTTTTTTGACGAATTTCTTCCTGCAAAGGGACACTCACTTTGATTTCACGGCGTGTCTCTGCTAAAACGGTGGCAATGGAATGGGTCAGATGACGGACGCCGTATTGATCCGTCCAATCACCGCTGACCAAAAGGTCGCCGGCCGCTACCACCTCTCCCACCTCTACCTGACGCGTCCCGCCATAGTCCCGAACAGATAAAATCACTCCGTCACGGGCTGCGTAAATATTCGTAGGAGTCGAAAGATCCTCCACCTGCGGGCGCAAACCTTTTTCCCGCACCTCCACAAACGCAGTGGTGCCACGGATATTAATAGACATCCAAGTGAGCTTTTCATTGCCGATCAAGTACTCATTCTCAAGAGCGTTAACATCCGCATTACGCCGACTGCCCACCCCAAAGCCCATTGCCTGCAGATCGGCGATGATCTGCAGTGCAGAAGTCTCCTTGCAGCCCACCACCTCCACCTGCCAGATAAATCCTGCGCTATAAAACACAAGTCCCAAGAATAAAAGCAGACCCGCCAAAAGTCCCCACCGTTTCTTAAAAGGGCGAATTGCCATAAAAAGACCCCGTTTTTTCAAGATGCGAATTCGGGTGCCCGTCTTAAACGCAGGCTTGCGCAAACGCTTAAAATCCTTACGGGGGACGGTAAAACGCAACGCTCCAAGCTCAGTACGACGGGGCACCATAAGCGGGATCCGCTCACGATGCATCAGATTCATAAATTGCTCCAGCTGATTTCCCCGCGCTTCTGCTTCAACCCGTCCGCCTAAAAAGCCAAGCCGATCCTTCATTCCAGTCCCTCCCATTCGATCCGCTGCAGTTTGCCTACGATCCGCAGACCGCCGTCGCCAAAATGTGCCAGATCAAAATCCGAACCGTAGATCACAAGAAGATATTTCTTCATATAGATCTTGACCACATCCCTTTCATAAGTATGGATGCCTTTGGCACCCTCCACCTGCACCGTATTGCCGCCCCAGATCTCAATGCATTCATCCAACCCGACTGCAAATTCCGGCAGATCTATGCATTGTACAAACCGTCTGACTGCACCGATACCGCGCTTTTTGTGCTTATTTTTTTGCCGCATAATAATCCCTCATTTCGTTATTATTTCTATGAGGGATTCATAAATAATACTATGAAAAAATATGTAAAAACGGTTTTTACTTTTTTATTACTCTTTCTCTTACCCATTCTTTTGCTGGAAGGGAGCTGTGCGGCAGAAGGGGTA
This sequence comes from Eubacteriales bacterium, assembly GCA_045545255.1. Classification (GTDB taxonomy): domain Bacteria; phylum Bacillota; class Clostridia; order Oscillospirales; family QAKW01; genus QAKW01. The sequence continues at coordinate 7,085 of JAZQAQ010000073.1, read as the reverse complement.
CGACAGGGGCTCACACTCGCATACCGCGCAGTACTCCCCGCGCTTTTCCCCGCAATGATGGTCTGCGGCATCATCGGAGAGCTTTCGGAATATATCCCTCTCCCTACCGCCTGGACAGTATGGCTCACCTCCCATCTCTGCGGCTTTCCCCTCGGAATCAGGACCTTGACCCGCACCTATCAACGCGGGCTTCTCTCCCGCCGACAGACGATCCGTCTTTCCGCCTGCTGCGCCAATGCCTCCCCCGCCTTTTTAGTCGTCTATGTAGGCGGAAAGATTTTAGAAAGCGAGAGAGCAGGCGTATTTTTACTTATTGGGCAACTTTTAATCTCGCTGATCATCGGACTATCAAACGGAGCATTTAAACGCACACCTCCCCCGCAACCGGAAGATAAATCCATCATTTCAGTGATCGTTGACGGTTTTTCAAACGCCGCCCACGGCGGACTTATACTAACGGGATACATCACCTTTTTTTCGATGATTGCCGCACTGTTGCAAGATATCCCCTCCTTTCGGTACATCTACGGCTTTTTGGAATTGACCGGCGGAATACGGGGCGGGCTCCTTACGGCGGCTGCTATGGTTGGCTTTTCCGGCTGCTCCGCCATATTGCAGAATGCCGCTTTTTTGGCAGATGCCAAGCTTCCCATCGCTCCGATGATCATCGGGAAATGTATTTACGGACTATCAATCCCCGTAATATGTGTGATTTTAACGGAATTTGCCGATTTTCTTTGACAAACAGCGAAATAAAGAGTATAATGAAAAATACTAATACGAGGGGAGAAAACGATGATCTTTTCCAAAGAGATTGAAAAAATCTGTGCATACTGCGAGCACGGCAAATCCATCTACGGCACCGACGATATCATTTGTCCTAAAAAAGGCTTGGTGCGCGCAGACTTCAGCTGCAGAAAGTTTCTCTACACTCCTCTGCGTCGGACTCCGCCAAAGCCGCTGAACCCTGATTTTAAAGGACTGGATCTCCCCAATTTAGACGACTAAATTTTTCCAAAACAAGAAGATATATGCACTGCTGATGCAGTGCATATTTTTTTGATGAGGACACATAATAAGATCGTCCCCCGCGGACAACGGAAGTGCGAAGAATCATTTCTTCGCGAGACGAAGGACTGCAAATTTATGCGCATTTAAAATTTTTGCAGTCATTCGGCAAGGGCGCGGTTTGTTTTAAAAAACGGTGGGCAGACCGACGCGTAAAAAGAGATAGGGAGATGCGCTCCCGAAACACCGCTTTGCAAGTGGAAAGCGCGCCTTTTATCCGCGTTTCGGACCATCCGAGCAGCAGGACCCCAACCCGTAATGCATTCGAAGACGCAAAAGCTTTCCCCCGGACGGGAAGCTGTATCCCGACGGCATATAAAAAGCACCGAAAGTTTCTTTTGAATTTTCGGTGCTTTTTTAATTCTTAAATATTGACGGATATCTTAAATTTGTTATAATGGAATCACATTATGAAAGAAGGTGTTCCCGATGTATCAATTCCGTACGATTTCCGCTATGGAAAAGGTGCGTTCATCCGATGCACCCGATTCTACGGCAAGCATCCAATCCCTGCGCGCTTTGAAAGGTGAGCGCGTCTCTTTTCAGATCCGCATTGATCATCTTTATAACGGCGAAGAGCGGCTGCGCCGCAGCAGGGCCTACTATACCCTGCGCTCTCCTCTGCATAAGGCAACCCGCGTTGCTTTGGTCGGGCAGGTTCCCGTGGTGCTGGCTGCCTATGCCGAGCGATCCGATGAGGACTATATTTCTAAAGAGGCGGGACTTTTTCCCGATGTCCTGTACCCTTTAAAAACCAAAGAGCTTTTTAATTGCGAGGTTTATCTCCCCACCGTATTGATGGTAACAGTAGATGTTCCCAGCGATCAGCCTGCCGGTAAATATCCTCTGTATTTCACTTTCACGCTTGAAAATGATAAAAAGTACGCAGTCAGAATGGATATCCAAGTGGAAGAATTGGCACTGGCAAAAAATGATCTGCTCTTTACCCAATGGTTCCATTGCGACAGTATCGCTCAATACCACGGTGTGAAGATGATGAGCGAGCGTCACTGGCGGTTGATTGAAAATTATATCAAGACTGCCGCCCGCACCGGAATCACAATGCTACTGACTCCCATCTTTACTCCGCCTTTGGACACCGATATCGGCGCAGAGCGCCCAACGATGCAGTTGATAGAGATTAAAAAGATCGGAAATACTTACGAATTTGATTTCACCCTGCTGGAACGCTGGGTAAAGCTTTGCCAAAAGTATGGGATCCAGTATTTTGAGATGGCGCATCTCTTCACCCAATGGGGCGCATCCTTCTGCCCCAAGATCGAAGTAGAGATCGAGGGCAGGATGGTCAAAGAATTTGGCTGGCATACTGCCGCTATGAGCGAGGAATATAAAAACTTCCTGTCGCAGCTTCTTCCGGCACTGACCGCAAAGCTCAAGGAGTACGGCATCGCAGAAAAGACTTATTTCCATATTTCCGACGAGCCAAGAAAAACGCCCGACAGACCGGACTTTGAGAATTACCTCGCCGCCAAGACCTTTTTAACGCCTTACCTAAAGGATTTCAAGATTATGGACGCCCTTTCTCATATTGAATTTTATGAAAACGGGCTGATTCAATATCCCGTATGCGCCACCAATCGTATCGAACCCTTTATGGAAAAGGATATTCAGGAGCGCTGGTGCTATTACTGCTGCAGTCAGGGCGATCAAGTAGGAAACCGCTTTATCGCGATGCCCTCCTACCGCAACCGTATTTTAGGGGTGCAGTTGTTTATGGCGGATATGTACGGCTTTTTGCAATGGGGCTATAATTTCTACTTCAGTGAACGTTCCAGAAAGCCCATCAACCCCTACTGCTGTACAGACGGCAATGTAACCTGGCCTGCCGGAGATCCATTCTCTGTCTATCCCTATAAGGATCAGGCGATCGAATCTATTCGGACGGTGGTCTTTTACCAGGCAATTCAAGATCGTACACTTTTAAAAATGCTCGCCGAAAAAATCGGATTAGCTGAAACCAAAAAGTGGGTCAACGAACAAGCGGGAATGGATATTGATTTCAAAACTCATCCGCGCAACAAAGAATTTCTTGAAGCCCTTCACGACCGCATCATCGATAAATTAATAAAATAATCACAAAAACAGCCACCATGCAGGGTGGCTGTTTTTTATATCCTACATCTAACGACTGACCGATCTGTCAAGGATTTTTACGAAATTCTATTGACAATCTATCCCTACAAGTGTAGGATATAATTGTACTACAGTTGTAGGAGGCTTCGTAAAATGAAATTATCAGACGCCGAATGGGCAGTTTTAGAGGTTCTCTGGAGCGGAGAAGCGCTTGCTTTGGGCGAGATCACTTCCGCCCTGCAAAAATGGAACAAAAATACGGTTTATACCTATTTGATTCGAATGGAGGCCAAGGGACTGGTGGAGATTGACCGCAGACGCCCCAAGCCCTATTCTGCCGCTGTCTCCCGAGAGTTTTGCGCCCGACGGGAACGGAATGAATTATTGACAAAGGTCTACGGCGGTGCCGCCGGAGATCTGATCGCAGCCTTTTTAAAGGAGTCTGCGATCTCCCCTGCCGAGGCAGAGCGTTTGAAGAAGATGCTGGAGGAGATGGAAGTATGACCAACATTTGGGATTTTTTACTGCAGACCTTATCCGTTTCCTTGACCGCAGGGTTGATTTGGATCGTCAAAGCCATTTTTGAGGATAAGCTTTCGCCCCGCTGGCAATACGGCGTGTGGAGCATTTTAGCACTTCGACTTATGCTGCCGGTGCAGAGCACTCGCTACATCTTTCCCAAACTTGCCCTTTGGATGGAAACTTTGAAAGCCTCTGCCGAGAAGACGCTGCACTCTGCATTCACGGAGATCTACACTCCCATTAAACCAAGCAATGTGTTTCCGTGGCTCATTGAAAAACCTATCAGTATCACCGACTGGCTCTTTACCGCTTATTTCGTTGGAGTTTTTTTCTTTTTACTCCGTTACCTGCTGACCTATCTGCGTCTGCGCAATCTTCTGCGCAAGGGACGCCCCGTCTCTGTGGCGCTGCAGCAGAGAATGGAAGAACTTTGCCAAAAGCATCAATTAAAGCCCTGCCGCACGGCGGTTATTGACGGATTGGAATCCGCCTTTGTCTGCGGCGTGTTTCGTCCGATACTGGCAGTGCCCTCCGAGGAACTCGACGAAAAGATCATGCTCCACGAACTCATACATTTAAAGCACAGCGATATTCCGCAAGGAATCTTTTGGAGCATCCTTCGCGCCCTGCATTGGTGCAACCCTTGGATGCATTTTGTGTTTGACCGCATCGGTAACGATATGGAATCGCTCTGCGACCAACGGGTCTTAGAGCGGCTGGAGGGGGAAGAACGGCGGGAATACGGCGTTATTCTGCTAAATATGGCAAACCGTCGTTATGCCCGTACATCCGGCACCAGTTCCATCTCCAATGGCGGTAGAAATATCGCCCGCCGTATCGCCGCCATCGTACGATTCAAGAAGTATCCTCAAGGAATGGCATTGGTTTCAATCTGCATCATCATTCTAATGCTCTTCCCCGCTATCACAGGTCAAGCGGCATCCTTTGGCAAGGAATACTTCACACCCGACACCGCAAAAGAGCTGACCCGATCTATGGCAGCCGCCCGCCTTACTCGCTGCGCCACTCCCGCCGGAGCCATCGATACCTACGCCCAAGGCTTACTCACCGGAAACGCTCTCTATATTGCCGCTGCCACTCCCCTCTCCTCCCATAAAACGTTGGAGGAAACGATGCGCAGTAAAGAGTTCGGTACCGTCTTCTATCTCGGCTCCGCCGGCTTATTAGAGGATGTCTCTGCCAATCGGGGCTATCAGATCATTGATCTAATACCCCAAGAGGATGGCAGTTATTATGCAACTCTGGTATTCGCCCGATATCCCGCAGAAGAAACGATGAAAACCATCCTGATCCCCATCCGAATCTTTCAGCAGGACGGCTGGGTGGTAGAGGAGATTGGGGAACGGGTTCGCACAGAGCACGCCTACGACGGCATCGCGATGAATTTAAAGGCAGGTACGCCACGGCGCTTTACTGCAACGGGGAAATACGGAACCGTCACCACCTCGCTCCGCTTCATCTGCGACATTGTAAACGAAGAAAACGGAATGAAGAATTACGAAGGCTATAGCGATTCCTTCACCCCAAATGCCGCATTCGGCACCATTTCAACGGAATTTGAAACTTACTATCAATGTGTAGAAAGTCCGAAAGAAACCGTAGCATTGCAACTTTTCCCGCTGGAAGATCCCAAAGAAAAGAGTGCATTTTCAGAAATTGATCTCTCCCAACCCATAGCAGGTCACAGCAGTAACGGCGAGCATTGGGAATGCCGGGAAATCCCCACAGATTGGGACGGTTCTTTGATCACAAGCGGCGGAAGCGGATACCGGAGCGGGGACAAAAACTTGAATAATCTGCCTCAGATCAATGCCTTTAGCGCAAAGATCTTCTGTGACGGTGAAGAGGTGGAGGAATTAACTTTGACGGAGGTGCAGCCGTGATGAACCTTGAACGTCTGGGAGAAGCGGTCAAAAAGATCGCCAGAGGCTATATTTTTCTTCATTTAAATATCAACTTGGGAACCTTAAATATTCTTCCGAACTGGCTGGGTTACATTCTGATCTTCGGCGCATTAACCGCCATCAGCGAAGATGAAGACTCCGCCCAACTACTGCGTCCATTGGCAGTCCTGCTCGGAATTTGGGAGGGACTTCTATGGCTTTTTGCGCTTTTAGGTGCAGAGATCGATCTTCCGATCATTACCCTCATTGCAGCAATAATCGGACTGTATTTCCACTTCCAACTACTGACCAACCTGGCAAGCATTGCAGAAAAGTATAACTGCCCGGAACAAAAACGATTGCTGACCCTCCGCACCGTCCGCACACTGCTGATCACCCTTTTAACACTCCCTCTTCCTTGGGAAAAATATCAATTCTTTGGCGTTCTCATCGTTATTGTTGAAGCCATTGTAGCAATCTGGATCACAGCCGTACTCTATGCGCTCCGCCGTTCTCTTTTAGAGAATAAACCGGCATCCATCAGTTCCTGTGATAAAGAAAACGATTCAAAATAATTCTATTCGTAAAAAACAGGGGCTGTAAAAAACGAAGTTTTTTACAGCCCATCCTTATATTAAGGTATAAGTGAAACATTCATAATGCAGGCGAGAGCCAAGGTCCACGCCCTCCGGTAAGAGGGCCATAGCGATAAAGATCTCCCCTCCGTCTTCAATATTTCGAAGGGTCGCATACTCCCCCTCAATCTTTGCAACAATATAATCTTTGGGTTCCATAGTTCAAGCCTCCAATTGATTTTCCATCAAATGAATGACGTTTTCGGGCAGTTGCTTTAAATACGGTTGCAGGCAAGTGGGCTGAATTTTAATATGCTCCAGATCTTTCAAATGAACCCAACAAAATTCCACCTCTTTACGCTCCTGACCAAGTTCATCAAAAGCAGAAAAATTATAGGAAGACAAAGCATCACTATTTTTTAATTCTGCAAGATAGTAAAAATTCACCTGATGGCAGGGCTTTTTCCATTGCCAAAATAATTCGACGACCGCAGCGAGTCTTCCTACTTTTATGGCAGCACCGGTCTCTTCCATCAGCTCACGTGCAAGGGTCTCACGACTAAATTCACCAAAAGAAACGTGACCGCCCGGAATTGTATAGGTATCAGCCCCGATCAAATGCTGCAGAAGAAGCTTTCCATCTCTGTAAAGTAAACCACCTACACGGCAGGAAAACATCCAATCCTGCTGCTGAAAGCAGATATCATTATCATTACTTTGCTTTATTGCCATAGATTCCTCCGAAAAATGAAAGCCGTTCTGATTTCTCAGAACGGCTTTATTATGTCGGCATTACGTATCTTCCCGGGCCGTCACCAGCCAAGTATTGTCCGCATGAAGTTGCTTAACTACCGTGTTCGGAATGGGAACGGGTGGGACCAACTCATAATCAACACCGACTACTTTGAAAGTACATTGTACT
>JAZQAQ010000072.1:0-27476 GCA_045545255.1 Eubacteriales bacterium | reverse complement strand
ATTGACAAATAGATGAAAGTACCTTAAAATAAAAATAGTTAATTAGTTAACTAAATTAATCCTGATAAGGAGTGATGGATATGGCACCACCCCCCTATGGCGGTCCGGGAGGACGGCGCGGGCCGCGCCGTGAGCTGACCGAGGAAGAAAAAAAGAATGCGCCCAAGCTGACTTGGCCGCTGGTAAAGCGGATCTTGGGTTGGCTGAAGCCTTATCGGTTGCATCTGCTTTTGGTTTTGATTTGTATCACGGTGTCGGGCTTTCTGACCATTGTACCTTCTTTGCTGACAGGTCGGATGATCGACGACGGTCTTATCGGTGGAGATGTGCCTCTTTTGATTCGGTTGGCACTGCTTTCTCTTTTTGTGTTGATCATCTCAAATTTCATCTCTGCCGGTGAGGTATATCTGACCACTTGGATCGGGCAGCACGTCACCTTTGATATGCGCAATAAAATGTATGCCCACCTGCAAAAGATGAGCCATCGCTTTTTTACCTCCAATATGCAGGGTGATATCATTACCCGTATGACTGAGGATATCGGAGGCGTGCAGTCGGTCATTGCCAGTACGTTTTTGAATTTGTTCAGCAATTGCGCCACCGTTGTTATCGTGTTGATCACGCTCTTTCAGAAAAACTGGATTTTGGCACTTTTAAGCATTGCCCTTGTCCCGCTTTTGATACTTCCCACCCGATTTGTGGGAAAAAAGCGTTGGGAGATTGCAGATGCAACCCAGCAGCAGCGCGATAAATCCAATCAGATCTTAAATGAGACCTTGAGCGTCAGCGGTCAGCTGCTGGTCAAGATCTTTACCAATGAGCAGCGGGAATACGATGCTTATGAATCTATCAACCGTGAGACGATGCGTCTGCATATCAAGGAGCGGATGATGGGTCTTTGGTTCTGGCGTACCCTGCACGTTCTGCGGGGGATCGTGCCGCTTTTGATCTATGTGGCTGCAGGTCTGGTAATGCATACCTTGGGCAACGGCGACCTTTCTGTCGGTGATGTCACCATCATTGTCTCTCTGGTGAACCGTCTGCATCATCCTGTGGATCAGCTTTTGAATATTCAGGTGGACGTTATTCGTTCTATGGCGTTGTTCAGCCGTATCTTTGAGTATTTTGATCTCAAGCCCGAGGTGGAAAATCCCCAAAACGGATATCAGCCCGAAGAGGTTCAAGGAGATATTGCCTTTAAGGACGTGGCATTCTCCTATACTGCAGAAAAAGAATTACTGCGAGAGATCAATTTCAGTGCCGATGCCGGCAAGACAGTTGCCATCGTCGGTGCAAGCGGCAGCGGAAAATCCACGCTGGTTAATCTCATACCCCGTCTCTATGACGTGCAGGCGGGCAGTGTCACGCTGGACGGCGTAGATCTGCGTGAATGGGATCTGACCGCTCTGCGTCGGCTGGTGGCTTCGGTGACGCAGGAGACCTATCTTTTCAATGATACGATCCGTGCCAATCTGCTTTATGCTAAATTTGATGCTACCGATGAAGAGCTGGAGCAGGCTTGCCGCGATGCCAATATCCACGACTTTATTATGACCCTGCCCAAGGGCTATGATACCGAGGTTGGCAATCGGGGCTTCAAGCTCTCCGGCGGAGAAAAGCAGCGTCTTTCCATCGCACGTGCCATTCTGAAAAATCCCCGTGTCTTGATTTTGGATGAAGCCACCTCCTCGCTGGACTCCATCTCCGAAAATCTGATTCAGGAAGCCATCGAGCCGCTCCTCAAGGGGCGTACCTCCATTGTCATCGCCCATCGGCTGACGACGGTACTGGCTGCGGATGAGATCTTAGTGATGAAGGACGGTCAGATTGTGGAGCGTGGTCGTCACGCTGATCTGGTGGAGCAGGACGGGGTTTATCGGGAACTCTATGAAACCCAGTTCCGCTATGCATTGGATGATTACGAGCGCCGTAAAACTGAGCAATAAAAAAGAAGGAGCTGTAAAAAACTACAGCTCCTTTTTTGCTTTTAAAGCAGTCTATTGGATGATTTTTCCTTATTCTCTGCTTTTTGCGGTTCGGACTATTTTTACAGACCCATTTTATGGATGGACTCAGTAGTCCTTCAGCAGACGGCGAATGTTGCCGATGATCAGCAGAAGGTCTTCTTCGTTTAGCTTTTGCATCTCGCCGAGGGCGGTCTGGATCAGGGTGGGATATTCTGTCCCTTCATCAAAAAATTGCTGGGGAGTCACGCCGAAATACTCGCAGATTGATAAAAACTCCGAAAGAGGCGGCAACGCCTTGCCTGAGGAGATGTTGTAGACGTAGCTGCGACTATGGCCGAGGTCATAGCTCATACGGTATTCGGAGACACCTTTTTGGATGCGCAGTTGCGTGATTCGGTCACGAATAAATTTCGTATCCATCTTATTCACCTCACTTAATTATATTTTAATCAATTAAAGTGATTTAGTATACAAAAATGTTACGCTTTTCTGCCAATAAAAGTCATAAAAATTCGTTAACTGTCGTATTTTAGAGAAAAAAAGACAAAAAACGCCAAAGAAGTCTATCTTTTTTCTCCTAATTCAAGCGTTGACGATGAAGGACGGCTTTGGTATAATTATATCATTATTCCCAACGGAGGTTTTCTATGCTGAAAAAACTCGCGAGTTGCATTCGCGAATATAAGACCGCATCCATCCTGTCACCGTTGATCGTGATGCTGGAGGTGGTCATCGAGTGCATTATCCCCTTTCTCACCGCCGAATTGGTCAATGAGATCAAAGCGGGGTGTGAGCTGAATTTGATTTTAAAGTACGGTGTTATCCTTTTTGTGATGGCGGTGCTTTCTCTGACCTGCGGCGGTCTGGCAGGGCATTTCTGCGCCACCGCCGCCTGCGGCTTTGCCAAGAACCTGCGGAAGGATCTGTTCTATAACGTTCAGCGGTTTTCCTTTGGCAATATCGATAAATTCCCCACCTCCAGCCTGGTTACCCGACTGACCACCGACGTGGCGAATGTGCAGATGGCGTATATGATGCTGGTTCGTACCGCCTTCCGCTCGCCCTTTATGATGGTCTTTTCCTTCTTTATGGCGTTCTATATGGGCGGAAATATGGCTTGGGTGTTCGTTGTCGTTATGCCGATTTTGGGCTTCGGACTTTTTATGGTCGCACGGAAAGCAATGCCCATCTTCCGCAAGGTGTTCCGCAAATACGATAACCTCAATAACTCCGTTCAGGAAAATATCCAAGGTATGAGAGTGGTCAAGGCTTATGTCCGTGAGGAGCGGGAGACCGAGAAGTTTGCCGCCGCCTCGGAGGATGTCAGCCGAGACTTCACCCGCGCCGAAAAGATTCTGGCGCTGAATAACCCGCTGATGCAGTTTTGCCTGCATATCGTGATGCTGGTGGTCATCTATTTTGGCTCCCAGTTGATCATTCGTACCGGCGGTGCGGCGTTGGATGTGGGTCAGCTTTCTGCATTGCTGACCTATGGAATGCAGATCCTGATGAGCCTGATGATGCTTTCGATGATCTTCGTGATGCTGACGATGTCTGCGGAGTCTGCTCGCCGAATCGTGGAAGTGCTGGACGAGCAAAGTATGATCCGTAATCCTGCCGAACCCTGCTATGAGGTGGCAGACGGGACGCTGGATTTTGAGGGCGTCAGCTTTAAGTATTCCGAAAAAGCGGAGCAATTCGCATTGCAGGATATCAATCTGCATATTCGATCCGGTCAGACGGTGGGGATCATCGGCGGTACCGGCAGTAGTAAGACCACGCTGATTCAGCTCATCTCCCGCCTTTACGACGTGACGGAAGGCTCCATCAAGGTGGGCGGTGTGGATGTTCGGGCATACGACCTGGAAACGCTGCGCAATCAGGTGGCAGTCGTGCTGCAGAAGAACGTGCTGTTCTCCGGCACCATCAAGGAAAACCTCCGCTGGGGTGATCTGAACGCCACCGATGAAGAGCTGATCCACGCCTGTAAGCTGGCGTGTGCCCACGATTTTATCACCCAGTTCCCCGATGGCTACGATACCTTTATTGAGCAGGGCGGAACCAATGTTTCCGGCGGGCAGAAGCAGCGTCTTTGTATCGCCCGCGCTCTCTTGAAAAAGCCTAAGGTCTTGATCTTGGACGACTCCACCAGTGCGGTGGATACCCATACCGACGCGATGATCCGTAAGGCATTCCGTGAAGAGATCCCCGGGACCACCAAGCTGATCATTGCCCAGCGGATTTCCTCGGTGGAGGATGCGGATCTGATCGTCGTGATGAACGGCGGCAGGATCGACGATGTGGGTACCCATACGGAGCTGCTGGCACGGAATGAGATTTACCAAGAGGTCTATACCTCTCAGAATAAGGGAGGTGAGCAGGATGCCTAAGAAAACCGATACCCGTCCCCCTATCCGAGTTCCGAAGGGGACTCTTCTGCGGGTGATCAAGCAGCTTTTCAAGGATTATCCCGTCCATCTGACGGTGGTACTGATCTGCCTGCTCATTACCGCCGTTTCCAGTACTATGCCTGCCATTTTTATGGGTCAGACCGTCACTTTGGTCGAGGAAGGACTGGTGAAAGGACTGGATGCCGTCTATGGCGGTATCGTCCGAATCGCGATCACGCTGCTGTGTATCTATGCAGTCTCTTTGACCTGCTCCTTTACCTATAATCGGCTGATGGCGATCGTGACCCAGGGCTTTCTTAATAAGATGCGTCAGCGGATGTTCCGCGGAATGCAGCGACTGCCCATCCGATACTTTGATACCAATACAAACGGCGATATTATGAGTTACTACACCAATGATATCGATACCCTTCGCCAGTTGGTTTCTCAGAGTTTGCCCAATATGATCACCGCGGCAATCGTGGTGACTATGGTCGTATCTATTATGCTTTATTATAGCATCTGGATGACCCTGGTGGTCTTTTTGGGCGTGATCGCTATGTTGTTCGTCACCAAAAAGGTGGGCGGCAACAGTGCCCGCTACTTCGTCCGTCAGCAGCAGTCTATGGGTAAGGTGGAAGGCTTTGTGGAGGAGATTATGACCGGCCAGAAGGTGGTTCAGGTCTTCTGCCATGAGGAGGAGTCCAAAAAGGACTTCGACCGCATCAATGATCAGCTCTTTAAGGACGCGGAAAGTGCCAATAAATTTGCGAATATTTTGATGCCCATCCTGAATAATATCGGAAATATCCTTTATGTCGGCGTTGCCATCGCAGGCGGTCTGCTGATGGTTTTGAAGGTGCCCAATCTCTCCCTTTCCGGTCTGCCGCTGACCATCGCGGCGGTGGTACCCTTCCTCAATATGACCAAGCAATTTACCGGCAACATCTCGCAGATCTCCCAGCAGGTCAATGCGGTGGTAATGGCGCAGGCAGGTGCTGCCCGCCTCTTCGCCTTGATGGATGAGCAGCCGGAGCAGGACGACGGATATGTTACCCTCGTCAACTGCAGGGAGGAGAATGGTGAGATCGTGGAGTGCGCCGAGCGTACCGGAATGTGGGCTTGGAAGCATCCCCATCAGGCAGAGGGCACCGTCACCTATACCAAGCTTGCCGGCGATGTGGTACTGGATCACGTGGATTTCGGCTATGTGCCGGAAAAGATCGTTCTCCACGATGTGACCCTTTATGCCGAGCCGGGTCAAAAGGTGGCGTTTGTCGGTGCTACCGGCGCAGGCAAAACCACCATTACCAACCTTATTAACAGATTCTATGATATTGCCGACGGTAAGATCCGCTACGACGGCATTAATATCAATAAGATCAAAAAGGCAGATCTTCGCCGCTCTTTGGGCGTCATCCTGCAAGAGACCAATCTCTTCACCGGTACGGTGATGGAGAATATCCGCTACGGTAAGCTGGATGCTACCGACGAGGAATGTATTGCCGCCGCAAAGCTGGCAAATGCGGATAGCTTTATCCGTCGTCTCCCTGACGGCTACCGGACTATGCTCACCGCCAACGGCGCAAACCTCTCTCAAGGTCAGCGTCAGCTCCTTTCCATTGCCCGCGCCGCCGTTGCCGATCCTCCCGTTATGATTATGGACGAGGCTACCTCCTCCATCGATACCCGTACCGAAGCTCTGGTGCAGAAGGGAATGGATCAACTGATGAAAGGACGCACCGTATTTGTTATCGCCCACCGCCTCTCCACCGTCCGTAATTCCGACGTGATTATGGTCTTGGAGCAAGGACGGATCATCGAGCGCGGCAGTCACGAGAAGTTGATTGCGGAAAAAGGAAAGTATTATCAACTTTATACAGGCGCATTCGAGCTCGAATAAATAAAACCGCTGAAATCGGCGAATTTTCCCGTTTTCTCCCCTTGGCGTATCGACATACGCCATCGGGAAGAGAAACGAAAAACATCATCCGATTTGAGCGGTTTTTATATTTGTGTGAAATCGGCGAATTTTCCCGTTTTCTTCCCTTGACGTATCGACATACGCCATCGGGAAGAGAAACGAAAAACATCATCCGATTTGAGCGGTTTTTATATTTGAACCCGGTTATATTTGGGGTTGTTATTTGAGCGTGGCTATGATACAATAAAGACACTTTTAGGAGGTGACGGTATGATCAGCGAAAGCATTCTTGAAAGGCTTCGTCCCATCACGGGCGAGGAACAGAAGCTTTTGGCAGGGGAGAGCATTGATCGCAGTCTCTATATGGCAGAAGGTGGAGATGTTGTTCATTGCGAAAAGCTGCTGGAGCAAGGGAAGCTGATCACGCTGCGCCCCCATACCCGTTTTATTGATTTTCCTCCTCACACTCATAATTATATTGAAGTGGTCTATATGTGCAGCGGATCAACGGTGCATATTATCAACGGCAAGAAGGTCATCCTTTCCGCAGGTGAAATACTGTTTCTCGGTCCCGATGCTATGCAGGAGATTAAAAGGGCGGGGGAGGAGGATATCGCGGTTAACTTTATTATTTTACCGCAGTTCTTTGATCGGGCACTGGAAATGCTGGGTGCCGAGGAAAGTCCGTTGAAACGGTTTATTTTGGATAGTTTGAGCGGCAAGTCCGGCGGCAGTGCTTACCTGCATTTCAAGGTCGCAGGACTGCTTCCCGTCCAGAACCTTATTGAAAATCTGCTCTATACCCTGGTATATGATATTCCAAACAAACGGCGGGTCAACCAGACTACGATGGGGCTTTTGTTCTTGCAGTTGATCGGATGTGCGGATCGGCTTTCGGTAGAGGATGGGGAAGATGCATTGTTGGTGGCGGTATACCGCTATATTGAAGAGCATTACCGTACGGGTTCGCTTCAAGAGCTTGCAGAGACGCTTCATTGCGACTTTTACTGGCTCTCCCGCCGCATCAAACGCGCTACCGGCAAGACCTATATTGCCCTTTTGCAGGAAAAACGCTTGAATCGGGCGGCTTTTCTGCTCAAAAACACCAAGATGAATATTGCGGATATTTCGGTGGCGGTGGGATATGAGAATATCAGCTATTTTCACCGCATTTTTGCAAAGCAGTTCGGAATGTCTCCGTTTCGGTACCGTACCTGCAAATAAGGATATTTTTTTGGTCAAATCAAGACCTTTTCTGTAGTTTTTGTTTGTGGTATGATAAGAAAGGAAAGGTAGGTACTTTTATATGTATCATTTAGCCATTGATATCGGCGCGTCAAGCGGCCGCCACATATTGGGCAGTCTGCAGGACGGAAAGCTCGTTCTGGAGGAGATCTATCGATTTGATAACGGGCTTTGCCCTGTGGGCGATACCCTGACTTGGGATATTGAAAACCTAGTCCGTGAGGTAAAAGCGGGCATTGCCAAATGCAAGGAACTGGAAAAAATTCCCACAACCGTTGCCATTGATACTTGGGGTGTGGACTATGTGCTTTTGGACGGAGATCAAAAGGAGATCCTGCCTGCAGTAGCATATAGGGACAGCCGTACTGAAAAGGCAGCGGAGGAAGTGGCAAAGATATTGCCGCAATCCAAGCTCTATGCGCGTACGGGGATTCAGAAGCAAAGCTTCAATACCATCTATCAGCTATATTGCGATAAGCAGAGCGGAAAGCTGGAGCGGGCAAAGTATTTTCTGATGATGCCGGATTATCTTTCTTTTAAGCTGACCGGTGTTATTAAAAACGAATATACCAACGCTACCACCACCAATCTGGTCAACGCAGAGTCTAACGCTTGGGACGGCGCGCTTTTAGATGCGCTTTCTCTTCCGCAAGAGCTGTTTCAGTCCCTCTCCCTGCCCGGTACGGTGGTGGGAGATTTCACTGCAGCGGTGCAGCAAGAGGTGGGCTTTAATGCAAAGGTTTTGCTCTGCCCGTCCCACGATACCGCATCAGCGGTGGCAGCCTGCCCCGTTGATGACGAGAGCGTCTATATCTCTTCCGGTACCTGGAGCTTGATCGGGACGGAGAATCTGCGTCCTATGCTGGATGAGGCGGCATTTGCAGCGAATTTCGCCAATGAGGGCGGCATTGAATATCGCTACCGCTTTTTGAAGAATGTGATGGGAATGTGGCTTTTTCAGAGCATCCGTAAGAATTTAGATAAAAAATACAGCTACGATGAAATGATGCAGATGGCGATGGAAAGCAATTTCACTGCGCAGATCGATCCCACCGATCCCGCCTTTTTGGCACCCGAAAATATGATCGAGGCAGTAAGAGGCTATCTCGGCAAGCCCGCCCTCCCTATCGGCGATGTTTTATCTTGCGTCTATCATTCCCTTGCGGCGACTTATGATCGCGTTGTCAAGGAGATCGAGGAGATCAGCGGGAAGGAGATCCGCGCCATTCATATCGTAGGCGGCGGCAGTAAGGATCTTTATCTGGATCGGTTGACCGCGCAGTATACAGGAAAGCGGGTCTATATCGGACTGATGGAGGCGACCGCAACCGGCAATCTCCTCTCCCAGATGATGTATACCCAAAAGAAAACGCTTGCTGAAATGCGGCAGATCATCCGAGAAACATTTGATATAACGGAGGTGACCGTGTGAGTCGATACCAAGAGGTTAAAAAGATTTATGCAGAATGGGGCGTCGATACCGATGCCGCCATTGAGAAGCTGAAAAGCGTCCCCGTCTCCCTTCATTGCTGGCAGGGTGATGATGTACGGGGTTTCGATCAAAAGGTAGATTCCCTCTCCGGCGGTATTCAGACCACCGGCAACTATCCCGGTCGTGCCACCAACCCGGAAGAGCTGATGGCGGACTTAGATCTGGTGCTGAAGCTCTGCCCGGGTACAAAGAAGATGAATCTCCACGCCTGCTACGCCATCTTTGACGAAGAAAACGGCGGTTGGGTAGATCGGGATCAATTAGAGCCCAAGCACTTTAAAAAGTGGGTGGACTTTTGCAAGGAAAGAGGGCTGGGCTGTGACTTCAACCCCACCTTTTTCTCCCATCCGAAATGTGATCCCTTGACCCTCTCCAGTCCCGATGAGGAGACGCGCAAGTTCTGGATTGAGCACGGTAAGGCCTGCATCCGTATCTCTCAATATTTGGCGGAGGAGCTGGGTCAGCCCTGTGTGATGAATATCTGGACAGGGGATGGTTTTAAGGATATTCCTGCCGATCGGCTGGGACCTCGGGTCCGCTATAAAGATTCTTTGGACCAAATTTTGGCAGAGCCCTATGATTTTGAAAAGGTGAAGCCTTGCGTGGAGTCCAAGGTCTTTGGAATCGGCGTGGAGGCGTATACGGTGGGCAGCGCGGAATTTGCGCTCTCTTATGCAGCGGCAAATAAAGAACGCTGTATCCCCTTGATGGATAACGGGCATTACCACCCCACCGAGATGGTATCGGATAAGATTCCGGCTCTGCTGGCATTCTTCCCGGAAATTGCCCTGCACGTTACCCGCCCCATTCGTTGGGATAGTGACCACGTGGTCCTTTTGGACGATGAGACCTGCGAGATCTGCAGAGAGATCGTTCGTTGCGGCGGGCTGGAGGGGAGCATCAAGATCGCACTGGACTATTTCGATGCATCCATCAACCGCATCTCCGCCTGGACGGTAGGCTTTCGTAACCTGCAAAAGGCATTGCTGATGGCATTGCTCACCCCCCACAAGATGCTCTCCGCCCTGCAGGACGGCGGCTCTTGGACAGAACTGATGGTTCGTCGGGAAGAGCTCAAAACCCTGCCCTTCGGTGATGTATGGACTGAATATTGTAAGCAATGCGGTGCCCCCGCCGATGGTGCGTGGCTGGCAACCGTTCAAAAATATGAAAAAGAAATATTAAGTAAGAGAGGAAACTGAAATGAAAAATATTTTTAACGCCCCCTTTGTGGAGGAAATGAAAAAGACGACTGCCAATATGTATCGCCTGGGCTGGGATGAGCGCAACGGCGGCAATATCAGCTATCTTTTGGACGAAAAGGAAGTGGCTGAATATCTGGATCTCAATCAGGTCATTCGTACCATCCCCACCGGCTTTGATGCAACCCCGCTGATCGGAAAGCTCTTTATCGTTACCGGTACGGGTAAATATTTCAAGAATATGGAGAGCGACCCCGCCAATAATCTGGGCATCATCCGCATCGCAGAGGACGGCACGACCGCCGAACTGCTCTGGGGCTATGAGGACGGCGGTAAGTTCACCAGCGAGCTGCCTGCACACCTGATGAGCCATATGGCAAGACTGCAGGTAGACCCTGAAAACCGTGTCATTATGCATAGCCATCCTACTTATACCCTCGCGATGAACTATGTTCACGAGCTGGACGAGAAAAAGTTCACTCATTCTCTTTGGGAGATGTGTACCGAGTGTATCGTTGTATTCCCCGACGGCGTGGGCGTCCTGCCTTGGATGCTCTGCGGCACCAATTCCATCGGTGAAGCCACCGCAAAGAAGATGGAGGAGTTCCGTCTGCTGGTCTGGGGAATGCACGGCATCTATGGTGCCGGTAAGACGATGGATGAGACCTTCGGCTTGATCGAGACGGTGGAAAAAGCCGCCCAGATCTATATGCTGACTGCAGGTCTGCCTCGGGTCAACACCATTAAGGATAGCGAAATGGTCGAACTCGCCGAATTCTTCGGCGTCAACTATCGCAAGGACTTCTTGAATCTGTAAAAAAATCACCTCCTTGAGAATCTCCCCAAGGGGGTGATTTTTTTATAATCAAACGTTAAAAGAATATTAAGAATTTTCCCTCTATATAATTAAAAAGTTTTCTGTTAAAATAAAAGCAAAGGAGGTCTGGAAAATGTTGGAGACCAAAGGTTTATATAAGATCTATAAACCCAAAAAGGGCGTTCCGGTGACTGCACTGAAGGATGTCAACATCCGTTTCCCCGATACGGGGATGGTTTTCCTGCTAGGCAAGTCCGGCAGCGGTAAATCTACCCTCTTAAACGTTTTGGGCGGTCTGGATCGCTATGATAAAGGAGAAATCATCATCAAGGGTGTTTCCTCCCGTGATTTTAAGCAAAAGCATTTCGATTCCTATCGCAATACTTACGTGGGATTTATCTTTCAGGAATATAACGTGCTGGAGGAGTTTACCGTGGGTGCCAATATCGCCCTGGCATTGCAGCTTTAGGGTAAAAAAGCCACCGATGCGGAGATCAACGCCATTCTGAACGAAGTGGATCTTGCAGGCTTTGGTGCCCGCCGCCCCAATGAACTGTCCGGTGGGCAAAAGCAGCGGGTGGCGATTGCTCGGGCGTTGGTGAAAAAGCCGGAGATCATTATGGCGGATGAGCCGACCGGTGCTTTGGATTCTGCCACCGGTAAGCAGGTTCTGGAAACCTTGAAAAAGCTATCAGCAAAGCATCTGGTGATCGTAGTCTCCCACGATCGGGAGTTTGCGGAGCGGTACGCAGATCGGATCATTGAGCTTGCAGACGGGAAGGTCATCCGAGATGTGGAGCGCGGTTGCGAGCCTCTGTCGGAGAGCGTGGAACCCCTCACCTTCGGGGAGGAGACCGTCGAGGTACAGCCCGGCTATCAGTTGACGGAAGAAGATCGCCTTGCTATTAATGAATGGCTGGCTCAAAATACAAATAGTGTAATTTTACACCGCAAAAATGCGCATACCACTGCGGCTTTTCAACCGACCGATCTTCAAAGGATTCCTCATCGGGATGGGGCAAATTTTAAGCTGATCAAGTCAAAATTACCGTTGAAAAATGCCTTTCGAATCGGTGGCAGCAGTTTGAAATATAAGAAGATCCGTCTGATCGTGACCATTCTGCTTTCCTGCATTGCCTTCGGACTGTTTGGACTTTCTGATACCTTTGGTGCCTATAAGCACGTGGAGACCTGCACCAATTCCATCCTTGATACCGGAATCAGTTATACCTCCATCCGCAAGCAGCAAAAGGTGGGAGAGGGAGACGACTTCTATTGGCGGGAGCTTTATAACGCCCTTAAGGACGAGGATCTTGCAAAATTCGAAGAAAATACCGGCGTTCATTTAAAGGGGGTCTCCTCCTTTGATTTAGGTTTGGTCTTTGAAAGCCAACTGGGCGGTGAGACGGACTATGATCTTTATGCCGGTCATTTCAGCGGCTTTGCGGCAATGACCCGACGTGATCTGCAGGCAATGGATTTCTCTCTGTTGGCGGGACGCCTGCCTGACGGGAATAAAAATGAGATCGCCGTCAGCCGCTATATTGCGGAAGGTTTTATGAACGGCGGCTACCGTCCAAACGGCTCGGTGGCGGTGCAGAAAATTGAGAAGCCTGCAGACCTTTTGGGTAAGATCATAACCCTGCATAATAAGGACTACGAGGTAGTGGGTATCGTGGATACCAAATTGGATATGACCCGCTATGAGCCTCTTTCAGAGGAGCCGGAGCATATGACCACCGCTGAGGAATTGGTACGCTACGCACTGGAGCGTGAATTTCGGTATGCCACCGACTATAGTCTGGCGCAGGTGGCAATGGTCAGCCCGGAGACCTATCAGACGCTGGCATCTGCTACGATCCCGTTGAAGCAGAATGAAGGCTCTTTTTGGGTGTATAACGAGGAGCAAAGCTTTGGTGCGGATCGACTGGGTAAACTTTCGGATTTTAAGTCGGAGGATATTCTTTGGCTGGACGGTGCCCGTACGGAGCTTTCCAAGCAGGAGATCGTGATTACCGCCGATCATTTGGGGTTAGAGCCGAAAGAGGCTCTGGAGGCGGCACGAGAGGTCGGGGCGTTGAACGGAAATATGTGGGATCTTTCTGACTATAGCGGAAATCTGCAGGACGTGAAGATCGTGGGCGTTTTGAATCTTTCGGACGAACGCTATTTCGGCGGAATCATCGTCGCGGATGAATACTATCAGCAATTGACTATTGACGGACAGTATGATTTTGCCGTCGGTGGCTGTCCCGCTGAAAAAAGCGCGTTGCGCACGATGGTCGATTATTGCTATCGGGAGCAAAGCGGCATCCGTTATCCGTTGCTCAATTCTGTTACCTATGAGTTGGATACCGTTAATGACGTCCTCAAGATGATGGCAAAGGTGTTTTTGTATATCGGCTTAGGCTTCGCCCTTTTTGCAGCACTGATGCTGGCAAACTTTATCGCTACCAGTATCTCCTATAAAAAGCAGGAGATCGGGATCTTGCGGGCCATTGGCTCCCGTAGCAGCGATGTGTTCCGGATTTTCTTTTCCGAGAGCTTTATCATTGCAATGATCAACTTTATTTTATCCTCTGCCGGGGTCGGAGTGGCAACCTGGCTGGTTAACTGGATTCTCCGTCAAAATGGAATTTTGATCAGCGTACTGACCTTTGGAGCAAGACAGGTAATTTTGCTTCTGGCGGTCAGTCTCTTGGTAGCGGCGTTGGCAAGCTATTTTCCGGTCAGAAGGATTGCGGCAAAGCGGCCCATCGATGCCATCCGCAACCGATGAAAGGAAGGATACGATGAAAAAGACCATCAAGCGTACTCTGTTTTGGGTGCTGATGACCCTGTTAGTAGCGGTCTTGAGCGTGGGTTGTATCTATACCGTGGAGGGTTACCGAATGTATCGGGAGGCACTGGAAGACTGCTCGCTGGAGCAAAAGGTGGCAGAACTTCAGGGTGACGCTCATTATACCCGTATAAACCAACTTCCGAAGATTTATAAGAATGCGGTCATTGCCGCGGAGGATCACCGATTTTATTCTCACGGCGGGGTGGATCCCGTAGCCATTCTGCGGGCAGTCTGGACCGATCTGCGCACCTGGTCTTTAAAGGAGGGCGGGAGCACCATTACCCAGCAGTTGGCAAAGAATTTCTATTTTCCACAGTCCCGCAAGCTGGAACGCAAGATCGCAGAGCTTTTTATGGCACGCGCTATTGAAAAGGCTTATGAAAAGGACGAGATTTTAGATCTTTATATCAACTGCATCTATTACGGCAGCGGGTATTACTGCATCTTTGATGCTTCTATAGGTTATTTTGGGAAAGCTCCGGAGGAGCTTTCTGACTATGAATGTACCCTTCTGGCAGGTCTGCCCAATGCTCCTTCCGTCTATGATCCCACCGTCAATCCGCATCTGGCAATCCAGCGGCAGGCGCAGGTGCTGGAAAAGATGGTGCGCTACGGTTATTTGACTGAGGAACAAGCAGAGGAGATCAAAAATGAAAAGCAAGAACTTTAAAGTCATTGCCCTCGCTCTGCTGGCAGTACTGCTGATCGGTGGGGTATGGGCGGCGTGGTATTGGGGCTTGATTCCCCGTAAAAGCTATACCGCTGCAGATTTCGGGATCGATACCTTGGTCAGTTCGGTAGACTTTAATCAGAACGGCATAGATGATTACGCCGATCTCCTTGCGGGTGCTAAAAAGGATGCCAAAAATCACCCTCGTTACGACGGAGCGTATTGCGCCGCAGGGTATCCTGACGAGGATGTGGGCGTCTGCACTGATCTGGTCTGGCGTGCATTTCGGGAAGCAGGCTATTCCCTGCGGGATATGGTTGATGTGGATATTGCCGCCCGACCGGAAGCTTATCCCCATATTCAAAAAGCGGATACCAACATTGATTTCCGTCGGGTCACCAACCTGCGGGTATTCTTCAGTAGATACGGGCAGACCCTTACCACCGATATATCTGCGATCGGGGAGTGGCAGCCGGGGGATATCGTGGTGTTTGGCAATAATAAGCATATCGGTATCGTCTCCGATAAGCGCAATAAAAACGGGCAGCCCTATATCCTGCATAACGGCGGTCAGCCGGTACGGGAGGAGGACTATCTCCCTCGGGCAGAGGTTGCGGCCCATTATCGGTTTGATGCATCTTTGATTCCCGCAGAGCTTTTGATGAAATTTTAAAGATAAATAACGCTCCCTATGGCAGTTCGCCATAGGGAGCGTTTGTTAATAAAATCTTAAAAGTTTTAAACCTTTTATTTTAAAACAGTATCTGTTATGATAATAGCGAGGTGAGATGAAATGTATACCATTTTGATCTGCGATGATGAACAGGATATCGTTGCGGCGTTGAAAATTTACTTAGAAGCGGAAGGGTACCGCACCCTGACTGCTTATAATGGGCGGGATGCGCTTGCCTTGGTGGAAAAGGAAGAGATACACTTGGTCTTGATGGATATTATGATGCCGGAGATGGACGGAATCACCGCCATGGTTCGTCTGCGGGAGCAGAGTAATCTGCCGGTGATACTGCTGACGGCAAAAGGGGAGGATACCGATAAGGTGTTGGGATTGAATGTGGGAGCAGACGATTACGTAACCAAGCCCTTTAACCCGGTGGAACTGTTGGCACGGGTCAAAAGCCATCTGCGGCGGTATCTGCAGCTCGGCGGTAGTGTGCCTGCGGAGGATAAGAGCGTTTGCGTTGTGGGCGGTATCATCCTCCAGGATAAAGCCAAGGAGGTTACGGTGGATGGGGAGTCGGTCAACCTAACCCCGACGGAGTATGAGATCTTAAAGCTGCTGATGCAGCATCCCGGTGAGGTCTTTTCTCCAAAGGAGATCTATTCCCGTGTCTGGAAGGACGCTCCCTTTGGTGCTGAAAGCACCGTCGCGGTGCATATCCGTCACCTGCGGGAGAAGATCGAGATCAATCCTGCAGAGCCCCGCTATCTGAAGGTTGTCTGGGCGCAGGGCTATAAGATGGAGGGCGGCAGATGAAAAATACATACTATCGCCTGCCTTTTAAAGCCACAGCCGTGATCCTGGCGACGTTGGTGGGGCTTTTGACGATCCTCTTTGCTTTGTCCGGCGTGGTAATGGAAATGAACGGTTTCTATACCCGCTCGGAGGCAGCGTTGCGGAAGGATGCCTTTCGCACTCTTTTGGCGGAGCAAAATTCCAATATGTTTTACGATCTGATCGTAGCGGAAGCGACGGTAGCTGCGGTGGAATATCCGGGCAATTACTATTATCAGATCTTCGACCCGCAGGGCGAAGTCGTTGCCGCAAACTATGATGGTCAGCCGGTGCAGATGAGCCTGGAATCGGTGTACGATAGAGAAATCTATGTCCCCGGCGGGGATTTCTATCAGGAGGAGCGCTATATCGTCGTCGGTTACCTTGCCGCAGAGTTTGCGGAAATCGATTCCTTTTCCGTGGCTGAGGACTGGATCGGTTTTTTCTATCGGTATCGTTATTCCGTCTTTTTATGGGCTGCGCTGGGACTGCTGGCGGAGGTGGCGCTGATCATCTATCTTTTTTGCAGTGCCGGCAACCATCCGGATGAAGATGTGCCGCGGCTCAATCCGATGGATCGGATTCCCTTCGATGTGGTGACGGTGGCGGTGTTTGCCGTTGCACTTTTGGAGATTTATTTTTTAGATATGTTGAACGAACCGGAGCTCTATCTCTATCTGCTGTTCTGCGGGATCGTGGATTTCCTGCTGGCGCTCTGGTATTTCTTGAGCCTTGCGACCCGACTGAAGGTGGGTGGTGTACTTCGCAATACCCTGATCGGTAAATGTCTGATTTGGGTAAAAAATGGGATCAAAGTCCTGCTGATTTGGCTCCGTCGGCTTTTTTCTCAGCTTCCCTTGATTTGGAAGACAAGCCTTGCCTTGGTAGGAATCTCTTTTGCAGAATTTATGTTTTTGCTGATGGTTTGGGAAAAAGGAACATTGCTGCTGTGGTGGCTGGCGGAAAAGCTGCTCTTGGTTCCGCTGGTGCTTTGGGTTGCCGTTTCTCTACGCAAAATTCAAAAGGGCGGCGAACGGCTGGCGGCAGGAAACTTGGAGGAATGGTTGGAAACCGATGATCTTTTCGGTGATTTCAAACGTTTCGGAGAGAGCCTCAATTCCATCGGTGACGGGATGAATAAAGCGGTGGAGGAGCGGATGAAAAGTGAGCGGTTTAAGACCGAGTTGATCACCAACGTCTCTCACGATATCAAGACCCCGCTGACCTCTATGATCAATTACGTGGATCTTATTAAAAAGGAAGAGCCGGAAAACCAGCGGATCCGAGAATATATCGGCGTATTGGACCGTCAGTCTGCACGGCTGAAAAAATTGATCGAAGATCTGGTAGAGGCATCCAAGGCATCCTCCGGCAGTTTGCCGATCCATCCGGAGCCCTGCGATGCGGCGGTTTTACTGACGCAGATGGCAGGTGAATATGATGAACGCCTTCGTGAAAAAGAACTGGAGCCGGTGCTCCGATTACCCGAACAACCTGCTATGATCTCGGCAGATCCCCGCCATCTATGGCGGATTTTGGATAATTTGATGGTCAATATCGTCAAATACGCCCAAAGCGGGACTCGGGTGTATCTGGATCTATCTGCCGACGATCAGGAAACGACCATCCGTTTCCGTAATATCTCCAGAGCACCGCTCAATATTAGCGGTGAGGAGTTGCTGGAACGCTTTGTGCGGGGCGACAGTTCCCGGAATACCGAAGGGAGCGGCTTGGGGCTTTCCATTGCCCGTAGTCTGGCGGAGTTGCAGGGCGGCAGACTGGTGATCGAGGTAGACGGAGATCTATTCAAGGTCACCTTGCGTTTCCCGCGCCTGCATTGAGCAAAATCCGCCTTTTTACTTGAAGTGATATTTCAAATTCCACCTTGACGGAGACGGGGAATTTCACTATAATAAAAACAAGAAATCTTGTAAAGGAGAGTTGATTTGATGTTTTGTATTAATTGCGGTCATAAATTGGAAGATGGCGTGCGTTTTTGCGAAAAATGCGGTTTCCCGGTAGCAGTTTCTGCGGAAGAAAAGCCCGCCGAGGCGGCTGCACCCGTTGCAGAAGAGCCGAAGGTTGAGCCTATTGCAGCAGAAGAGCCGAAAGCCGAGCCTGCTGCAGAAGAAGTGAAGGAGGAGACCCCGACTGCCGCAGAGCAGCCGCAAACTCCGCCCATCCCGCAGTATACGCAACCGGTAAACGCGCAGCCTGCCAAAGAAGAACATAAGATTTTCAGCGTCATTTCTTTAGTCGGCGGTATCTTCAGTATGATGTTCTGTTGGATTCCCGTACTGATGATCGTGCCGGAGATTCTTGCTGCGGTCTTTGGTATCATCGGTCTCGTCAAGAAAGGCGGGAAGGGAATGGCGATTGCAGGCTTGATTTTGAGCTGTGTTGCTTTTGTTGTGACCTTCCTGGTCGGTGTGTTCGTCATCCTGCTTTTTCTTTCCGAAGGATTGATTTGGGAGTCTTTCTACATCAGCTGATTTTCTGAATAATAAAAAAAGAGATTTTTGCGGTTGCAAAAATCTCTTTTTTATTTTGAAATGTTTTAATTACAGAATATATACATTGACCGTTCTGCGACCGAAGGCGTAAGCCTCTTTGCGGGTATTGACGCAGATATCAATGATATTTCCTTTGATGGCGCCGCCGGTATCGGCAGCAATGGCAGTGCCGTAGATAAACTTACCGTCTGTGGTCTCCACATAGACCTTGGTTCCCAGAGGGATGACCTTGGGGTCTACTGCAATGACGCCCCATTTGGCGGGTCTTCCGGTGGCGGTGGAGCCGCCTGCGGAATAAGCGGTGCAGTTCATCGTCATAACCTTTTTATAGGTCTTGGGTGCGGAAGAGGACTGGAGGAAGGTGCCGTGAGGCTTGGTGCCCACCAGCACGATCTTTTCCACCGGCTCTTTGACGATCTCTTCGCTGACCAGCTTGCGATCAGTTTCCTTGCCGTTGGTATAGGTCACAGAGTAGGTCAGCTTCTTTTCGCCCTTTTCACCCTTCTGCTGGACCTTGGTTTCGCCCACATAAAGATCTTTAGTCTCTACTTTTTTGGTTTCGAAGTCGATGGAGACGGTCTTTTCTGCTTTCTCGCTTTTTACACGATCAAGAGTGATCTCCATCCCGCTTTCCAATGCAGCGGCAAGGTCAACGCTGAGGAGATCTTCCTCGCCGCAGGTCAGCTCTGCTTTTTCAAGAGCGTCTGCGACCGTACCCTTCGCCAGCATAACCATTGCGGTCTCGCCGTCTGCGTGGATATAGACGGGGAAGGCGCGGGCGATCTGCACCGTAACAACGCCGCCATCTTCATTGATGGTCATTTCATCGCCCTCGCTGAGGGTGATTTCTGCTTTTTCAAGAATGGACTGCTCATCGGTAAGGATCGCGTGGAAGGAATTGATCTTCTCGCCGTCCTCGATAACGTCCACCTGATGGATGCTGACGGTGATAACCGACATCAGCATCGAGAGCACCAGCACCACGCAAACGACCGTCGTGGGGATTCGGTGCTTTGCCGTAAAGCGCAGGGCTTTGGCGGCATAAGGCTTGATCTGCTCCGCGCTCTTTTGGGCAAAGGATCGAACCTTCCGACCCAGAGTCCGGAACTTTTCTTTAAACTGTAACATAAAAACTTTCTCCTTATTCGCGATAGGTAAGGGGTACGCTGAAAAGCGGTTAAATTTTGTGGTTTACCTATCCTTAGTTTGGATTCGTCTTTCCATTTTATGCAATTTGTGCCATCAAAAATTACATTTTGATTTCGAAAAATTACAAAACCGTTACACAGTATAGCCTAAAAAGGTCGAAATGTCAAGTTTTTCACGAAAAAAGTTACATCTCTGTAACTATTTTGGAAAAATAAGCGTAAAAAATCCCTGCAACAATGAATCGGTTGCAGGGATTTTGTGTGGATTTAGTGAAAAGTCACCGGCAGTACGTAGAGACAGACTGCCACAAATTGCAGGATCGAGCCGATCAGTGCAAAAAGGTGCCAAAGGAAATGACTGTTTGCCATCTTCCGATTATAAAAAAGCGTACCGACGGAATAAAAGATACCGCCGCCCAAAAGATAGATCAGACCTGAAAGCTCCATTTTGGAGATCAGAGGATAAGCGGCAAAGATGATCGCCCACCCCATTGCTACATAAATATAGGTAGAGACTCTTTTAAAGCGATCGAGGGATACCGAGCCAAGCACGATGCCGATCACCGCAATTCCCCATTGGATGCCGAAGATCGACCAGCCCAAAGCACCCTGCAGGGTGATGAGGGTAACGGGGGTATAGGTTCCGGCGATGAGCAAAAAGATGGTGGCGTGGTCCAGTACACGAAAGACTTTTTTTGCGCCACGATGGGTAAGCGCGTGGGAGAGGGTGGAGATGGTATATAAAATAATGAGGGAAGCACCGTAGATGGCGGATGCCACCACCGCCCAGCCATTGCCGTTGCGGGCGGAGAGGACCACCATATAGACCAGTGCAAAGACGCCGAAAAGCGCGCCTGCTCCGTGGGTCAGAGCGCAGAGCAGCTCCTCGGAGCGGGGGTAATAGACGGGCGTGACCCGTTCTTGGTTTTTGCTCATTGTTCCTCCTTGAGGGCGGCAATGGCAAAGAATTCAGCGTGGGTCAAGGGCGTTGCAGGAAGAGATTCCGGTGCACGGGAGCAGCGATCGGTCAGTACCCGCCGCAGGTCTGCCTGAGTGGCGGGGGTATCGGGAGAAAAGCGTCCGTTTTCACCCAATCCGCATCGTTCTGCTGCGATGGCAGCGGCACCTGCATAGGGATGCGATGCTTTCATATCCTTAAAGGGAGCTTTGCCGTTTTTCATCATTTGGATGCGGCGTTCAGCCCCTTCCCAACCGTATGCCATCTCCGCAAGCGCGCCTCTGGTGAGCGTGGTTTCAAGGCGAAGGGAGTTGTCTTTAAACGCCACGCACCAGCCGTCCTCTAAAAGTGCCGCCGCATCGGGACATTCCGCGTCTGCAAAGGGGGAGTGCGCCATCAGTTCATCCACGGTGACCACCTGATAGCCGTACCGCTTCAGTACCTCCAGCTGCTTGGACAGCCCGTCTGCCACCGGGGTGCGGCGCAGCATATTGAAGCCGTCCTTCTGAAAGATGATCTGCCCGCAAAGGGCGTCCGGATTTTCTGCCAAAAGCTGCTCCATCGGTTTCCAGGTGGCGTCCACCTCTGCCTCGTAGGTGGCGAGGGGCAGCCAGCCTGCACCGTCATAGGCGGCGGCGAGATATTGATAGCCCATCAGGGCGTAGGCATCGTAGCTGGTGAATCCGCCTGCAATGCGATCTACATAATGAGGCGGTCTGGAAAGACGAATGGGGTAGTTCCATTTCTCCTGCATCACCCGCTCCATTTCCTTGAGGTCGTCTACTACTTCCTGCAGATTTGCCATATGATGCCGCTTGGCATAGACGATATTCTTTTTGCCCCAGAGGATATGCTTCCAGGTATGGCTTGTGATCTGGTGACCGCCCTCCAAAAGTCGGCTGACCAGCTCGGGGCAGTGGGCAACTCCGCCTTCCGTATCCTTTCCGAAATCGGGATAATGATCATAGGCGGTACCGCCCCAGGCGGCAGTCCCTTCCTTGCCGACCTTATCGGGATAGTTGGCGGAGGTATCGCCAATCACGTCGAAGGTACCTTTTGCGCCGTATTGCTCCAGCGTCTCCGCCAGTACCAAGGTCAGAGGCTTTCCCTCAAAATGATCGGGATTGGCGGGCAGACGGCAAGGACCGTCGTCAAAGGTCATCGCGCAGATTCGCTCGCCGGTGGAAACTCGCTCGATCCTGCGGACCGGAGAGAGATAGACGGGGGTATGTGCTTTGATTTGATCCTGATAACGGTGCTTAACTTTTTTTGCAAGACCGATACATTTCGTAACAAATGACATAGGATATCTCCTTTAAAGCGCGTTTTTAATATCTAATAGAATGTATTTGCAAAGTCGGAGCAGCCCTGCGCAGTAATTGCGCAATCCGCCGAAGCGTTTGCGGCGGGCAAGCTGGGAAAGACCCACCAACCGATGCGGGGTATTGCGAACCAAAACTGCCTTGCAATCTCCGCGCAAGATGGCCTCTTTCAAAGCGGAGCGGGTCAATGCTTTGCATTGGATTTCGGTGTAAGCATTGCCTACCTCTTGGATGCAGTGTGCATCACTGCCGCCGATGGTGGTATACCCCTCTCTTTCGGCAAGGGCGCAGGCTTTATTATTAGCGTCCTTATCTGTTTGGCAGGCGCGGGCGTTGGCAGTCTCCAGTCCGTCTATATCAAAGGTGAAGTCTGCCTCGGGAAAGCCTGCTTTCTGGAAAGGATGCGCCATAATGGCAATTCCTCCGCAGTCGCGGATCTCCTGCACCGCATCCGGCACAGGTCTCAAAGGATCGGTGCAAGGCTTGCGCTCCAGAAAAAGCCCTGTCATATGCCCTGCTGCGGTGGAAAGCTCGCAGCCGGGGATCAGCAGGACGCCGTCCATCTCCTCGGGTAAGGGGCTGAAAAGAAAATGATCGGTGACCGCCACTGCTTGCAGTCCTTTGGCTTTTGCGGCGGCAACCAACGCGGAAAGACTTTGGCGTCCGTCGTTGGAGCGATCGGTATGGGTATGAAGATCGGCTTTAATGATCATAGTTTCCCTCCCCGCCGAAAAAAGCCGGCGTAATAAGCGAAAGCAGGCGCGGGATCGCTCCATTGAAAGACGCCGTCCCGTACTCGGGGATTCAAAAGGTCGATGAGGGCGGATAGGGCGCGGCGCGGTTCTTTTTTCTTGAGATATCCCAGCCCTGCCATCAGGTCGGAGGGGAAAAAGGTCATCTTCTTTCCCGCAAGGAATTGATTGGTGGGCAAAGGGATGGCTTGCGTCGGATTGCCTTGATTCCAAGCAGCGGCAAACCAGCAATAGGGGAGGGTACTTTGGGCGGTATGGGTCAGAGGAAAGCTGCCCCAGATGCGGGGATTACATTCCAAAAGACGGGGGTTGCCCGAAGCATCCTCTTTGAATTCAAACATTGCGAGACCGGAAAAATGGGTGGCCGCCACCAGTTTTTCTGCCCATTGAAGCAGGAGGGGGTGCTCCTCCGCGATGCAGCAAGAGGAGGGACCGCCGGAGATGGGATACTCTCGTATCCGCCGATGCCCGATATGGGCAAGGATGACCCCTTTTTCGGCAATCACCGAGCAGCCGATTCCCCCGCCGGGCAGGTATTCCTGCACCAAAGGCGGCTCCTCGGTGCAGCTTTGGAAATGTTCGTAAGCCGCGCGTGCCTCTTGCGGTGTATGGCAGATGCGGTATCGTGCTTCTGCAGGAAGCCCGTACTTTTCTCCGCAGACGGGCTTCACAACGCAAGGATAGGAAAAGGTATCAAAGTCCCCCTCGAAATTGCGGGGGAGAGGAATCTCCAGCGTAGCGGCAAGCTGATGGAGCTGCTGCTTACTGTTGAGCAAAGCGAGGGTATCCGAATCGGCGACACAGATCCCTGCCACCGTGGAAAAACGCTCTGCATTTTTGGAGATCAACCGTAAAGTAGCGGCACCGACGGGCAGCAGTGCAGGCTTGCAGTGATGCTCCTTGCCCAGTCTTTCCAAAAGTTCGTATAATGCATCCTCGTAGCCTTCCTCGGGGAGGGTGAAATGGTCATATCCGTATTTTGACCGCGCCCCGGGCAGGGAGGAAAAGTTTTCTTTTTCAGAGGTATAGACCCGCACTCCCGCCTTCGCCAGACTGCGGATCAGCGCCGGCGACATTCTGTAGTGCGCATCGGTAATCAGAGCGACCAAGCCGACGCCCCCCTTTCTTTATCCACTCTAATTTTATTTCTATCGGGTTTAAGAAAGATATTTGACAGTCCGCTCAATGGCATCCTTGGAGTTTTTCCAATCCTCCTTGGCATAGCGGTAGTCAAATTTTTTGCAGAACCAGTCCAGATCCTCTTTGAGGGTCTCCATATATTTTTTATTGCAGCCCACAACATCGGAGGCAAAAGCGATCCGCTCTTTTTTGGGCAGTGTCTTTTCTGCCATCTCCAAAAGGCGTGCGCTATGGGTCTCGCAGAAAAATTC
This sequence comes from Eubacteriales bacterium, assembly GCA_045545255.1. Lineage (GTDB taxonomy): Bacteria > Bacillota > Clostridia > Oscillospirales > QAKW01 > QAKW01. The sequence goes on along the minus strand of JAZQAQ010000072.1, from coordinate 3,333 downwards.
CTGCTCCCGCAGCAGACGGCGGAAATCCTCCTCGGCGGAGTAGAGATAGCAGATATTATCCAGTACCCGTCCCATAAAAAGATTCATCCGACTGCAAAGGTAGCAGCTTTTGCGGGCATCTGCGTATGCAGAGGCGGCTTTTTTGCCGTCCCCCTTGAAAAGTTTTCCTTCCAGCTCTGCCAGATGGGTGGAAAGCATCAGTGCCATCGGAAGCTTATTGCCGGAAGTAAAGAGCTTTTCTAAATGGGTCTTGCAAAATCCCTTGCGGTTGGTCTCCTTGCGGGTGTCCGGTTCCATCATAGCGGCACCTAAGATTCGCTCGATCTCATCCTTTTCCAGAAGATTGCGTAAGGTACAGATGGGGCATCCGCATTTTTCGGAGAAAGCCTCCTTGATTTTGATGGAATAGATTTTTTCTGCCATTACTTTTTCCTTTCTGTAACACATTTTTGACCGTACTCATAAGATACATCGAATAGAGTGAGTTGAGTGATCCCGACCCGATTTGCAAGGAAGGATTTTCATTCACTCTGTCTGAAGAAGGAGGGTACGGCTTATGTGTGGTTGCTTCAACGATCTGTTTGAGAACAATGGTTGTTTGGTGCTGATCCTTATTGTCATCCTGCTCTGGTGCTGCTGCAATAACTGATCAACCGGCAAAAAACGCTCCCGCCTGCGGGGGCGTTTTTGTTATATATAAAAAATAATATCATAACAGCGGTTGAAAATCAATTGCATAATTGTAAAAAGAAAACCCCTTAACCCAAAATGAATTGGGGTAAGGGCGTTTTATGACACTCTGAAAAGAGCAGGAAGTTGATTACTTTCTGCTCTTTTTTCTTCTGTGATTATTATTGCGACGATTATGTATTTTGATGGCAATGGAGAATACGCAATACCGAATAAGGCGAAAAGGAAAGAGAAGAATATCTAACCACGGCCAATGAAAAAGACCTCGTTCGGTGACTACCACCTGTTTCATTTCTTCACATCCTTCGCATAACTCCGGATATTTTGAAAGGACAAATTTTTGAGGAGGATTGTTTGTTCCGTTGATTTCGTTCCAACAATCCACACAATATTCTGCCACTATGATTACCTCATTTCGCGCACCACTAACAAATGTTGGTATATTATAAATTTTAATTCGTTATACTGAAAATGTCAAGAACATTTGTAGGTGATAATGAATGAGAAAGATTATAGCGGAGCGCTTGAAAGCGTGCAGAAAAGAATTAAAGCTGACCCAGGCGCAGGTGGCGATTTACTGTGATATTACGGAGAAGGCGTATCAAAACTATGAACTGATGACCCGAGAGCCAAAATTAGAAATTTTAATTCGAATTGCGGATTTTTATAAGGTTTCGCTGGACTACTTGACCGGAAGAACTGACAAAAAGTAAACACCGAAAAGCATTGATTGCTTTTCGGTGCTTATTTTTATTCGTCAAAGAGCGTGAGCTGATCGTCAGGAAGATCTTGCTGACGCAGGAGATGACCCACAGCGGGGAGATTCTTGGTGCGGTAGTAGGAGAGGTTAGTCAGCCCGACCTCGGCAACGGTTGTCGCCTTTTCCAGAGTGTGCTTACCTTTTTGGGTCATAACGCTGACGCCCTGGGTAGACTTGGTGGTCTTTTGGGGAATCAGTGCAGAATGGACGACCAGACCCTTTTGATTGCTGGAGACCAGCAGAATATCCGCATCTTCCGTCAATTGGAGGGTGGCGGTGAGGGGCGCTTTGTCGCTATAGGCATTGATCAGCCGGCGGCGATTGGTGACTGTCTTATAAGAAGAGAGGGGAACTTTTGCAGCCTTGCCGTTTTCAAAGAAGAAGAGCATATCTCCGCTGTAGTCGGTGGTCACCGCCATCGCGACAACAGTTTCATCCTGCTCCATTTCCAGCTTGGCGGGCAGATAGTCGCCCAAAAGGCTTGCCTTGGTATCCTCGAAGTCATAGCCTTTGGCTTTATAAGCATTCTGCTTGGAGGTGAAGAAGATCAGCTCTGCCTTATTGGTGGATTCCACCGCTCTGCGCAAACCGTCACCGTCCTTATATTTCTGGGCACTGTTCATCCGCAGAGAGTTGGGCTGAATCTTTTTGAAGTAGCCCTCTTTGGAGAGGAAGTAGGTAACGGGGTAGTCCTCGATGTGCTCGGACTCGTCCACCTCCTCCAGCTGATCCTCGTAGACCAGCTCGGTCTTACGGGGAGAGGCATACATCTTTTTCACCCGCTTAAGATCACTTTCGATCAGTCGGTTGACCTTGGTGCGGCTCTTGAGGATGGCTTCCATCTCGGCGATCTCTTTTTCCAGATCGGCGATCTCCTCCAAGCGATTGAGGATGTATTCTTTGTTCAGATAGCGCAGCTTGATATTGGCGATGTATTCCGCCTGAATTTCATCCACACCGAAGCCGATCATCAGGTTGGGGACAACCTCTTCATCGTGCTCCGTCTCCCGCACGATCTTGATGGCTTTATCAATATCCAAGAGGATCTTTTTCAAGCCCACCAAAAGGTGCAGTTTTTCCTTTGCCTTTTGCAGATTATAGAAGGTGCGGCGTTTAATGCATTCCACGCGGAATGCCAGCCATTCTTCGATCAGCTGGCGTACGCCCAGGACCATCGGGGTGCCTGCAATAAGAATATTGAAATTGCACCCGAAGCTATCCTCCAGCGGGGTCATTTTAAAGAGCTTTGCCATCACCTTTTCCGGATCGTTGCCCCGCTTGAGCTCGATGGCGATGCGCATACCGGTCTTATCGGACATATCCTTGATGTCGCTCAGCTCCCGTACCTTACCCGCTTTATAGAGCTCGATGACCTTATCCATAATGGCTTCCACAGTCGTAGTATAGGGGATCTCGTTGATCCAGATGATGTTGCCCTCCACCTCGTAGCGGGCACGGACACGAATAGAGCCTCTGCCGGTATCGTAGACCTCCTTGATCTGCGACTGATTGACCAGAAGCCGACCGCCGGTGGAAAAGTCCGGACCGGGCATCGTCTGCTCGATGGGATGATCGGGGTTTTCCATCAGCGCGATCACCGTGTCGCAGACCTCACCCAGATTGAAGGAGCAGATATTGGACGCCATACCTACGGCGATACCCTGATTGGGGGTCGTCAGAATAGTGGGGAAGGAGACCGGCAGCAGGGTCGGCTCAGTGGTGGAGTTATCATAGTTGGGGACGAAATCCACCGTATCTTTATCGATATCCCCAAAGACCTCTTTGCAGATGGGAGCAAGCTTTGCCTCGGTATAACGGGAGGCAGCGTATGCCATATCCCGAGAATAAACCTTACCGAAGTTTCCCTTGGACTCCACAAAGGG
>JAZQAQ010000071.1:0-15763 GCA_045545255.1 Eubacteriales bacterium | reverse complement strand
TCATACTGAAGAAACTGTCAAGGGCTATGCAGCTACTTGTACCGCTACCGGTTTGACCGATGGCGTGAAGTGCTCCGAATGCGGCGCTACTCTGGTTGCTCAGGAAGAGATTGCTGTTCTGGATCACGCTTGGGGCGAGTGGGCTCATGTCGAAGAGACTAAGACCCATACCCGCGGTTGTGCTAACTGCTCCGCAACTGAAACCGAAGACTGCGACTTTGACGTCGCTGTTGACGAAGGCGTTTGCGGTGGCATTATCACCACTACCTACACCTGTAAGGTTTGTACCTATGCTTACACCACCACCGAAGAGAGAGCTCATACCGGATACGAAATCGTTGAAGGTAAGGTTGTCTGCAACGGTTGTGGCGCTGCAATCGAAGTTACCGGCATGGTTGAGATCGGCTCCGATGTCTACTATGCAAAGGCTGGCGTGATCACCGGCGGTCTGGTCTATGTGACTGCTCCTGTCGATGGTTATGCTGAAGGCTATTACCTCTTCGCTGAGGACGGCAAGATCGCTGATGACGTGATCGCTGTCTGGGGTGGTCAGGGTAAGTGCTACATCGTAAACGGTCAGCCTCGCGCTGCAACCGGTTATGTAACTGTTGAAGGCACTACTTACTATGTAAAGAGCGGTGGTAAGATTGCTACCGGTATGACCTATGTCAGCGAAGACAATGCCTATTATCTCTTCGATGAAAACGGCGTTAAGGTTCACGAGAAATTTGCTGTATGGGGCAGCTATGGCGAGCTCTATATCGTAAATGGTCAGCCTTGTACTACTGCCGGCTATGTTACCGTTGATGGCGTTACCTACTATGTGAATAATGGTGGTAAGGTTGCTACCGGTCTGACTTATGTTGCTGAGGACGGCGCTTATTATCTCTTTGATAATAATGGCGTCAAGGTGCATGAGCAGATTGCTGTCTGGGGCGGTCAGGGCAGATGCTACATTGTAAACGGTCAGCCTCGTGTTGCTCCTGGTTTCGTTACTGTTGAAGGTACTACCTACTATGTTGGACATGGTGGTAAGATCGCTTCCGGCTTGATCTATGACAGCGAAACCGATAATTATTTCCTCCTCGATGAGAATGGCGTTAAGGTTCACGAGAAGGTCGCTATCTGGGGTGGTCAGGGCTACTGCTACATCGTTGATGGTCAGCCTCGCCTTGCTCCCGGCGTTGTTACCTTCGAGGGCAATGATTACTACGTGAAGTACGGTGGAAAGATTCTTGTTGATAACGACATCGTTATCAATGGCGTTCACTACTCTGCTGATGCAGAAGGCGTTCTTACCATCATCGCCGAGTAATCCAAACTAATTTGCGACAAACGTTTGTTTGATGTAAATTGAACGGCTATGCGGTTAGGGTCCTCGGACCTTAGCCGCATAGTTTTTTTAAAAAAACAAGATCGGGCATCTGCGCAAGCAGATGCCCGATCTTTCTCTTTTTTGTCTCAAATTATAGAAATGTCAAAAATTGTTTGAAAAAAACAACATAAAACAATGTAAAACAGAGAGGAACTATGCTACAATTAGTCTATAATAATGGGTCAGTACCTCTGTGAGTCGGAGGGTTGGCTCCTAATTAATAATTTCTTGTTAGGAGGAGAAATTTATGGTCACCAAAAAGACAAGATTAATGTCTGCTTTTGCGGCTGTATTGATGCTGGTCTCTCTGTTTGCCGGCTTTGTGCTGCCTGCATCTGCAGAGGAAACCTTCTTATCAAAGGAGTATCTGGATGCAACCTATCCGAATGCTCCTGTCGAATGGCCGGAAAGCGGTCTGGTTCCCTATAAGTATGCGGCAGAGAATGCCGATAATACTGCCTGGGCGATCACCGACGAGGCTGACTGGATCGCGGCTGTTGCGACCAGTAATGAGGCCCTGACGGGCGTTGACTTTAAGGGTCACGACTTCTGGTTCACGGCGGATCTTGATTTTGAAGGCACCCCGATCGACCCGATGAGCGCCGGCGCATATGCCGCAGGTCGCGGCTTCCTTGGCGATATCTTCGGCCAGGGTCACAAGATTGATGGGCTCAACATCAACGTTGACTCTACCGGCTCGGCGCAGTGCGTCGCTCTGATCGGTGTATCTGCAGCGCACACGACTGCAGGTAACGCGAACGACGTTCTGCACGTCGTCCGTGATCTGAGCATTGCCAGCGGTACCATTCAGGGTACCTTTGATGCCAACGAGGGAAGTGTCGGTGCCTTCCTGGGCAAGGGTCTTTCCATCGTGTTCATCAACTGCTGGAACAATGCAAGCGTCACTGCAAACGGTGCTTCCGGTACCAAGGCTCCCATCGCTGCATTTGGCCGTCTTGACGCAACCACTCCCCAGTATAACGCCTTGATCAACTGTATCAATACCGGTGATCTGACTGCAAGCGGCTACAACGCTGCCCGTATTATGGGTCTGGCGCAGTGGGTCAAGGGTACCACCTACGTCTATAACTGCGTCAATACCGGTAAGTTGACCGGCGGTACCATTTCCGGTCTGATTCAGGGTAGTAATGCCACAAACTATGGATTACTGGATATGGCAAACAGCTATACCACAGAGGGTGCCGGCGGCGTGTATGCCGGCGGCACTGTGACGACTACTGGCGAGCTGGTGGAGATGTCTGCCGGTGGGCTGGCGTGGACCCTCAATAAGGGCTATACCGCTGCTCCCGCAGCAGTAGGCTATGCAAGCAGCACTGCTTATTTCACCACCGCTGCCGAAGGCGAAGCTCTTGAGATTCGTCCCGGCACTGCCGATAATCGTACCGTTAAGGTAGAGTTTATCTTTGGCGGTGAGCTGTATTCCGAAGCTTACGTTAATCTCAACGAGGCTGTGGATGTAGCTCCCTTGTGTAACATTGAAGATGCCACCTATACCAGCGCAAACGCAACGGTGGCTGACGGTAAATTGACCGTTACTTCTGCTCCCGCAGATACGCTGACGGTAACGATCGACGTCACCACTACCGCAAAGGTCGTTGCGGATACCACTCCTTTGACCGAGTGGATCACTGCTTTTGTGGAATCCGGCAAGAACGCTGACTATTATTCTGTCGATGGTAAGGAAAGCGGCGAATCCCTGACTGCTGCCATCGAAAGAGTTGAGGCAAACATTGGTGACGAGGTTTATGTTTACGCTTCTGAAGTAGAAGAGGAAGTTGCAAACCTTGCAAGCTACAAGATGTGGAAGGTTCTCGATATCAGCGAGTACGAGACCTATACCAATGAAGCTGCCGGTTATTATGTGGATACCAAGGATGAGATGGATTTCATCGCAGAAAATATGACCACTTTCTCTGATGATCAGACCATCTACATTACCGACGATATCGATATGGAAGGCTCCAAAGAGGCGCTCAACGCCCGTTTGGGTAGTCTTAAGGCTTCCATCGTCGGTGTTGCAACCGGAGACGGCTCTTATCCCGAGATCTCCAATCTGTATGTAGCAGACGGTTGGTTGGGCGATGCTACCATGGCAAAGCTTGCCAATCTGACCTTTAAGAACTGCCATAATACCTTCCATAGCAGCGATACCTACGGCAGTTTCCTGATCGGTCTGGTTACCAAGGATCTGGTAGTTGAGAACATCACTCTGGACGGTTGCTACGGCGACAATACCGACGTTGATGGCGGTGCGGCATACGCTATGATGTTTGGCCGTGTGAAGGACGGTATCAACCTGACCCTGAACAACATCACCGTTAAGAATTGTACCCTGGACAGAAAAGACGGTACGATGACCAACTACCATATTTCCGCTTTCGTACTGGGTAAGCTGGGTAGCACTGCTGCCAGCACCGCAACCCTGACTGCCACCAATATCTACCTGATCGACAATACCGTTACCGGTAGCCGTGCCGGTAGCGGCCGTGGTCTGGTCGTAGGTGAATGGATCGGTACCGGTTCTCTTACCAACGTGGGTGTCTTCAACACCACCATTACCGACGATGCCGGTGCACCTTTGGATACTGCAGGCGTTCGCGGCGTTTTGTACGGATCCTCTACTCTGGCAGACAATACCGCAATCACTGCTACCAACGTAGTTGCTGCAAACAATGGTACCATCGCTACTTTGGGTTATGGTACTGCTGCGCAGACTATGACTGCTTGCTATGCAGACACCACTGAAATTGTCACAGCTGAGGGTGCGGTTGTAACCTCTTGCGGCGTTGTAACCACCGAAGAGGCTGCTTCCGGTAAAGTTGCTTGGACTGCAAACGCAGGCGGCGCTGCTCAGAAGTGGACGATGGACGGTACCACTCCCGCTTTCGGCACCGAAGAGAATATGACTGTTCGCGTTGCTCTGGAGCTGATGGGTTCCGAAATCGAATATCTCTATGTAAATCTTAATGAAGAGGCTGCACTGACTCATACTGTTGCTGTTGATCCTACCTTCACCTTGAAGGAAGCGGTGGACTACGCCACCATTACCGACGGTAAGATCACCGTTACCGGTGCTCCTGCCAATGCAGAACTGACTGTTTATGTAACGGTTACCACCGATGGACTGGTCTTTGCCCTCTTGGACGAAAAGATCGCAGAAATCGGTGAGAATGCTGCTTACTATGTGAATGCAGCAGGCGACGCTGTTTTGACCGATGTCCTCGCAGCCATCAAAGAAAAGAGAGCTGCCGGATATGAAGGTCTTATCCAGGATGATGTCGATGCCGATCTGGAGCTCTTGAACAGCTATACGCTGTATAAGGATCCCGACTTCACCGCCATCGAGATGATCATCGGCGATCTGGAGAAGTATATCGTTGACGGTACCAACCTGATGACGCAGTACTTCGAGAAGGGTGAGGAACTGACCGAGGCTTTGGAAAAGGCTAAACTGGCACTGACCCTGAAGAAGGGTTCCTATACCGATGGCTTGGATGCCAAGCCTGTTATAGATGCAATCAATGCGGCTGCTACTCTGTACAGCGGCGCAAGCGATAAGACCTTGAAGACAACGATTGCCTTTAAGGATTACGCCCCCTTCGCAGCAGATGGCTTCAAAGAGTTCGGTATTACCGATGAGGCTGATTGGCGTTTGCTGGTTGATAACGCAACCACCAATGGCTTTACCACCGGTCTTACCTTTAAGCTGACCAACGACATTGATATGTTGGCAGACGGCGATGACAGTACAGTTCATCCCTTTGGCTATGTGAACGATATTTATTTCAACGGTACCCTCGACGGTCAGGGTTATGTATTCAAGAACCTGAAGATCGAAGAGACTCCGGATGGTCACGATCGCCCCATCGGCTTGATCGCTGCCATCGGCGCAACCGGTACTGTAAAGAATTTGGGCATTGAGTCCGGCAGCATTATTTGTAATTGGGGCGTTCCCAACCTGGGCGGTTTAACCAACGGTATGGGCGTTGGTGCCATCGCCGGTGTTGCCAGCAGTGGCTCCAAGATCATCAATTGCTGGAACGGTGCCACTGTGTCTTATGTACTCACCGAGCTGCGCACCGATCTGGTCCCCGAAGATACTTCCGGTTTGACCGGTGATCCCGCTCCCGATCAGATCGAAGACGACACCAGCGCAGGCGGTATCGCAGGCCGTGGTACCCGTGGATCTTTGATCGACGGTTGCTACAATATCGGTACCATCAACGGCTTGCTGCACGCTTCCGGTATCAACGACTGGACTCAGTCTATGAGCAGCGGCAATGTTGGTCTTGTTTATAACTCCTTCAACGCAGGTACCATCAACGCTACCAGCAAGTATCTGGTTCGTACCAGCGGTAGTGATGCGGCAGCTGCACAGTTGAATAACTACAGCATTGGCACTGCCAATACCGCATCCAACACCCATAATACTGCAGACAACAGCTACCTGTTCGTTGAGGAGTACACCTCCGGTGAGATGGCTTGGAAGCTGAATAAGAACGCTTTTGACGGCGGAAACGGCACCACCTATTATACCGTCGTAGACGGTAAGACCGTATTCGGCACTGCCGATGATCAGATCCGCAGAATCACCTTTACCGACGGTACGGTTACCTATTATGCATATGTGACCAACGGTACTGCTGTCAGCTACGGTGCTTATGCTGAAATTGCTAACGCAGATCTCGTTGTTAACGTTGAAGCCGGTGCACTGGCTCACGAGCAGCACGATCTGAAGTATACCGATAATTGCAGAAACGACTATCATATCGCTTATTGCGATGGCGAGCTGGAAATTGCCGGATTTACCGCTTATTGTGACTACGCCGAGTATGTCGCTTGCAGCAACCTGAAGAAGGAAGTTGTGGCTGAATCTGTTGACGCAGATACCCACGCTCATAAGTATGTTGAGATCTGCTTGGATTGTAATCAAGAGCTTGCCGAGGTTGATTGCGTTGCAGACTTTACCGAAGCGGTTACCGGTGATATGACCTGTACCCAGGACGGTGAAAAGACCCATACCTGCCAGACCTGCGGTTATTTCTATACCGAGCTGATCCCCGCCGAGGGTCACGATTTGACCTATACGCCCAATAACGATCAGACTCATAACGTCACCTGCGGTAAGGGTGATCTGAATGAGACCAACGTTCCCTGTACGCCCGATGAGAATGCTTGGGTAGAGGTTGGCGCTCCTTCTGTGGATGCAACCGGTCTGAAGAAGACTGTTTGTACTCTGTGCGGCGGTGAGGTTACTGAAGTGATTCCCAAGACCGCAGTCTTGACGGTGGCTCCCGAACTGAATGCCGAGGAAACCGAGGCAATCGTACGGGTCAACCTGAAGAATAACCCCGGTGTTTCCACCCTGAAGCTGCTGGTTACCTACGATGCCTCCGCTATGACGCTGACCGGAACAACTGCCGGAAATTATGCCGGTGTTGTTGTGGGCGCGCCTGCAGGCGAAGGTACCGGTATCGTAACGAAGGAGATCGCAATCTCTGCAGAGGCAGATCTGACCGGTGATGACTTGCTGGTTTCCCTGAACTTTGAGATTGCCAACGACGGTGCGGGCAATGTTACTGCCTCCAATAAGGATTATGCGGTAATCGTCGCTGCTGCCGAAGCAAAGAACGCTGCTGCTGCAGAGGTTACCTTCGGCGCAGCCGAGACTACCATCACCATCACCAAGGGTACCGCCTATACCAAGGGCGATATGAACGGCGATACGGTAGTGGATATTGCAGACGCAGTCCTGCTGCTCCGCTACAACGCCACCAAGCCCGACGGTGCTACCGAGGCAGTTGTCGCAGGCTATACCATTACCGATGCAATGGCAGACTTGATCGAAGATGGCGACGCCGAGCTGGGCGAAGCAAACATCAATGACGTTGTCTACCTGATGCAGTATATTAACGGTTGGTATCCCGTACTGTAATTCTTGCGTAACAACAAAATAATACCCGGAAGCGCTCTCTGCAAAGAGAGCGCTTCTTTCTTTTGCATAATTGGTGAAATGTCACAAATTGTTTGAAAAAAACAACATAAGACAATGTAAAATGGAGATGGAATATGCTAAAATGAATACATATAATGGGTCAGTACCTCTGCGTGCAGAAAAGGCTGACCAAAATGTTATACTTTTAGGAGGAATAACTATGGTAACGAAGAAGACAAGACTGATGTCTGCACTCGCAGTCGTAGCAATGCTGATCTCTCTTTGCTCAGCATTTGTATTGCCTGCAGTAGCAGCAGTTGAGCTTGCGGAGAATCCCCCGGTCGCTTGGCCGGCAGGATGGCCCGAAACGATGGTCGCTTATAGTGATCGTACTGCAAGCAGTACCGAGACTGATTATGCGATCACCTGCGCGGAGGACTGGATGGCTGCCGCATTAGATAGTAACGGCAAGGGCCAACAGGGCTCCGGTGTTTATGAAAACTTCGAGGGAATTACCCTTTGGTTCACCGGGAACCTTGATTTTAGCGGCAAGACCTTGGCTGCCGATGCAACCAACTATATGTTTGCGCGCTATGCCAGAGAGAATGCTACGAATTTCCGTAGCTTCCGTGGTACAATTAACGGTCAGGGCTATGCCTTTATGAATCTGGATGTAGACTATAATCTTTCTACCAATAACGGTAACTATACCAGAATCGGTCTGCTCAGCCGTTGTGTCAGTGCGACCCTCCGCAATCTCACCATCGATGAGACCTGCTCTTTCAAATATACTGTAGAAGATAACGGCAAACCTGAAGAACTGCTTGAGTTCTTCTGCGGTGCGTTTACCGGTGTGGGCGAAAAGGGTTGTACCTTTATCGATTGCCATAACGAGGCAGATATGGAGCTGACCAGAGTCGGAACCGAATCCTCCTCCAGTTCCCTTGCGCCTTTTGGCCGTGAGACCGGCAATCCTACGATGATCAACTGCTCCAATAGCGGTAATATCAAGAATAACGATATCGGTCGCGCCACTGCTTTGGCAGAATGGATCGGCGCAGACGGCGCAACCATATCTGGCTGCTATAATACCGGTCTGCTGACCACTGCCTATGAGGGCAGCGGTGACTTTACCGGTCTCATCTCCACTTCTGTTAAGGATGGCAGTTCGGTCGATGCAATTTCTGTAAGCAACTCTTATAATGTTGGTGACAGCTTTGCTTGCGGCGCAAGAAACTTTGATAATATCAACGCTAAGGGTACAACACTGGAAGCCGGTGCAGAAGCATCCGGTGAGCTGGCCTTTTTGCTGAACAGCAATCGCGATGCCACCATTGAGGAAGAGTACGGCGCAAAGTATTATAATGTAACGGATGGTAAGATCACTGCTACTACTGCCGATAAGCAGACTGTTAAGGTTGAGTTCTATTTCAATGAGGAGTTATACTCCGAAGCTTACGTGTCTATGGGTACCGCCATCGATATGACCACCCTCTGCGACATTGAGGAGCCCACCTTCACCAGCACCGACGGTCAGATCTCCGGAAATGAACTGACCATCGTCACTCTTCCCGATGCATATACTGCAAAGATTGATGTTACCACCACCGCACAGGTCGTGGCAGATACCACTCCTCTGACCGATTGGTTTGCAGCATTTGCCGCCGCCGGTAAGAATACCGATTATTATTCTGTTGACGGCACCGAGTCCGGCGAGACCCTGACTGCTGCCATCGCAAGAGTTCGGGAGAATATTACCAATAAGGTTTATATCTATTCCTCCGAGGTTGAGCAGGAACTGAATAACCTGCAGGCATATAAGATGTTTAAGACTGTGGATATCAGCGAGTTCTCCGTTTACGGCGCAGAAGCGCCCGGCTATGAGGTTGATTCCGTCGCCGATATGGAAATTGTCGCAACCAATTCCGATACCTTAACCGCAGAGCAGACCATCTTTATCACCGGCGATATCGACTTTGGCGGTGAGGCCTATACCGGCGCTGCCATCAATCTGGGCGATTTTAAGGCGGCTATCGACGGTGCAAAGGCAGAGGGCGGTCGTGCGACCCTCAAAAACCTTTATACTCCGCAAAGCTGGCTGGGCAATACGGCGGACAGCGATATTTCTCATATCACGGCTCTGAAGAATGTGACCTTTGAGAATTTCCATTCCACCGCAACCGTCAGTAATAGTGCGCTGATCATCGGCAGACTTTATGCAGATTGCGTGATTGAAAACGTGACGCTGGACGGCTGCTCTGCAGATCTTAGCGGAACTGCCACTTCCGTTGCCGGCGGTCTGCTGGTCGGCAGAATGAGCTCTGTTACTCTGGATCTGAAGAACATCACCATCAAGAACTGTGCACTGCATAGAGGTGATTTTAACGGTGTTGCATCCAGCTCCTATGCGAATACCGGTATGGTCGTCGCAAAGACTGCTAATACCACCGGCATGATCACCGTTGACGGTCTTTATATGATCGATAATGAGATCACCGGTCTGCGCCGCGGTAACGGAGCGGGTATCGCCTTTGGTGAGATCCTCAGCCCCGTCACCGTCAAGAACGTTGGTATCTTTAATACCACCGTTGAGGCAAACGACGGATCTGAAAAGATCGGCACTGCTGAAACTGATTCCAATGTTAAGGGCGTCCTCTTTGGTCTGATCCAAAATGCAAACTGCACTACCTTGTCTGTGGAGAATGTCATCACGGCAAACAATAAGGTCTTTACCGTAATTGAGGGTCAAGAGCCTGTTGAGGAACCCGTTCCTTTGATTAGAAACTATGATACTGTCAGCGGGGTTGTGATTAAGAATGTCTATACCGATGCTGCAGAAGTTCGTACCACTGAAGTTGCAGAGGAAGTGATCGAGGCTTCTGCCGTTGCAGATGCGGCTGCTGCTATCGCTTCCGGTGAGGCTGCTTATGAGCTGAATAAACTTTATGAGCAGAAGTGGGCTATGACCGCCGCAGGCATCCCCGCCTTCAGCACCACCGGTCTGCCCCTCGCTATCACCTTCAATGCACCTGATGCAAACGATCCTGCAAATTCCATCAACGAAGTGCGGTATACCGATGAAAACGGTAAGCTTATCGTTGAGGATGAGCTGCTCTTTGCGGCAAATTGGGAAGGTGAAGATCCGACCCAGCGCGTATTTACTGAGGAAACCACCATCAACGGCGCTCTTATCGCCGCCCACGAGCACGTATGGGATTATACCTACGATGCAGATGCAGATACCCATAGCGCAGTCTGTACCTATGGCGACGGCACTTGCCCCGCAGTCATCGAGACCACCGCTTGCGTATTCGTACCGATCGCTCCTGAAAATACGGTTCTCCCCGCAGATGCCAAGCATACGATGGCTTGCGCTTGCGGCAATAGCTATGAGGAGGCTTGTACCACCTCTGCAAATACCACCAATCCTACCTGCTATGTTCCCGGCTCTGTTGTTACTACCTGTGCGGTCTGTGATTATGAGCATATCGAGAATTTGACCCGTGAGCATAACTGGACCCATACTCATATTGAGGGGACCACCGGCGACGAGTCCAAGCATCTTACCGATTGCGCTTGGGATGATTGCGATGCACAGGAAGAAGTCGCTTGTACCTTTGGCGCGTGGGATATCGTTGGCGCAACCAAGGATCAGACCGGTACCAAGACCCGCGTCTGCTCTGTCTGCGGCTATAATGATGTTATCATCCTGCCCAAACTGGCAAGCCTTGATGTGGATGCCGGCACCGGCGCTTTGGGTCAGACTGTAACTGTTCAGCTGAACCTGGTCAATAACCCCGGTGTTGCCGGTATGACCGTTGAGTTTGCTTACGACTCCAATGTCTTTACCCTGATCGACGTCACTGCAGGCGATCTGAATGCGGATCAGTTTGTAAGTGCCATCAAGCCCGATGGAACTGTCACCAATAAGGTAACCTTCGCCAATGCAGGCAATATCACTGCAGACGGTATGATCGCCGAGCTGACCTTCAAGGTAAGCGCGACTGCTACCGCAGGCGATTATGAGATCGTTGTGACCAATACTGCTGCAGACTACGACGGCAAGAAGGTTGCAATTGATAATATCACCGGAACCATTACCGTTGTGGACTTCATCAAGGGCGATGTTAACGGCGACGGTTTTGCTACGTTGACAGACGCTGTCCTGCTGCTGCGCTATGTCAGCGGTATCGACATCAATATGTCTGTAAATGAGCAGGCGGTTGATCTGATTGCCGAGGGTAACGATACTCTGGGCGCAGTCAACATCAACGACGTTGTATATCTGCTCCAGTACCTGAACGGTTGGTACGAGAGTCTGTAATTCTAATTGAAAAAAGCGTGTGCCTCGGCACACGCTTTTTTTGTGAAAATAATAAGATAACCACTTGTTTTTTTTGAAAACTTTGGTATAATGATTATATTAGGTTCATACTGTAAGTGTTTTTTGCCGACAGGAGGTTTTTACTAATGTTTAAGAAATGGACTTCTATTTTGACCGTATTGCTGATGCTGGTCTCGATGCTTTGCGCAGTCACCGTGGTTTCTGCAGATCCCGAGGGAGCGTACTTGGCTTTGGAAATTCCCGCGGAGACGACTGCAGACTCTGAAATTACGGTTGAGGTTAAGCTTTTTAATAACCCCGGCACTTCCGGTCTGCTGCTGGATCTGGTATATGATGATGCAGTTATGACTTTGGTGGATGCGGCTGTGGGCGATCTGGCAGGCAATGACTGGCTTGTGGTCTCCGGTGAGCTGTCACCCCACTCTGTCTCCTTGGCAGGCGTTACCGATATGGTCGGCGACGGCACTGTTGCGTATCTGACCTTCAAGATCGAAGAAAATGCAGTTCCGGGCACCTATTCTCTCGGCGTTAACGCTGCTGATGCTACCGATTCACAGGTTCAGGCTTATACGATCGCTCCTGCAAGCGGTAATTTCACCGTTTTGGACTATGTCTGGGCAGATGCAGATAAGGACGGTACCCCCGGTATCCCCGATGCACTGGCAATTCTCCAGTGGAAGGTTGGCTTGATTCCGGACAGTGCTTTGAATATGAAAGCTGCCGATGCAGACCGTAGCGGTGATGTGGGTATCCCCGATGCACTGATGATCCTGCAGTGGAAGGTCGGTCTGGTTGGATGGGACCCCAACGGGCAGGCGTAATTTATAAAAATAATAAAGGCTCGCTCTCATAGAAGCGAGCCTTTTCCAATTTTTTGAACTGTTTCCAATGAGTATTTTAAAAAATTCACAAAATGTGCAAAATTAGCAACATAAAGTGGTGTCTTTTTCATTTGGCTTTTGCTATAATATATATACAATAATGGGTAGGAGTCTGTACTCCTGCTTCGGGCGGGAAAAATCTTCATTTCCGCTCAAGAACGAGATAACATAAGGAGGTACATTATGTTAAAGAGAATCAGTTCTATTGTACTGACTGTTGTAATGCTGATCTCTATGCTCGGCACTCTTGTCGTAGCATCCGCAGATCCTGCACTGCCTCAGTTGGTCCTCACTTCCGACGATGCCGATGGCAAGTTGGAGCGCGGTCAGACTCTGACCGTAACCGTTGCACTTGCTAATTATAAGGCAGGTAGCGCACTTTATATCGAATTGCCCTTCGACAGCACTTTGTTTGAGAATGTGGTAATCAAGAATACCAACGCGGTTACCGTTCCCGGTATGGGTACTTTCGAAGTTCCCTATGTAAACGAAGCACTCTTCGTCGGAAACCTGGATGCCGGCGTGATCAAAGCATCCTGGGCTTCTACCTCTGCAACCGGTAACTTCAGCGCAGATATTACTACCTTCTGCACCCTGACCTATACCGTAAAAGCAGACGCTCCCATCGCAGCTTACGAGCTGACCGGTGAGATCAAGGAGTACAACTACTTCTCCGGCGGAAGCAATCCCCTGTATGTTGCAGGCACCGATTACATCGCTGCAGCTGCTCCTCTGGCTTTGGAAGTAGCTTGTGAGCACGACTACGCCAACGTTGCTTGGGCACAGCCCGCAGCAGGTACTGCTGAAGCTGATGCAAAGCACACCAGAGCTTGCACCAAGTGCGGCACTCCCGAGGTTGTTGCTTGCTCCTTCGATACCGTTACCGTCCCCGAGGATTGCGAAAATAACGGTACCGTTACCAAGACCTGTACTGTTTGCCAGTACGCCATCGTTGATACCATCGATCTGATCGACGGTCACGCCTGGGGCGCATACACCAACGCTGAGGTTGGCGGTGTGATGACCCATAAGAGAGTCTGCGGCAATGACGCTGCTCATATCGAAGAGGCTGCTTGCACCTTCGTAAAGAACGATGCCGAGTCTATCGCTCCCGATTGCATCAATGGCGGTAAGGACGTCTTCTATTGCGACGTATGTAACTACAAGAAGGAAGTTGACCTGGATGCACTGGGCCACACCTACGATAAGCGCGGTGATGGCACCACCCCCTATGAGCATACCTGTACTGTTGCAGGCTGCCCCTTGAACGCATCCGGTTATGTGGCTTGTACCTTCGTTCCCGACGGTACTCCCACCACCGCTTCCTGCACCGTTCCCGGTGAGGCTCATTTCCGTTGCGAATGCGGCAACACCAAGGTTGAGTACAGCACTCTGCCCCACTCTTTCACCACCTATACCGTCAGCCCCACCGATGCTGATAAGCACGTCAGCTACTGTGACTACGGTTGCGGCACTCCTGATGTACAGGATTGTGCATATGTTGACAATACCCCCGCAGACTGCTTCAAGGCAGGTACCAAGAAGTGCTCCGTCTGCCTGAATGTTGTTGATGATGCTACCAAGCCTCAACTCTCCCACGTTGAGATCATTGATCAGGCAGTTCCCGCCGATTGTGAGAACCCCGGCTTGACTGAGGGTAAGCACTGCGACCTCTGCCAGACCGTCCTGATTCCTCAGGAGCCTGTTGCGAAGTTGGGTCACGATATGCAGAAGGATGCAGCCCAGTCTGTTGCTCCCGATTGCGTCACTCCCGGTAAGGATGTCTTTGTTTGCGCAAATAACTGCGGAAAGAGCGAGGAAACTCCCTTGCCCGCATTGGGTCACACCCTCGTTAAGGATGCAAACGCCGAGACCCATAGCTGCTCCAAGTGTGCTCTGGTTGCAAACGCTCCCTGTGAGTATGATAAGCAGATTCAGGCTCCCACCTGCGTCATCGACGAGATCAAGGAATGTGCTTGCGGCCGTCAGAAGGTTATTCCTGCAGCCGGTGAGCATCCCGAAGATAAGATCGTAACCGTCTATACTGCTCCTACCGCAACCACCGGTGGCTCCATCGTGATCCATTGTAACGCTTGTAACGTAGATCTGAGCGAAGCAATTGAGACCGAGCCCGGCGAACCCTTTGAGGATATCGCAAATGCAGACGGTCTGTGGTACTATGAAGACGCTGTCTTCTGCCAGACTGCAGGTATTATGCAGGGTACCTACGGCGAGTTCCTTGGCGACGAGGAAGTTACCAGAGGTATGATCGTAACCGCACTGGGCAGAATTCACTTCGGTGGTCTGGATGTTTTGGACAATCTGATCGAGATCGAGTTTGAAGATCTGCTGGATGACCTTGCTGCTTTCTACAATGTAGAGCCCAAGGAACTGAAGGATCTGAACGGTTCTTACTATGATCGTTATGCACTGGCTCTGGCTGCTATGGGTATCGTCCTTGGCGACGACCTGGGCAACTTCAACGGTGACGACATCGCTACCCGCGAAGAGATGGCTGTTCTGTTCGTTCGCTACCTCAACCTGCAGGATGTAACCTTGAGACGTGAGATCGGTGCTGCTGCTACCTTCTCCGATATCGCTGATGCATCCCTCTGGGCAAAGGACGCTGCTATCGAAGCAGGTCAGATGGGTCTGTTCCAGGGCGCTGACGGCAAGCTTCTGCCTCGCGAAACCGCAAAGCGCAGCGAGCTGGCTACCGTTCTGGCAAGAATCACCAGAGCAATCTCCTACTATCCCGTTGTTTAATTTCGGTAAATAAAATCGGGTCGGGGGGCATTTGGGATCCCGCGCCTTTTTTATTTTGTTTTAAAATTTCCGCTATGCTATCGAGTGAAGAGTTCTCAGGTATTTCCACCATTACCGTATCTGAAGGCTTACCTATGGCAAGCATATCACTTATGCCTATTAAAACGTATCTTGCAAGTAAAGCAGAAATTACGCATAAAAACAAAATCCAAGTTATTTTAAAAAAATATTGACCCTTTTTTGAACGTTTAATTTCATTAAAACTTCTCATTTTTAACAGCCTCTTTTCGAAAATCGATTTAAATGATTTACTTCTTTAATATATCCATCTGTCAGCAATATATCAACGGGTCGGTCAAATCTTCCATGCGGAAGTTTTGTAACTATTGATTCTGAGTAACATATCCCTAAAGTATAGCCTTTAAATTTTTGTAAAAAAC
>JAZQAQ010000070.1:0-2671 GCA_045545255.1 Eubacteriales bacterium | reverse complement strand
GTAAAAAATCTCCGATTTTTTACAGCTCTTTTTGTTTTGAAATCTGATTATTCGTTCCAGATGGGGTTGCCGATGGCAACCTTGATTTTTTGACTGTAGTCGTGGACTTCCAGACGATAGAACTTGCAGGGCGCGCAGTCGATGGCGAAGTAATTGGTCTTATGGGGGTCGATCTCACGGCTGGTGATAAAGCCCGTATCATCAAAGAGGTAGACGCGGAATTCGTGTCCTTCGGGGATATGAAGGGGATGAAAATCGCCCACGCTGAAGATCAGCCGCTTGCCTTCAAAGCTGCATTTTCCACCCATCTTGGTATCACCGATGGCCATTTTGATGCCGATGGGACCGCAGATAAAGTCACCCTCTCGCAGATGGGAAAGGTACGCCTTATTGGTCTTTTCCTCTGCGTAGATGGTGGTCAGCGCAGAGACATTGGGGCCCTTATGATAGTCGCCGCCGGCGCAGGCCCAGATGCGCTTTCCCGCTGCCAAAAGATCCAGCCAAAGCCTATAGTTTTGGGAGGAATAACCGCTTTGATTATCGTTGTAGAAGACCTCAATGCCGATTTCTTCCTGAAAGCAATAATCAGTGGGATCATCGGATTCCATCAGCTGCATCGGATGGGGATGGACGAAGAAGCCGCCCTTTGCTTTCAGGGCGGTGATCAGTTCGCTGATACGTGCCTTGGTGAATTTGGGATAGACAAAATGCCCCTCTCTGCCGCCGGTGAACCGATATTCGGGAAATTCAGCCAAAAGCTCTTCCAACTGGGCGGGTCCCTCGGTCAGCATATTATAGTGAAATCTGGGTATTTTGGCAGTGCTGTCTGTCAGACCGCCGCCCGGCTCGGTGCCGCCGATAAAGAGTCCGTCTTCCCATTCGGGTTGATACATATGGCGTACCTGCTTATGATCCAGAATGGCGGCGAAATCCATCTGCAGCCGTTTCATATCCTCCCGCCAGAAGGCGAGGGTGCATTTTCCGTCGCTGGTGCCGCCGGATGCGGCGTGGTCGTGCAGCTCGCCGTGGTAGGGCTTTCTGCCGGCGTAGAGATTTTCCAGAGTTTCAATGTCTTTTTTGGTTGCAATCATAGTAATTCTCCTTATTTCTGAAGGGCCGCCGCACCTAAAGCAGTGGCAAAGGTGGCGTCTTCGGGGACGATGAAGGGGATGCCGTGAAGGGCAGCCACTCCGTCAAAAACCTCCCGCCCATAGGGGATGGCGGCAAGAGAGCCGGTAACGATGACCTTCTTAAAGCCGCGGGCTTTGGCGGTGAACGCCGCCATAACGCCTGCAGTCTGGAAGATCATATTGATGAGCCCCAAAGCAAGATCTCCTTTGGTGGCGGTGCTTTTGATCCGCCCGAAGTTGGAGGCGGTTACATTTTTGGGCAGGGTGGAGATATCCGCCTTGCTGATGTCCTGCACCGAGAGATCCACGTGGGAAAGATCGCCGGTCTCCGCATAGGCTAAAATGGCATCAAACGCCGTCTCACCGATCAGCTTTTGGGAAAGCCCGATGAGGGTCCCGCCGCCGACGCCGCTTCCGCCGATGTGCTCAATTTCGTTGCCCTTTGCATAGACGAAGGCAGTGCCGGTGCCCATACTGACCACCAGTGCATCCTCTTCTTTTGCCAGCAATAGTCCACCCTTCCCGATGGCGGCAAATTCATTGACTTTTTCGGTGGGGATGCCGTAGATATCCTCCTCGATGAGGGAGGCGCCCACGCCGGTCAGGACGATTTTTCGGATGTCCTCTAATTTTAAATTGTATTGGTGCAGGAGATTGCCGATAGCACCGTAGAGGGAGGTAAGCTGATCTCCCGCCCGCACCTGCAGCATTCCAATGACCTTTTGATCAAAGGCGACGATCTTGGTGGTGGAACCACCTACGTCAACACCTAAAATAACAGACATTTTTTTCTGTTCCTTTCTTTGGATTGGTTTTATTATAAGCGGAAGAGGCGAAAAAGTCAAATTTAATCAACACATTTTTTGCAAGGAGTATATCCTGCAGCCATTGCAGCCTCAATCGTACATTCCTTTGAGTTTTTGCCGCCGCAGGTGGAGCGTGAGTGATATCGTACCCCATAAGGCGTTATAAACACGGTGCTTTCTTCCTTAAATATTGAATAATCCATTTCGATGCTTTGTTCCGCCGGTGCAAAAGAAAGTGCCGGGTCTTTAGAGGAATTTATAAAAGTAATGATTAGTGAAAGACATAGAATAAAGGATGCAATCCAGCCAAAATAACGGGTGACGTTTTCCTTTTGGAGGGATGCGATAAGAAAAAGGATAAGCCCGATTAAAAAAATTAATTGATCAGGATATTGAATCCCAATCAAAATTAAGATAAGGGATAGGTCAAGGAGAATAAATGATATAATCATTATGTATCACCTCTGTATGTTATGAATTATAACATATTAATATAACAAAATTCAAGTCATAATATTGGTGAGGTGATTTGAATGGATAATAAATTGGTAATTCCTCCGAAAATGAAGGGTGAGGACGGTCACAAAACCTTTTCTGTACGCTTACCCCAGGAAACGGTGGAGCGCTTGGAAAAGTTGGCGAAGGAGAGCCACCGTTCCAGAAATGATCTGATCAATGTATTACTGAATTATGCACTGGATCATAGCGTAGTGGAAAACAAATAAAAAGAGAAAA
>JAZQAQ010000069.1:0-12923 GCA_045545255.1 Eubacteriales bacterium | reverse complement strand
AGCGGTCTTAGGAAGACAAAAGCTCCTGACAACTCCTTGGCTCACAGAACGACATGGCTACGATCCGACTTCATCGAGATCCTCGCTCGCGAGCTGGGAGTCGATCCCACCGAGATCAATAAAAATAACGACGGTTCCTATATGGTGACCGGTTCCACACGCTGAAAGGGGGAGAAACGCAATGACTCATATTAAATGTGATGTTGCCGTCATCGGCGGCGGTCCTGCAGGTCTTGGGGCGGCCATTGCCGCCCGCGAGGAAGGCGCAGAAAAGGTACTTATCATCGAGCGCGACAACGCTTTAGGCGGTATTTTGCAGCAATGCATCCATCCCGGCTTCGGCCTGACCCGCTTCGGCGAGGAGCTGACCGGTCCGGAATACTACGGTCGGTTTACCGATCGTCTGGAGGAGGCAGGCGTGGACTATCTGCTCAACGCAATGGTCCTGCAGATCAACAACGAAACCAACGAAGTCCTCTGTACCGGCAGCGAATGCGGGCTGACCTGCGTCAAGGCGGGCAGTATCGTACTGGCAATGGGTTGCCGCGAGCGCACCCGCGCCGGCATTATGATCCCCGGCACCAGACCCGCAGGTCTTTATACCGCCGGTGCCGCCCAGCGGCTGGTCAACCGCCAGAATATTATGGTGGGTAAAAAGGTGGTCATCCTCGGCTCCGGCGATATCGGAATGATTATGGCACGCCGAATGAGTCTGGAGGGCGCCGAGGTGGTTATGGTCGTCGAGCTGATGGACTATCTTGCCGGTCTGACCCGAAATCGGGTACAGTGTCTGGACGATTTCGGGATCCCCCTCAAGCTGGCGCATACCATCACCCGTATTGAGGGTGACGCGCGGGTGACCGGCGTATGGGTTGCACCCGTTGACGAAAATAAGCAGCCCATCAAGGAAAAGGAAGAATTCGTTGCCTGCGATACGGTGCTCTTCTCGGTAGGTCTCCTGCCCGAAAACGAGCTGACCCGCAAGGCAGGCATCACCATCAACCCCATCACCAACGGTCCTGCCGTCAATCAGTATATGCAGACCTCCGCTCCCGCGATCTTTGCCTGCGGCAACGTGGTCCACGTCAACGATCTGGTGGATAACGTCAGCGAGGAGAGCGAGCGCGCCGGTAAATATGCGGCGCAGTATGCGATGGGCAAGCTGAATAACGAACAAAGAACCGTCACCTGCGAAACCGGCAGAAATGTACGCTATCTCTGCCCCCAGTCCATCGACGCCAATCAGAAGGACGGCAAGGTTACCCTTTATTTCCGTGTACTGCAGCCGGAGGAAAATGTTCGTCTGATTGCCCGCTGCGGGGGTGAGATCCTCACTTCCCATAAGGAATTTCGGGTCAACCCCGGTGAGATGAACCACATCACGGTGGAGACCGCTGCCCTCAAGGGCGATACGGTCACAGTAGAAGTTGTAAAGGAGGGCTAAAACTATGAAAAAAGAAATCATCTGTACGGTATGCCCCCGCGGCTGTCATATTGAGGTAGAGGGCGAGGGCGAAAAGGTCCTCTCCGTAGAGGGCTATGCCTGCAAGCGGGGCTTAGAATACGCCTCCAATGAGTTTACGCACCCCGTCCGTATCCTGACCACCACCGTCAAGATGGCGGGCGTTGCAGGAGATCTGCTCCCCGTCCGCTCCGATAAGCCCATCCCCAAGGAAAAGCTTTTCGATTGTATGGAGGTCATCCGCAAGGCGGAGGCTCAGCTCCCTGTCAAGCGGTATGATATCATTATTGAAAATATCTGCGATACGGGAATCAATATCGTTGCCACCAAAACAGTAAAATAATAAGAGGCTGTTTATGAAAAAAAGAATTTTAGTCTGTGAATTTCAAGAAGAAACCAACAGTTTCAATCCCCTGACCGCCCACGCGGACACCTTCAACGAAGGTCTTTCTTTTGAGGGAGAGGAACTCTTTCAAATCAGAATGTCGAACCCCAACGCGTTCCACGGCGGCGTCGATGCCATCATCGAAGCAGGCGGTGAAGTCATCCACACTGTGATGATGTATACCACCGCCGCCGGCAAGGTGAGCGATGACCTTTTGCATTGGATGAAGGAACGGATAAAATACTACCTCGACACCGCAGGAAAGATTGACGGCGTTTTTGCCGCGCTCCACGGTGCCACCTGCACCGAGACCTGCGACGATGCTTGCGGAAACTTTTTGGAATATCTGCGCGAGCTTGTCGGCGATAAGCCCATTGCAGCATCCTTCGATCTTCACGCCAACATCACCGATAAGGTGCTGAAAAACGCCGACGTCATCTGCGGCTATCAGACCTATCCCCATATTGATATCTACGAGGTGGGATATCGGGCAGCCTCTCTCCTGATGCAAAAACTCGAGGGAAAAGACTTTAAAAAAGCAACGATCCATCTTCCCCTGCTCCTCCCCCCTGCGGGCTATACCGACGCAGAGGAGCCCTTGAAAGGTCTGATCTGTCGGGCACATAATATGGTCAAGGACGGTCGATTGCTGGATTTCAGCATCTTTATCGTCCAGCCTTGGATGGACATTTCCGAGATTGCCAGCACCGTTGTGGCAGTAGGCGAAGATCCGAAGATCGCCGCAGAATGCGCCAAGGAATTAGCAGAGCAACTGATGGCTATCCGTGAGGAAATGCATCCCGATCTGCTTTCGGTAGATGAGATCATCAATATCGCAGAATCCAATACCACGGGCAAGCCCGTTATCCTTTCCGATTCCGCAGACTCTCCCAACGGCGGCTGTATCGGAGACAGCCCCGTCGTTGCTATGAGACTTTTGGAACGAAAAAGCGACCTTCGTGCCTGCGTCTTTATCGTCGACCCCGATGCGGTCAAAAAGGCGTTTGAACTGGGCGTGGGCGGTGAAGCAGAATTCTCCGTCGGTGCGAAGTTTACCCCCGGAATGCCCGGTCCTCTCGTTGCAAAGGGACGGGTCTGCTCCCTCCACGACGGCTACTTCACCGTAGAAGGTCCTGCCCGCCGCGGCGCAACTTCCTATGTCGGCAACGCCGCAGTTGTCCGCTTCGGCAAGATAGACGTCCTGCTTTGCGAAAAGGGCGGTTATTCCGGTGACCCCCAACATTTTCGTCATTTCGGTATGGAGCCTTCCCTTTACGACCTTGTGGTCGTCAAGGCCAATACCTCCTTCCGCGTCCCCTACAGTAAGATCAGCGATCTGATCTATGTGGCCGATACCCCCGGCGCAGGTGCCTCCAACCTCAAGCAGATGGAGTGGCACAACCTGCCCAAGGGAATCTATCCCTTTGATCTGCCTGAAAACTATACAATTGAAGAACCAACAATTTGGTAAACAGGAAAGCGAGATGCATCAGCATCTCGCTTCAGCGTGTCAAAAAACCTCATTTTTTATTTTTGACACGCTGGGAGTTTGCCTAAAATGTCTCCGAATTCGTCAAACCGGTCTCGTCGGCGTACACAGGTACGGTAGAGAGCGGTTTGGCGGATAGCAGAAAAATTTTAATCAAATTCCGCATTGCTATGCGGAATTTCCCCTTATAAAAAGAACAAATGGAAAGAGAATAACTCCTTCCATTTGAAAAACTTTATAAATTGGTTTCACTTTTTCACTTTCCCATTTTTCTGCGGTCGGGGACTTTTTTGACAGTCTCAAGCGAGATGCATCAGCATCTCGCTTTTTCTTATAACTTCGCAATCGTTTCCCGAATGACCTTTAAAATCTCGGGGTCTGCGGTTGCGCCCATCGTGTAGGGGATCAGTTTGGTGATCTTTAAGGGATCTCCGCCAAAAATAGTCTTGAACCACACCAAGCCCGCCGCATAGCGACCGTACATAAAAGAAAGGTGATAGCCGTCCCGATTAAGGCTCATCCCGCCGTTTTTGTAATCAAAGAGAGGAACATTCTCTCGCAGATACTGGATGACATCGCCGGTGGGGATGATTTCCGCGCCGATCCGCTCCGCCATCTCGGCATAAGCGGCCTTCAGCTTGCGGTACATCACCTGCTGGTCACACCCATAATAAAGCTCATAGCTTTCCCGCTCAAAGCCCTGTTCATAGGCCCAAGTCTGGTGCATATAGAATTTTGCTTTCGGACAATATTCCCGCACCAAGTCCGCCAAAAAATCCAAATAGGGCAGATAGCTTTCCCGCACACCGCTATAGGTGCTTGCCTGCTGGAAGGTGATAATATCCCAATCCTCCGATGCCAATGCCTCTTTCAGACTGACTTTATGGTCATTATGGGCATTGATCTCATAACGATAGCCCTTGGGCTCCTCGCTGTCAATATTGGTCCAATGGGTTTCCAAGGAGCATCCGCCGATAAAGAGATTGACGAGATAGACGTCCTTCCCCGCCTCTCGGCACATATCGTAAAGCCAACGCTGGGCATCCTGAGAAAAACTATTACCGATACTCAGTAACTTGATCATATTTTTATGTATTCCTTTCCGTTTGCCGTAAAAGTAACCACCCGCTCAAAGCCTGCGGCACGAATTGCCGCCAGTGCAGTATCAAAGTGCCGCCCGAGGCTTTCTGCGTTATGGCAATCCCCCGAGAGGGTGACCTCGCCGCCCCGCTCCCGAATATATTGCAAAAGCCACGATGCAGGATACGGAGTGGTACGGATTCCGCGGTTCATCGCCCCCACATTCACTTCAAAAGGAGACCCCATCGGAAGCAACGCCCGCACCGCTTGAGCGGCAGCATCCCGATAGCGGGGATGGGCTTCGTCTAATAACGGCTTTTGCTGCTGAAATTTGGTCAGAAGATCCAGATGACCAATGATATCGCAGAAAGGCAGCTTTGCCACCAGACCGAAATATGCCTCTGCCAACGCATAGGCATCGCCGTACGCCGCAATCGACTGCTCAAAGATCGGCAGGGTATCGTCAATATCAACGACCTGACCGTCCCGATGGATCTCGTGCACCGAGCCGATGACGTAATCATATCCATCTGTGGGTTCCTCGGAATAATAGTCCTGCTCAATACCACAAAAAATATCGATCTTTCCCCGATACTTTTCTTTTAAAGCAAGGATCTCTTGCCGATAGGCTTCGGCACCGTCCGCCTTCATACAGTAATCCTGGGTCTCCACGTAAGCGTGGTCGGAAAACCCAAGGGCGGTAAAGCCCCGCTCGATGGCAGTCAATACCATCTCCTCCGGAGCATTTTCACCGTCACTATGGACGGTATGGAGATGAAAATCCGCTCCTATCACACCATCTTCTCCTGCTTGACCTTATGGTCGATGACGTGGCGACCGGCAAGCTCCTTGCGGATATCCTCCACAGAGATCCCCAGCTCTACCATCAAAACCATAATGTGATAAGCCAGATCGGCGATCTCATAGACCGTCTCCTTTTTGTCCTCTGCCTTGCCGGCAATGATGACCTCGGTGGACTCCTCGCCCACCTTTTTCAAAATCTTATCCAAGCCCTTTTGGAAAAGATAGGTGGTATAAGAGCCCTCGGGCAGAGTCTCCTTTCTCCCCTTCAAAAGGGCGTAAAGCCCCTCCATTGAAAAAGGTTCCTCTCCATTATTAAAAACCTCATTGGTGAAGCAGGACTCCGTCCCCAAATGGCAGGCGGGGCCGTCCTTTTTCACCTTGACCACCAAAGCGTCGTAATCGCAATCGGCGGTAATGGAGAGGATATGCTGATAATTCCCGCTGGTCTCCCCCTTCAGCCAAAGTTCCTGACGGGAACGACTCCAGAAGCAGGTCAGCCCCTTTTCCAGGGAAATTTTCAAGCTTTCCTCGTTCATATAGGCGAGGGTCAGTACCGGATCCGTCTCCCCGTCCACAACGATGGCGGGGATCAGTCCGTTTGCATCAAATTTCAGTTTCTTAATATCCAGCATTTTATAACCTCACATTGATATCGTTTTCTTTGAGAATTTTCTTAAGATCGGGGATCTTGACCTCTCCGAAATGGAAGATAGACGCCGCCAGACCCGCATCCACCTTGGGCAGGGTCTTAAAGAGGGTGATAAAATCCTCGGCACAGCCCGCGCCGCCGCTGGCGATGACCGGAACGTTCACCGCATTGCTGACCGCCTCCAGCATCTCCAGATCAAAGCCGCCCTTAACGCCGTCGGTATCGATGGAATTGAGCACCACCTCACCGGCGCCCCGCTCCACGCAGGATTTGATCCAGCTGATGGCCTCCATTCCCGTATTCTCTCTGCCGCCCTTGGCAAAGACCCGATAGACACCGTCCACCCGTTTCACATCCGCAGAGATGACGACGCACTGATCGCCGTATTTCTGCGCCGCCTCGGAGATGAGGGCGGGATTGCGGATGGCACCGGAATTGACGCTGACCTTATCGGCACCGCATTTCAGTACCCGATCAAAGTCCTCCAGCGTATTGATGCCGCCGCCCACAGTCAGAGGGATAAAGATGGTGCTTGCCACCTCTTTCAGGATATCGGTAAAGAGGGCGCGCCCCTCCGCAGAGGCGGTGATATCGTAAAACACCAGCTCGTCTGCGCCGCAATCGCTATAGTATTTGCCCAGCTCCACGGGAGAAGAAACATCGGACAGTCCTTGAAAATTCACACCCTTGACCACCCGCCCGTCCTTTACATCCAGGCAAGGAATAATTCTTTTGGTTATCATTGCGCCACCTCGATCGCTTCCTTTAAATCAATCGCGCCGATATAGTACGCCTTTCCGATGATGGCGCCGTAAAGCTCCATCGCCCGAAGGGCTTCAATGTCCTCTATCGAGGATACCCCTCCGGAGGCAACCAGATCGATGCGGTACTTTCCACTCAATTCCCGATACAATTCCCGATTGGTGCCCTGCATTGCCCCGTCACGGGAGATATCGGTACAGATAACGGTACGAACGCCCAACGCCTGCATCTTGGCAAAGAAATCGTCTGCCGTCTGCAGGGATTTCTCCGTCCAGCCCTTGATGGCAACATAGCCGTCCTTCAGATCCACGCCCACAGCGATCTTTTCGCCGTATTTTGCCAGCGCATCCTTCAAAAAGGCTTCGTCCGTCACCGCCGCAGTCCCTAAAATCACCCGATCTACTCCGATGGAGAGATAAGCATCGGCGATCTCCATATTACGGATGCCGCCGCCCACCTCCACGAAAAGGTCGGTGTTTTCCACAATTTTCCGAATGGTCTCCAGATTGGCGGGGACGCCGCTTTTGGCACCCTCCAGATCCACCAAATGAATGTACTTTGCGCCGGCGGCCTCAAAATCCTTCGCCACCGCCAGCGGATTCTCATTATAGACGGTCATTTGGGCGTAATCGCCTTTGAAAAGGCGCACCGCCTTACCGCCCACCAAATCAATTGCAGGAAAAATATTCATCGCTTATACCTCGCTGAAGGCTTTGAGGATCGAAAGCCCCACACTGCCGCTTTTTTCGGGATGGAACTGGCAGCCAAACACATTCCCCTTCGCCACCGCCGCAGTCAGCACCGCGCCGTACTCGGTGGATGCCGCCAAAGACTCCTCGCAGCCCTCGGCATAAAAGGAATGGACGAAATAGACGCAGTCCCCCTCCTTGATATACTTGAATAAGGGGCAGTCCGGCTGCTGAAATTGCAGTCCGTTCCAGCCGATATGGGGGATCTTCAATTCTGCGGGGACGACCCCCTCCATCGGGACCACCTGACCCTTTAAAAGACCCAAGCCTTCGTGCTCGCCGTATTCAAAGCCCTTTTCAAAGAGAAGCTGCATTCCGAGGCAGATGCCCATCAAGGGCTTGCCTGCCGCCGCCTGCGCCTTCACAAACCGATCCAGTCCGCTCTCCCGCAGCTTTGCCGCTGCGTCGCCGAATGCGCCGACTCCCGGCAGGATCAGCCGATCCGCCTTTGCCAGCTCTGCCTCCTCGCCGGACACGAATACCTGCTCTCCGATCGCCTCAAGGGAGGACTTCAGAGAAAAAAGGTTGCCGACGCCGTAATCTATAATTCCGATCATTATAAAACTCCTTTTGTGGACGGGATCTCATTGGTGCCGTCCAAAGCCACCGCCGCTTTCAGCGTCCGTGCTACGGATTTGAAGCAGCCCTCTGCAATATGGTGAGAATTGGTGCCCGCCAGCTTACGGATATGCAGGCTCATGGGGCATTGGCGGGTAAACGCCAGCCAGAATTCCTCAATCAGCTCGCTATCAAAGCTGCCGATCTTCTCGGTGGGGATCTGCAGATCATAGCAAAGGCAGCTCCGACCGGAGATATCTGCCGCAGTCATAATCAATGCTTCGTCCATCGGGAGCAGGAAGCTGCCGTAGCGGGTGATGCCCCGCTTCTCCCCAAGTGCCTCCTCAAAGGCTTTGCCGAGGCAGATGCCGATATCCTCCACCGAATGATGATCATCCACCTGAATATCGCCCTTGCAGGAGATCTCCAGATCGAATTTGCCGTGGGCAGCAAAAAGGGTCAGCATATGATCCATAAAGCCGCAGCCGGTATCCACGGTGCTTTTGCCGCTGCCGTCCAGATTTAAGGTCAACCGAATATCGGTCTCCGCTGTTTTACGATTGATTTTTGCCACTCTCATAGGTTTTCCTCCAAAATGTCTGAGACTGTTTTGCAGAAGGTTTTCATCTGCTCCGCCGTCCCGATGGTGATACGGTTGAAATCCTTAATACGCTCTTTGGTAAAGTGACGCACCAGGATCCCCCGCTTTTTCAGTTCCAAGTAAAGAGCTTCGCCCTCCAACCGCGCAGTCTTGGCGAAGAGGAAGTTGGCATCCGAGGGCAGGACACTAAAGCCCAGCTCCTTGAGTCTTGCCGCCGTCAGCTCCCGTACACGGATGATCTCGCGGCATTTCTCCTGATAATAATCCTCTGCATCCACCGTCGCTTCTCCCAATCGCATGGTCAGCCGATTGATATTATAGGGATTGGTGGAATATTTGATCTTCTCCAGATCGGCGATCAGCCCCTTGGGGGCAATGGCATAGCCCAACCGACCGCCCGCCAAACAGCGGGACTTGGAAAAGGTGCGTACCACCAAAAGATTTTCGTACTTTTTTATCAAGGGATAGCAGCTCTCGCCGCCGAAATCCACGTACGCCTCGTCGATCACCACCACATGATCGGGATTGCTTGCCAAGATCTCCTCGATGGCGGAAAGCCCCATAGAAATTCCGGTGGGAGCATTAGGATTGGCGATTACGATGAGTTTATTTTGGTTTAAATATTCCTCTTTGTTGATGGTGAAATCCGCCTGCAGCGGCTTTTCCTCGTAAGAGACGCCGTGGAGCTGAGCAAAGACGGGATAAAAACCGTAGGTGATATCCGGGAAGATGGCACCATCCTGCCCAAAGGCCATAAAGGCGAAGTTCAGAATATCATCGGAGCCATTGGAGAGGAAGATATTCTCCGCCTCCACCCCGTAAAGCCCTGCCAGATTTTCCCGCAGCCCCTTTGCAGTGGGATCGGAATACAGCCGCAGATCGGAGATCTCCTCTGCGCCGACTGCCGCCACCACCGAGGGAGCGGGCGGAAAGGGGGACTCATTGGTATTGAGCTTAATGTATGCCATATCCCGCGGCTGTTCACCGGGGGTATAGGCTTCCAGCCCTTGATATTGCTCTTTTAAAAAACGACTCATTTTTGTTCCTCTGTTCTCACAGTGACGCTGCGGGCGTGGGCCTGCAGACCCTCCTGCTCCGCAAAATACGCCACCTCTGCCCCGATCCGCTCCAGTGCCTCACGGGTATAGTAGGTATACTGACTTTTCTTGACAAAATCGTCCACCGAAAGGGGACTGCTGAACCGCGCTGTACCGCTGGTGGGCAGGGTGTGATTGGGTCCTGCGTAGTAGTCGCCCAACGCTTCGGGACAATTACGACCCATAAAGATGGAGCCGGCGTGCTTGATGCCGTCCAGATAATCAAAGGGATTATCCACCATCAGTTCCAGATGCTCGGGTGCGATCTCATTGGCGATCTCGATGACCACCCGAAGATCCTCAGCAACGATGATCTTGCCGTTTTGATCAATGGACACGCGGGCGATCTCCGACCGAGAGAGGAGCGGGATCTGACGCTCCAGCTCCGCCTGCACCGCTGCTGCCAGCTCGGCACTGTCGGTGACCAGTACGGCAGACGCCATTTTATCGTGCTCCGCTTGGGAGAGGAGATCCGCTGCCACGTGGGCAGGGTTGCTCTTGCCGTCTGCAACCACCAAAATTTCGCTGGGTCCTGCGATCATATCAATAGAAACCTGACCGAATACCTGCTTTTTCGCCTCTGCCACAAAGGCATTACCGGGACCCACGATCTTATCTACCCGAGGCACGCTCTCCGTCCCGTATGCAAGGGCGGCAACCGCTTGGGCGCCACCCACCTTAAAGATCCGCTGAACGCCCGCGATCTTTGCCGCCGCCAAAATGACGGGGTTGACCTTGCCGTCCTTGCCGGGGGGCGTTACCATCACGATCTCGCGGCAACCGGCGATCTTGGCAGGGACGCTGTCCATCAGCACGGTGGAGGGGTACGCCGCCGTACCGCCGGGGACGTAAAGACCCACCTTTTCAATGGGGGTGATCTTCTGACCGGTGATGATCCCTTCGTTTTCATTGATGATAAAGCTGGTGCGCACCTGCTTTTCGTGGAAGGCGCGGATATTCTTTTCCGCATTGCGCAGGATCTCCAGAAAGCGGGGCTCTACCGCCGCAAACGCCTCTTCGATCTCCCCCTCGCTGACCTCCAATGCCGCAAGGTCACAGCCGTCGAATTTCTTATTATAAGCAAGGAGCGCCCGATCCCCCTCTTTACGGACGGTGGCGATGATCTCCGCCACAATTTCCGCCACATTGGTTTTCTGCTCCTCGCGGGCAAAGATCTCGTCGTAAGAAACCTCGCCGTAGTTGAAAATCTTGATCATTTTATTACCTGCTTTTCCAATCCTGCGCAGATGGCGCGGATCTCTTCATTTTTAAACTTATAGCCCGCCTTATTGGCGATCAACCGTGCACTGATGGGTACGATGGTCTCATAGGGAATAAGGTCGTTCTCCTTCAGGGTCGTCCCCGTCTCCACGATATCCACGATCACATCCGAAAGTCCTAAAATAGGCGCGATCTCGATGGAGCCGTTGAGCTTGATGATATCGATATCCCGACATTTTTCGTTATAATATGCGGCAGCAATATTGGGGAACTTGGTCGCCACCCGTAAAGTGGAGCCAACCGGATCGCGAAAGCCCTTCTTCGCCGCCACTGCCATTCGGCATTTCCCCATATTCAAATCCAAAAGCTCATAGACGTCGGGACGGTATTCCAAAAGAATATCCTTTCCCGCCACGCCGATATCCGCCGCACCACGCTCCACATAGATGGCAACGTCCGAGGGCTTGACCCAGAAATACCGCACCCCTTTTTCAGGATTTTCAAAGATGAGCTTGCGGTTATTTTCCTCGATGGAGGGACATTCGAAGCCCGCCTCCTTAAACATTTTATAGACCTTTTCGCCCAGCCGCCCTTTCGGCAGCGCAACATTAACCATTTTCAACGGACTCCACCCCCTTCTCGCCGAATTGCAGTACACGGCGCGGACGCACCTGCGGCGGCAAGGCTTTTGCCACCAGCAAGGTTCCCTCCTCGGAGAGGGCTTGCGCCGCCTCTATCAAAGCGGCAGGGTCAGCGTCTGCATCGTGGAGCAGGACGGTATCCACATCATACTCCCCGTCCTCCCGCTGCTCCAGAAGATCCAGATAGACGGCAAAACCGATGGCACCGCTCTTACGACCCAGCTTTTGCAGCAGCTTATCATACTGCCCGCCGGAGAGGACGCTGGCGGGGATCCCTTCGATATAGCCCTTAAAGACCACGCCGCTATAATACTTCATATCGTTGCCCACCGAGAAATCCACCCGCACATTCCGATCCTGCGCAAGGATGGCGCAAAGGCGGGAAAATTCTCCGAATGCCGCCAGCTCTGCCTCACTTTTAAGCAAGGGGCGCAGCGTTTCCAATGCCTCGGCAGGTGCGCCGCAGCAGTCGATCAAAGCATTGAGCTTGCAAAGCTTTTCTGCGGAAAGATTCAGACTCTCCAGTCCGTGCGCACTCTTTTGATGGATGAAGGAAAGGGCAAGACCCTGCTCCTCCTCCGAAAGACCGCTCTCCTCCAAAATGGCAGAGATCAGTCCCATATGGGAAAGATCCAAGACGTACTCCTCGCCGATGAGCTGCAGGCTCTTTGCCGCCAGCAGTACCACCTCGGCGATCTCATATTCGCCCAGATCACCGATGCATTCCAGACCCGCCTGCATAATCTCCTTGAAGGAATGAGTCCCCTTGGCGACCCGATATACGTTTTCATCATAATAGACCTTCTGCACCGCGCAAGGCTGATCAACGGTATTTTTGATAATAGAGAGGGTAACGTCCGGCTTGAGTGCTAAAAGCCGCCCTGTGTGGTCGGTGAAGGTGATGACTTCATCGCTGACCAAAAAGTCCTTATTGCGGACATAAAGGTCATACTCCTCAAACCGACTCATTTTATAACGGACATAACCAAATCTCCGATATAAGCTGCGCAGCGCAAAAATTGCCTGCTCGTCTTTTTTAATGATTCTATCGTCGGTCATCATTGCAGCTTCCCATCCTTTTTCAGCCGATCGATCACCGCTTTATATCCGTCGCCGTAGTTGAGGCATTTATTGACCCTGCAAATGGTGGCGGTGCTGGCACCGGTGGCTTTATTCACTTCCTGATAGTTCTGCCCTGCCGCCAGTCTGCAGGCAACCTGAAAACGCTGGGCAATATCCCCCAGCTCCTTAATGGTGCAGGCGTCCTCAAAAAATTGATAGCACTCCTCCACACTCTCCAGTGCCAATATGGCTTCAAACAGATTATCGATCTCCTGATTACGGAGTTTTGTCATACCGATTTCTCCTTTTCTAACAGATGTTTAACATTTTATCACTCTACTATGCTAAAGTCAATAGTTTTTT
>JAZQAQ010000068.1:0-6598 GCA_045545255.1 Eubacteriales bacterium | reverse complement strand
CGAAAATGCAGGTCAATAGCAGTCACCATCAGGGCGTCGGACGGATCGGCAGGGGGCTGAAGGTGCTGGGCGTCGCCGCGGATGGGGTGGTGGAGGCACTGGGTCACGAGCGGCTTCCGGTCTTGGGGGTACAATTTCATCCGGAGCGGCTGGAGAATGGGATGCCTATCTTTGATATTTTTTTGAAGCATTGCTAATGTTTATTAAAGAATAAATAATAAAGAAGAAAGAATAAAAAAGGAAGATTTTTGCCTTTCGGCAAAAATCTTCTTTATAAATCGGTTTCAACGATCGAGGTCTTTTTTCTCAATCTCACGGATGAATGGAGCATCTAATTGCAGTTCGTCCCGTACCATTTGGGTGAGGATGGAGATGAAATCGCCGTTGGCGGGCTTGCCGGTCTTTTCGCGGATGGTGTGACCGAAGTGGGAGAAGAGGAGGTCCATATCGCCCCGTGCGAAGGCTTGCTCTACCGCGGTGCGGATGCAACGCTCTATATTATTAGCAGGCTTCCCGTGGATGGCACCGATAGAGGGATAGAGTCCGTATACCAGATTTTGGAGCAGTGTGTCGTCCCGAGCGGCAAGCTCCACCGCATCCAGAAGATAGGCAAAGCCGTGGATGGTCATCGGCATCTGCATCCTCATCAGATGTTTTTTCGCGCAGCCGCGGAGCAGGGCGTCCTTGCCGATGGGGTCTCCTTGATGACGGCGCAGGCGCATATATTTTTCCATCTGCGTGACGCAATAGGCGTAGTCGATGGGTGCCACAAGGAAGAGATCGCCGCCGCAATTATAGAAGCGATTTGCCATTGTGTCGTTCTTACTGTCGGTGAATGTCAGCTTGATCAGCGGGAAGTCCAGCTCACGCTCCAGTTGCTCGGTGATATCGTCGCAATTCCGACCGGGCAGAAAGGGCTCCATAACAAGGGCGTCCGGGCGCAGAGTGCGGGTCAGCTCCAAAGCGTCGGCACCGCTGCCGCCGGTGGCAAGTACCTCACAACCGTATGCGGTGAATCGCTCGGAGGTGATTTTCGCCTCCAGCGGATCAGATTGTATGATCACGAGTTTAAAATGCACAGCGTTCTTCCCTTTACCATTCGTTTCAATAACACAAGTATAGCAGAGTTTTGAGGGCGGTTCAATCCCCGATATTGGTAAAAATTGTCGAATGTACAGGGTAAAATAAAAAAATTTAAAGTTTGACAGGATTTTTTTAATAAATATATTGACATTTTAAAAATAAGAGGGTATAATAATCAAGCATTAAAAAAAGGCCCCTTGGTCAAGCGGCTAAGACGTCAGCCTCTCACGCTGAAATCGGGAGTTCGATTCTCCCAGGGGTCACCAAGATATTCCTCCTTAGCTCAGTCGGTAGAGCATGCGGCTGTTAACCGCAGGGTCGTTGGTTCGAGTCCAACAGGGGGAGCCAGAAAAAACTCTTGTTCGAAAGAACAAGAGTTTTTTCAGTTATATTCGCCTTTCGGCGAGTTATATTGCTCCGCAGTGATATTTGGACTTCGTCCAAGTGATATTCGCTTCGCGAGATTTAAAGGCGAATATAATATCACTGAAACCGTAAGGTTTCAATATCACTTTCACGAAGTGAAAATATCACTCTGTGCGCAGCACAGAATATCACTAACTCTTGCCCCTCCACCGCTTTTATGCTATAATGCAATTAAGGCGGTGATGATATGAGTGAAACAAAGAATTGGAGATTCTGTGTTGTTGGTAATATTATCGCACAGCACATTGACGCTGATGGAAAACTTTTATATGGCAGTAAAGCTTTTTCTGGCGGAACAAAAGTATATATTGATGATTTAACATACAGTCTAAATCAAGGGAGCGTAAGTGTAATAGGTCAAAATCGGTTTGGTCGCTACGTTGTTGAAAGTGTTCCAAACGACTTGATTGAAAATGTTAGGGCACAAAGGGTTTTTAAACCTGTTGTATTGCAGATTATGGATCATTTGGAATTTGTGGATGGGTGGACCTGGCGTGGTAGAACCGCAAAAGATAAAAAAGAAATCTATGCATTTGTAGAAATGTGGAACAATCAAGAGATTGATTGATATTTTATAAGAAAATCAGGTTTTTCACCAGTTCTTTTTTGCCTCCCCTTGCCGGCTTGTGCCGGCAACCATAGGGTGACAAGAGTCGAACGGGTTACGGTTTCTCTTGACGCCTTTTCCCGCCTTGCTTGCGTCCATTTTTGTAAGGCGCCAGCCTTACTGCAAATTTCACGCATCACCTTTCGAATAAAGCCGTCGAAGAGAAACTCTTCGACCTGACAGATTAATAATTTTTTGGAGGGGTGAAGCCGAAGAGCGTAGTAATACTGCCGTATTACAAGCGATAAGGCGAGAAAAAACAAAAAATTATTATTTGTCAGGCGTGACGGGTTCGACTCTTGTCACCCTACGGACACCACCCGATCGGGTGGTGTTTTTTTCGGTCATATTCGCCTTCGGCGCGTAATATTGTGTCGTTTGATTCGACTTGCATCCCCACGGTTGATATGCTATAATACAAATATAGGAATTACCCTGACAGAAAGAGGGATTTTATGACAGGATCAGAGCATTGCAAAAGCAAATTTTTATTGGCATTGGCAAAAGATTACCCTAATCGACGCGCAGTTACCAGTGAAATCATCAATTTGAATGCCATTCTAAATCTCCCCAAAGGGACGGAACATTTTTTAAGCGATATTCACGGCGAATATGAGGCCTATATGCATATTCGGCGGAATGCCTCCGGCGTTATACGCCGAAAGGTGGACGCTTTATTTTCTAAAACAGTTACAGCGCGGGAACGCGCTGAATTAGCGACGCTTATTTATTATCCGATCGAGAAGCTTGACGAGTTACGCACGACGGTGGGCGATTTAGAAGATTGGTATAAGATCACGCTGATGCGTTTATTAGAGATCTGCCGTTTTGTCAGCAGCAAATATACCCGTTCCAAAGTTTTAAAGCGTCTGAAGAAAACGGCGCACGGATATGACTATATAATCAATGAGCTGCTGAATAATGAATACGATGTTGTTAATAAGGAAAGGTATTATGAGAATATCTATAATACCATTATAAGTATTGGCAGCGCAGAAGAGATCATCATCGCTGTTAGCTCTGCGATCAAGAGTCTGGTAATAGACCATTTGCATATAGTAGGGGACATTTTTGATCGAGGACCGCGTGCAGATATCATTATGGATGAGCTTATGAAAGAGCATTCATTGGATATTCAATGGGGAAACCACGACGTATTGTGGATGGGCGCGGCGGCGGGCTCACGCACCTGTATTGCAACCGTTCTGAACAATTCGATTACATATAAAAACCTCGATGTCATTGAAATCGGGTATGGAATATCCTTGCGCCCATTATCACAATTTGCCAACGAGGTTTACCGCAACTCGAACATTTCTAATTATATGCCGCGGGGAAATGATGACGGGGATATGCTGTCGCGTGATGACGATCGGTTGATCGCCCGTATGCACAAAGCGATCAGCATCATCCAGTTCAAGCTGGAAGGGCAAGCAATACTGCGTAATCCGAGCTTTAATATGGAAGAGCGGTTGCTGCTGGATAAAATAGATTTTGAAACGGGCACCATATGTATTGATGGGCAGGAATACCCTTTGAAAGACAACGATTTCCCAACGGTACAGCGTGATGATCCCTATGCTCTGTCTCCGCGTGAAGAGGAGGTAATGCAATATCTCAAAACCGCATTTATGCGGTCGGAAAAATTACAACGACACGTACGGTTCTTGTTTGAAAAGGGCGAAATCTATACCGTGTTTAATCATAATCTGCTTTTCCACGGGTGCATCCCGTTAGAGGAAGACGGCTCATTTATGGTTCTTGATGCCGCACAGGGAAAAAGCGGAAAGGCACTGATGGATTATTGTGATCGCATTGCAAGACAGGGGTATTTCTCCAAAGAAGGAACAGAGGAACGCCGTTTCGGTAAGGACTATCTATGGTTTTTGTGGTGCGGAAAAGATTCTCCTTTATGTGCAAGAAAAAAGATGACGACCTTTGAGCGGCTTTTGATAGAGGATACTTCGTTATGGGATGAACCTAAAAATGCCTATTATAAGTGCTGGAACGACCAAACAATTGCACAACGCATTTTGGAAGAGTTTTCTCTGGGCGGAGAGGGTTCGCATATTATAAATGGGCATATTCCCGTTCGTCAAAACAATGGCGAGGATCCAATAAAAGCAAACGGAAAGGTCATTGTTATTGACGGCGGCTTTTGCAAAGCATATCAGCCAACTACAGGTATTGCCGGCTATACTTTGATATACAATGCAGAGGGGGTACGAATTTCTGCACACGAGCCATATGCGGGAAAAGAAAACGCGATACGTAACAATCAGGATATTATATCGGATACTGTAATTTTTGAACCGTCAGCAGATAAGATCTGTGTTCGTGATACGGATGTCGGAAAGAGGATTCAAGAAAAGATTGAGGATCTTACGTTATTACTGGCGGAATATGAACGCGGTGCTATCAAGGAAACGAATATGACCTGATATGAGGATAGACTGTCAAAAAAGTCCCCGACCGCAGAAAAATAAAAATAAAAGCGGTTGGAGCTAATTTATAAAGTTAGATGTAGGGAAGGAGTTGTGCTCTTTCCCTATGTTCTTTTATAAGGAAAAATTCCGCATAGCAATGCGGAATTTGATTTGAATTTTTCTGCTATCCGCCAAACCGCTCTCTACCGTGCGTCGAAACCAATAAAATCGCTCCATTCTGCTGATTGCAGAAAATCCGCTTTTTTATTGCTTTCTCCTTTTGCCCCATCAAAACTTCGTTTTGTCGGGGTCCCCGTAATATCGCCGACGAGATCGGTTTGACGAATTCGGAAACATTTTTGGCAGTCTTTTTACTTCTTCTCCCCGTCCATTGATTTCGACAGGCTTTTCTACTCACGGAAATAATTTCTTGCACTACCCCGCTTTCGATGGTATAATTTAGATACGAGGTGAGTATTATGAAAAAGTTTTTAGCTATAATTTTGAGTCTTTCTTTAGTTTTTTCACTGACTGCTTGCAATAAAGAAACAAAAAATGCCGATTCAAGCAAAGACGACGAGCAACAAGTTGCGAGTAAAGACGATGTTGTTGTTTCGTGGGAAAATAAATCTGATAATGAAAATGAGGATTTTTCGTCAGGTTCCACTCAACCGAATAACACCGACAATAATATAACTCCATCAACGCCAAATAACTCTTCTCAAGGCGGCACAGGAACATCTTCTGATAACAATATAAATCAATCAACACAAAATAATTCTTCCCAAAGCAATACGCAAACGCCTTCCAAAGACAATACAACAAGTAATAATACGCAATCAACGCCAAATAATTCTTCCCAAAGCGGCACGGGAACATCTTCTGATAACAATATAAATCAATCAACCCAAAACAATGCATCTCAAGGCACGAAGGATCCATCTTCTGACGATACCGTAAAAGACGATGAAACAACTTCCTTAAACATAGATAACGGTGTTTTGGAAAAGGCGACAGCTCAAAAAATGAGTGTGCCTGAAAATATGAAATTATTGAGCACAGACAATGCAAAAGAAGAAAATAATTCCGATACCATCAAAGCCACTGCTGCGTTATATCAATTGGACGGGAATGTGGTAAATTGGACAACTGAAAATGATTTGATTTATGTCATAACATCAGGCAATAACCGATTGGTTGTTATAAATTCAAAAACGATGATGGCGGTTTCTAATGTTCCGCTTGCGGGAGCTCCGGCAGAGATTAATCTTGTCGGTGATGAGATTTATATTTCGTTGCCCGATTTGTGCAGAATTGATGTTTTTTCAAAATCAAGCTTTGCCAAAACATCTTCCCTTTATTTTGATCACGAGGTTTCCTCTTTTTGTATTGACGGCAATTACATTTATTATTCCAGTCACGACCAACATTGCGAAGCATACAAAAAGGATATGACCACAAATGAATT
This sequence comes from Eubacteriales bacterium, assembly GCA_045545255.1. GTDB lineage: Bacteria > Bacillota > Clostridia > Oscillospirales > QAKW01 > QAKW01. The sequence continues at coordinate 588 of JAZQAQ010000068.1, read as the reverse complement.
GACAAAAATTCTTCCTGATAGCGGTGGGTCATTTTATCAACCAAAATTGTATTTGAATAAGCAAGACAATATTCTATATATCGGCGAGACCGGAAGCACCGGAAGCACTCTATTTTATTACGATGCAACGACTCTGCAGCTTAAGAGCTTATTCAGAAAGAACGATTATGGAATTATGAATCATACCAGGGACATTTTCCATATAGGAAATGATATCTTTTGGGGCAATTACCGTTTTTCGGATACAGATGCAAAGCAAATCGTCGGTAGATACGGTACTGCAAGTTACGGCAGTGTGAACTTTGCGTCAAAAGAATTGGTTTCCACCTTTGAAGGAATTTTCTTGGCGGATACGTATGAATGCATTGTAAATTATTTTGATGCCGGATTTGAATTTGAATATATACTTGTAACAGAATCTTATAATATTTTCTTTAGAACAAGAAGTTTTGATAAAAATATAATTGTAGGCGTCAATTTTAGTATGCAATGATTTTCAGATAAATCTTCGCTCACAAAGGAAATCGAGGCTTTAAAACAGGTACCAATAAAAACACCACCCGATGTGGCACCCTCCGTAAGGAAGGT
>JAZQAQ010000067.1:0-16704 GCA_045545255.1 Eubacteriales bacterium | reverse complement strand
CAATTTAGCAAGAAAATACGACGTTGAACCTTGGAGCGACGAGCATTTTGAAATAATGGAGAACTATCTCTATTCTATGTCCGAGCTTGGTCAGGATACGGTCACCCTTATTATGTCAGACACTCCCTGGAGCGGACAGTGGTGCCATTTGGAACAGCGTAACGAGGCCAATCTCTATGAGTATTCCATCGTAAAGATATACAAAGAAAACGGCAGCTTTACATACGATTTTTCGGACGCGCAGAGATATATAGACCTGTGTGCCGAATATAATATTGAAGGTGAGATATCCCTCTACGGACTTGTAAACGTATGGTGCGACTACTGGGGCGGCTTTGATTCCATCACCCCCGACCATCCCGACGGACTTAAGCTGAGATATTATGATGTGGATGAAGGTGTATATAAATATATCACCGAGGGTAGGGACGTTGATGCCTATATCAAAGCGGTACACGATTATTTTGTTGAGACGGAGCAGATAGACCGTGTACGCATTGTAGCGGACGAGCCTCACGATACCGCGGCATACCGCCGTATCACCGAGCATATCAAGGAGATAGCGCCGAAATTCGTTTTCAAGGCGGCTATCAACCACAGCGAGTTTATTCCCGAATTTAGTGATACTGTCGTGGACTACGTCCCCTCCCTGCTTTCGCTCTCCACCGAGTTTGACAAGATACTTGAGTACAAGGCAACTATGCCGGACAGCCGATTCACCTGGTACGTTTGTAACAATCCTCCCCATCCCAACGTAATGGTCAAAAACGATCTCTGCGAGGGACTTTTCCTGGGTGTGCTTACCTCGTATTTTGAGATGGACGGATTTCTTCGCTGGAACTATACCGTATGGACGGATCATCCCACCGAGGATATAAGATACTTTAACTGGCCCGCAGGAGACCTCTGCTTCGTGTACCCCGGCAAGGACACAAGACCCCTGTTATCTCTTCGTTACAAGATCCTTAAGCGTGCCTGTGATCTCTGCGTGCTGCTGAACGAATACAAAAAGAAGTTCGGTCAGGATGCCGTAAAGGAGCTTTACGATAAGGTCATCTTTACCAAGGATCCCAGAGAATTCTTTGTGGATGATAAGATAATCGACCGCGATAAGCTCTGTTCGGTAGAGTATGCGGATTATGACTATATAAGACGAACTGTTCTTGAAAAATTATCCTAAAAGTTATTGACAAACGAAAATGATCGTGCTATGATGCAAGTAAGGAAGGTGATTTGAATGCTAAAGATTTCCAAAAATCATTCTGTTGTATTGTCCATAGGGTTGACCGTGGTGTTTATGCTGGCGTTGATCGTCGGGGCTTTTATAGTCCCCGCAGCGGCCGAGCGGTTTGTGGCGATGCGTTATCCCGCCGGCGGGGTTTCGATGGCACCGCTTCTGGCAATTTCCTATGGTATTATCATTATTTGTGCGCTGGCAGATGTCTTTTTGTTTTTCCTGCTTCGCCGTGTCCGTGCGGGATTGGTCTTTACTCCGCAAAGCGTTTCTCTGGTTCGGGCGGTATCCTGGTGCGGGGTTTTAATGGGCGTGCTTTTCGGACTCTTGGGCTTTTATTTTAAAATCGCATTTGCCGTTGCCTTTGCGGGAATTTTTCTCGGACTTTGTGTGCGCGTGGTTAAAAACGTCATCGAGGAAGCCACTGAGATTAAGTCCGAGCACGATCTAACGGTGTGAGGTGGCGGTATGATCAAAATTAATCTTGATGTAATGATGGCGAAGCGAAAAATGTCGCTGAATGAGCTGTCTGCTCGGGTGGGAATCACCCTTGCCAATCTTTCCATCCTGAAAAACAACAAAGCCAAAGCCATCCGTTTTTCCACTTTGGATGCCATTTGCCGCGCGTTGGATTGCAGGATCGAAGATATATTGGAGTATACAGAGGAGGAAATGCAATGAGTAACGAGTATACAGAGCGTCCGCGATTTGATGCAAAGACCGGTGAACCTATTTTTTACCCGGATGAGCAGCCGATCAAAGAGAATTATACGAAGATCGAAGTTCTTTTTGCTTGGCTTGCACTGGCGGCAGGAATTGTCTTTTGCAAGGTGTTTCCCGTTATTGAGCATCCCTTTGGCGGAATGATGTTTATAATTGCTTTATTCGTATCGACCGCAATTGTTTTGAAATGCAATGGCGCTTCTTTTGGACTTATGCCCATCCTGCTGGCAGGTTCGGCAATTCTTTTGATTCCGTCGCTCTTCCTTTCTGCCAACCCGATGATTCATTTTTTGGTGTATCTTTATTCCTTGGCGGTGTGGTGCTATTTTGTGTCGGGCAGTTGCGGTAATCTGCTGGAGGGTGGATTTTCCGACCTATTGGCGGCAGATTTTTTAAGAGCTCTTTTTGCATTGCCCTTTGCTTCGTTCGGGAAGCTTTTTTCCGCTTTGTTTTTCGGCAGAAAAAAAGGCGGCAAAACGGTTTTGAAAATTTTGCTGGGCCTTGCCCTTGCCATTGTACCGACTGCGGTTGTATTGGCACTTTTGTCCTATGACCAAGGCTTTGTGGACCTTTCCCAAAAACTGTTTCGTCTGGAATGGGGCGTATTCTTCTCCAATATCTTCGCCGTTTTGTTTGGTATTCCTGTTGGAATGTATTTTTACGGACTCTTCTATTCGGCAGAAAAAGGGAAGTGTGCCGAGGTGCTGACCGCCGAGCAGTGCCGCCGTACCTCCTCTGCAATTAAGAGGATCCCCGTATTGACTGCTTTCGCAGCCACTCTGCCCGTTCTTTTCGTGTACGGCGTCTTCTTTGCTTCTCAATGGACGTACTACACCTCTGCTTTCACCGGTGTTTTGCCGGATGCCATTACCTTTGCGGAATATGCCCGCAGCGGATTTTTCCAGCTCTGTGCCGTGTCGGTGATCAATCTGATGCTGATTGCGGTAATGCTGCTTTTCGTACATCGCAGCGGCGAAAAGCCGTCGTTGACGGTGCGGATCCTTTCTGTCGTGTTTTCCGTTGCTACTTTGGTGCTGATCGCCACCGCCTTTTCTAAACTCTATCTGTATATTCGACAATTCGGATTGACCCCCAAGCGGGTATACGCCGGCTGGTTTATGGGCGTTTTAGTTGCGGTCTTTCTCTTGGTGATCGTGAAGCAACTATACCTTCGCTTTAAACTGCTCCCCATCGCAACCTTGACCTGCGTGGCACTTTTTGCAGTGTTGGCACTTTCCGGCTGTGATACCCGCATTGCGGAGTATAATGTGGATCGCTATCTGGACGGAACTTTGGAAACGGTGGATGTAAACGCGATGTATGATCTGGAGGACGCGGCTGTCCCGTCTATGGTACGGCTGGGAGAGTCACTTGCCGAGGAACTCGGTGCCGATCTTTCGGCATTTCATTACGATGAGTACGAAGGCTTATATAATGAAGTTTGCTACTATCTCTATAATAAGGCAGACCGCGAACCGTATACTGTTTTTTCGTTCACTCTGCCGCGTGTGCGGGCAGACGCCGCCCTTGCCGAGGCAGGCATTCAAGGGGACTCCTTTGAGGGCGTCGGAGATGACTTTTAGTCATACGGAGGACTTTTATGTTTGGATTTTATAATATGTTCAGTCTTGCATTGGGTTTGGCGGCGGTGGTACTTCCGATCGTTGCGCTGTTTTTAAAGCGCGATCCGCGTTTGTCCTATTTCAGTATGACAGCGGGTCTGCTTTCTCTTACCGGTCAGATCGCGGCTTATAACATCTTGGTTCGAAAAAACGATTGGAGCGCGTTGCTTGACACTTCGGGCTTTACCCTTTCTGCTGCCGTGATACTGGCGGCTCTTGTCGCTGTTTTGAATTTGGTTTTAATTATCAAGCAAAAATGAAAAATCCCCTTGCAGTCCCTTTTTTGAGGTGCCGCAAGGGGATTTTTTATTTGGGTCGGTACTTCTCCCGTAGCTGTTGAAGGATCTTTTTTTCCAAGCGTGAGACTGCCACTTGGGTCATACCAAGCTCCTGCGCTGTGACGCTTTGGGTTTGATCCATAAAAAAACGAAGGGTGATCAATCGCCTCTCCTGCGGAGGGAGTGCAGATAGAATTTCTCGGGTCAGCACCCGATCCAAAGCCTCCTCTTCATGGGAGCCGACGCTGGGGGAGACCCCTCCTTCCTCCGGCGGAAGATCCAAAGAAAGGGTTGGTCGGGTGGCTTCTGTTGCGGTAAGAATTGCTTCTGTATCCAGCCCCGTCTCTGCGGCAAGCTCGGAAAGCTTTGGCTCCCGTCCCAGCCGCTGGGTCAATTCCCGTGTCGTGCGGTCGATTTTGAGCTTGTCCTCTTTGTATTTCCTTGAGACCTTGACACTTCCGTTATCCCGAAGGTAGGTTTTGATCTCACCGATGATCTTGGTGACGGCATAGGTGGAAAATTGCACCTGCTTTTCCGCGTCAAAGTCTCGTGCCGCTTTGATAAGTCCGATGGATCCGATCTGCATCAGATCCTCGTCCTCTACTCCAAATCCCCGATATCGCTGTACCGCCATCCGCACAAGCCCAAGGTTGTCCTCAACCAGGCGGTCTTTTAAAAGCGGCATTATATTTTGGAGCGTATGTATTTGGTCAGGGTGACGGTGGTTCCAATCCCCGGCTTGGAGGTCACCTTGATTTTATCCATAAAGGTCTCCATAATGGTAAAGCCCATTCCGCTGCGTTCTGCTTCGTCGCCTGTGGTAAAAAGCGGCTCCATCGCTTGCGAAATATCGTCAATGCCGCGCCCGCGATCCTTGACGGTCAGCACAAGTCTTCCGTTTTCATAAAGTCGCCCTTGAATGGTGATGGTACCCAAACGATCACCGTAACCGTGTACGATGCAGTTGGTAACGGCTTCACTGATAGCGGTTTTGATTTCGCTGATCTCCTCTACTGTGGGATCAAGCTGTGCCGCAAATGCAGCGACTGTGATTCGTGCAAAGCCTTCGTTGGCGGATCGGGAAAGAAATGCGATCCGCATTTGATTGATTGCTTTCATTCTTCATCCTCCTTTACGTTGACATATCTTGAGATCTGCGCCATCTCAAAGACTTTTTTTGCTCCGCCGTTGAGGTGGCGAAGCTCTACCTTGCCGTCCATACTGTTCATCAGCCGTCGGCGTCCCATCACGACCGCCAGACCGGAGCTGTCCATAAAACTGACTCCACCGAAATCTAAAATCAGTAGGGAAGGGCGGTGGCGCTTGATCTTAAAATCAATGCTGTCCGATAGTCCTCGGGCACAGTGGTGATCAATTTCGCCGTTAAGCTTGACCTCAAGCTCGTTGAAATTTTCCTGAAATGTCACATTCATAAAAACCTCCAAAAAAATAAATGACCTTTTGAAATTGTATCAAAAGGTCATTTTATATTTTGTCGAATTTTGCTGTTAAAATAAATTTTTCAGTTCTTTTGCTACGTCTCCGGTCATATAAAGGGAGCCGGAGACCAAAATTGCCTTGTCGCATTTCTCTTTTGCCAGCCTTGCTGCCTGCTCGTAGCTTACGCAGGCGGTGCAATCATCGCAGAAAAGGTCTGCCATATTTTTCAGATCAAAGGCGGTCATCGCGCGAGGCATCGGAGGCTGTACCGTCAAAAATGCTTTCGCGCGGGAAGCCAACTGGCGAACCGCATATTGATATGGTTTATCCTTCATCATCGCAAAGATAATGACGGGATCCTTCAGCTCTTCCATCGTATCCATCGCACGCAGCAGAGCATCGATGCCCTCACGGTTATGTCCGCCGTCTACGAAGATATACGGCTCTTTGCAGATGCACTCCAGCCGCGAGGGGATATAAGCCTTCTGCAGTCCTGCTTTCAGTTGTTCCTCGCTGTAGGCGATTTTGCCTGCATTTTTCAGCATTTCCAAGGCTTCAATAACGGTGATGGCATTGCCTACCTGATGCGGCCCCTTCAAAGAGACGGTGTATTCACGTCCTTTATAGATGAAACGATTGCCCTCGGCGTCAGATGCGAGGACTTCTGCTTGCGCTCCGATGGTCAGCGGCGAATTTAGTTCCGTGCAGCGACGGCGGATCACCTCCACCGCCTCTTCGGGGTTTCTGTTGTAGAGAACAACGGGACAGCCTTCTTTAATAATACCGGCTTTTTCAAAGGCGATTTTTTCGACGGTATCTCCTAAAAACTCCGTGTGATCCAATGAGATGGAACAAATGACAGAAGCCCAAGGGCTTTCGATGGCGTTGGTGGCATCAAATCTGCCGCCCAGCCCTACTTCAAGCACCGTGATGTCGCAGTTTTCTTCTTTGAAAAAGAGCATACCGATGGCGGTGACAATTTCAAATTCCGTCAGTTCCATTCCGTCTGCGGCGGTCTGCACCTGCTTAGTCAATCGTGCAAGGGTCTCCTTGGAGATCATCTCTCCGTTCACAACGAATCGTTCTCTGAAATCATAGATAAAAGGGGAGGTGAAGAGACCTGTTTTGTAGCCCGCCTCCCGCAAAACCGCCGCCAGCATCGTAGCGGTACTGCCTTTTCCGTTTGTACCGGCAATATGGAGGAAGGGCAACCCCTTTTGAGGGTTGCCCAGTCGCTCCAGCAAAGCCGTGATACGATGCAGACCGGGCTTGGCACTGTGTGCCTTGCGGTCGTGGATAAAGTTCATAGCTTGGCTATATGTCATCATCTGTTTTTCATTTCCTCAATACTCTTGGTCAGGTCGGCGATGAGTGCCAGGAATTTTTCCTTCTTGGCGGTTTCTGCCTCTACCAGAGCGGCAGGAGCCTTGGCGATGAAGCCCTGATTGCTCAGCTTGCCTTCCACGCGTGCCAGCTCGCCTTTTGCCTTTTCCAATTCCTTGGAAAGTCTGGCGATTTCACCTTCAATATCCACCAGCTCGGCGAAGGGAATGTAAAGGCTTGCACCGTTACAAACCAGTTTGACCGTTCCTTCGGGCGCGGTCTGGTTGAGATAGACCTGATCTGCGCTTGCCAACTTCTGATAGAAGCTTTCTGCGCCTTCAAACCACTCGGCGTGAGGAGTTTCAATATAGAGGGATGCTTTTCTGGAATGGGGAACATTCATCTCGGCTCTGCGATTACGGATCGCCTTAATGGTCTCCATAATGTGTTCCATCTTATCTGCGCCATGATTGAAAGCGAGGGCGGGATCATAGACGGGGAATTTGGCAACCATAATGGCTTCCTCTTCCACAGGCAGAGCCTGCCAGATCTCCTCGGTGATGAAGGGCATAAAGGGATGCAGCATCTTCAAAGCACCGGAGAATACGTAGAGCAGGACCTTTTGCGCAGAAGCGCTTTCTTCGCCGCCTGCATAGAGACGGGGCTTGACCAGCTCGATATACCAGTCGCAGAAGAGATCCCAAATGAAGTCGTAAACCTTCTGCAGAGCCAGACCGATCTCGAATTTATCCAGATTCTCGGTAACATCCCGAACGACTTCGTTATATCGGGTCAGGATCCATTCATCCTCGGGCTTGAGGTTTTCTGTATTAAAGGTCAGATCCTCTTCCTTGAGATTCATCAGAATGAAGCGAGCGGCATTCCATACCTTATTGGCAAAGTTACGGGAAGACTCTACCCGCTCGGGATAATAGCGCATATCGTTTCCGGGCGCATTGCCGGTGGCAAGGGTGAAGCGCAGTGCATCGGCACCGAACTCCTTGATGACCTCCAGAGGATCAATACCGTTGCCCAGAGATTTGCTCATCTTGCGAGCTTGGCTGTCCGGCACAACTCCGTGGATCAGAACGTGGTTAGAGGGTGCTTCTCCCATCTGCTCCAGACCGGAGAAGATCATTCTGGCAACCCAGAAGAAGATGATATCGTAGCCGGTCACCAGAGTGCTGGTGGGGTAGTAGTAGTCCAGCTCGGGGGTCTTTTCGGGCCAACCGAGAGTGGAGAAGGGCCAGAGGGCAGAGGAGAACCAGGTATCCAGTACATCCTCTTCCTGGCGCATAGGTGCACCGCACTTGGGGCAGGTGTGGACGTCTTCCTTGGAAACGACCATCTCACCGCAGGCGTCGCAATAGTATGCAGGGATCCGATGACCCCACCAAAGCTGACGGGAGATGCACCAATCGTGGACGTTCTCCATCCAGTGGAGGTAGGTCTTGCTGAACCGCTCGGGTACGAACTGGGTCTCGCCGCCTTTGACTGCCTTGATGGACTTATCAGCCAGAGGCTGCATCTTCACAAACCATTGGCTGGATGCCATAGGCTCTACCGTGCAGCCGCAGCGATAGCAAGCACCTACGTTATGGGTGTGGTCCTCGATCTTCACGAGGAAGCCGCCCTCTTCCAGATCCTTGACGATCTGCTTGCGGGCTTCATAGCGGTCCATCCCTTCGTACTTGCCGCCGTTGGCATTGATCTTGGCATTGCCGTCCATAATGAGGATCTCTTCCAGATTATGCCGCTTGCCCACCTCAAAGTCGTTGGGGTCGTGGCAGGGGGTGATCTTCACGCAGCCGGTACCAAATTCTTTGTCTACGTATTCATCGGCAACCACGGGGATCTCGCGTCCCACCAGAGGCAGGATCAGCATTTTGCCCACCAGATGCGTGTACCGCTCGTCTTCGGGATGTACTGCTACTGCAGAGTCACCCAAGAGGGTCTCGGGACGGGTAGTGGCAATGGTGACATACTCGTCGCTGTCCTTGACCGGATAGCGGATATGCCAGAAATGACCGGGCTGCTCTTCGTAAACGACCTCTGCATCAGAGAGGGCGGTAGTACAGTTGGGGCACCAGTTGATGATGCGGTTTCCCTTATAGATCAGACCCTTTTCGTAAAGGTTTACAAATACTTCCTTAACCGCTTTGGAGCAGCCTTCGTCCATCGTAAAGCGTTCGCGCTCCCAGTCGCAGGAGGAACCCAGCTTTTTCAGCTGATTGATAATACGGTCGCCGTACATCTTTTTCCAGTCCCATACCCGCTCCAGAAACTTTTCGCGTCCCAGGTCATAGCGAGTCAGACCCTCTTCCTTGCGGAGGACCTCCTCTACCTTAATCTGGGTGGCAATACCTGCGTGGTCGGTGCCGGGTACCCAAAGGGCGTTGAAGCCCTGCATCCGCTTATAACGGATGAGGATATCCTGCAGGGTCTCGTCCAGAGCGTGACCCATATGCAACTGCCCCGTTACGTTCGGCGGGGGAATGACGATGGTGAAGGGCTCTTTGGTTTCATCCGGCTCGGAATGAAAATAGCGACCCTTCAGCCAGAAATCGTATATCCGATCCTCAAATTCCTGAGGATTATATACCTTCTCCAGTTCTTTCATACATCTATCTCCTTTAGTGTGTTTTGCACATTCTTACATTATATTATAAGGTATAATCTTTGTCAATCCCTTTTCCAGCCCGCGAGATCACTGCGGACAATGGCTCCAAAAAGCCGCTCTGAAAGTCCGGGGAATTTTTCCTCGCCCAGCTTTAAAAGGTCCTTGGTTTCCTTGCGTACCGAAGCGTGATCCATCGGGCAGGGGTTTTTGATGATGGGGATATTTAAGCGTTCCACCGTGTTTGCGATCTGCCGTTCGGTTAGATAGATCATCGGCCGAATGGCGCGTACATCCTTGCGATCCAGATAGGTTACGGGCTGAAAGCAGCCGATCCGCCCTTCGTAAATGAGATTCATTGCCAAGGTTTCAATGGCGTCATCCCGATGATGCCCCAGGGCGATGGTGCGGCAACCGGCTTCAATGGCGGCGTCGTGGATGGCACCCCGCCGCATCTTTGCGCAGAGGGCACAGGGGTTGCTTTCGTTGCGGATGTCAAAGACCAGCGGCGCAATATCCGTCTTGCGGATCACCAGCGGAATATTCAGCTTTTCGCAGGTCTCCTTCATCGTGGGAATATCAATGTTATCAAAGCCCAGATCAATGAAGATGGCGGTGACGGAAAACTTGGCGGGATGATAGCGGGAGAGATGGCAAAGCCCGTGAAGCATCAGCATCGAGTCTTTCCCCCCCGATAGAGCAACGGCGATGTTTTCCCCGGGCGCAATCATATTAAAATCATCCACCGCGCGGCGGAGATAACCGGATATTTGCTGCATAGTTCAGTATCCCTTCGATTTTTTACTACATTTTAAATAGTTTTACGAAAAAAAGCAAATCTTTTTTGTAAATAGAAAGTGAGTAATTTCGAGAAAAACGGAGTAAAAATGAGATAATGAAAGAAAATAAACTGCAGTTAATATTTTTTGAAAAAAGTAGTTGACAATATGGATGCGGTGTATTATAATAACTTGGCAATTAAAAGAAAATTAAATGGAGGAAGAAAAACGATGTCTACTTTTATGAAAAAGCAAGAGCAAGTAAACCGCAAGTGGTACATTGTTGATGCTGCTGATAAGCCTCTGGGTCGCGTTTCTACTCAGATCGCTATGATCCTGATGGGTAAGCATCGCCCCGACTACACCCCCCATGTTGATGGCGGTGACTGTGTAATCGTTCTGAACGCTGCAAAGGTTGTTCTGACCGGCGATAAGCTCAACAAAAAGTACTACCGTTATCATACCGGCCATATCGGCGGTCTGAAGGAGATCAGCTATAAGCGTCTGATGGATTCCAACCCCGAGAAGATCGTGGAGCTGGCTGTTAAGGGTATGCTGCCCAAGAATAAGATCGCTGATGCTGCTATGACCCGTCTGAGAGTATTCTCCGGCGAGGAGCATAATCTGGGCGCTCAGAAGCCCGAAGTATTCGAGAAGTAAGGAGGACTGTAAACCATGTATAACAACGAAAATTATTTCTATGGCACCGGCAGAAGAAAGTCTTCTGTTGCCAGAGTCCGCCTGTTTCCCGGCAGCGCCAATGTAGCCATCAACGGCAGAGCTATGGTGGAGTATTTCGGTCTGGAGACCCTGCGTATGCTGGTTCGTCAGCCTATGGAGCTGACCGGCACGATGGGTAAGTTTGACGTAATCGTCAATGTAGTCGGTGGCGGCGTAAGCGGTCAGGCCGGCGCAATCCGTCACGGCATTACTCGTGCCCTGATCGAGTCTGATGAGACCCTCAAGAGCGTTCTGAAGAAGGCCGGTTTTGTAACCCGCGACCCCAGAATGAAGGAGAGAAAGAAGTACGGTTTGAAGGCTGCACGCCGTGCACCCCAGTTCTGCAAGAGATAACAGACTATATTTCGAGCACCCGCTTGTGTGGGTGCTCTTTTCTTTTACGGCGTGCAGCCTTTTGCCAACCCCGAGCGGTTGCCGTGTAAACGGCGAGCGAGTGGGGGCATCAGCAATGCAATACGCCAAGGGCGGATTGCACGCCGTGCACCCCAGCTCTGCATAAGTTCCACTATCTAAAAATCCGTCGCTTAAAGCTCGGTATTTTTAGAGTGTCACTTAAGTTCTCCAAGAGATAACCTTGTACTTTCACCAATGAAAAAACGCTCGAAACCATTATGGTTTCTGGCGTTCTGTTTTTTAGTCCAGAGGCGAATTGTATGCCGGCTAAAACGTATGAAGCACATTATATATATGAAGAGATTGTACGTTTTTTTGTTCAACCATCGGTTAAATATCGGCAACTCGGAGTTGCATACCGCATAAAGATGATATTAAAAAAGAAAAGCGCCGCTCCATTACCGGAGCGGCGCAAAATTTAAATTTAGCTTACAGCCACTTCTGAGTAGCCAGAGCTACCAGGTATGTAAGAACACCTGCCATCAACGGGGAAGAAACCCACGCGATTGCAATGTTCTTGAATACGCCGAAGTTTACGCACTTGATACTCTTGGTCAGACCCGCACCGACTACAGCGCCAACGACGGCCTGAGAGGTGGATACGGGGATCATCATAATGTTGCCCAAGAGAACGATGGTGGTTGCCATTGCGATGATGACCAGAAAGCCTTCAATTTGGGTCAAAGGTGCGATGCTCTCGCCGACGGTCATCATAACCTTCTTGGAGTAGGTCAGGACGCCCAGTGCGATCGCGAGACCGCCAATGGTGCAGGTTAAGCGTGCATCGGTCAAAAGATTGGTGGAAATTCCTTCGACGACCTCGCCGTAATAAAGAGAGGTAACGTTGGCGGAACTATTCATACCTATACTGAAAGATGCATAGGCACCTGCGATGAGGTAGCCAACCTTGATCATTGCATCATAATGGGAAAGGGAAGAAAGCTTGGGGATCAGGATTTTCTGACAAACCTTAACAATAATAAAAGAAATAATCGCAGCGCCCAAGGGACAAAGCAACCAAGTGGAGGCAAATTTACCGATCTGCTTCAGGTTGCCGCTCATAACTGCGGGATCGCTGTAGTTTGCGTGGAAGATACCCCAACCGATGATCGCACCGGTGATGGACTGGTTCGCAGATACAGGGAACTTCAGATAAGACATCAGGAATACGGTGGCACCGGCACAGGCAAAGATGATAAATGCCTTGATGGCGGAAGTCAACGCCAGATTGGTTGTGCCGCCCTTGATCAGTTCGGAAGCTTGATCGGAAGAGGGGATAACCGCATTATTGATGGCGAGGCTGTTGACGCTCTCCATATTGCCGGATCCCATTAAGAAAGCGCCGACTACGACCAAGAGGGCAATAATAATGGTAGCAGTTCGGTATTTGACGACGCCGGTGGATACTGCAGTACCAAATGCATTTGCTGCATCGTTAGTACCCAAAGACCAGCCCATAAAAATACCGGCTGCCAATAAGAGATACATCATTTTTTAATTAACCCTCTCTCTCTACCAGCAGAACCTGGATCTGATCGGAAATATCTTCGATGGTATCGGAAATGTCGCAGATCTTCTCCAAGAGATCTTTGTAGTAGATCTTTTCGGTGAGGGAGAGATCCAGATCAAAGATGCGTGCGTGAAGCATTGCTTCGATAGCATCGATGCGGGTTTCTTCCTGACGGATATCGTCCAGAATCTTTCTGTTCTTATCCAGAGCTTTGTAGTCGTTGAGAAGCTTGTCGATTGCTTTGATGAGAAGCTCCAGCTGGCCCTCGGTAATAGCGATGATCTTGAGAATATCGGGACGCAGGGTGGCGGGGAGATTGATCTTCTCCAGCACAACCTGACGTACAACCTCTTCGCAGATGTTGGCGATCTCATCGGTGCTCTGAACCAGCTTGATCAGAGTCTTGCGGGTAGCGGGCAGGAAGGAACCGCTCATAGCGTCAACAACGTGACGCAGCTCTTTATCAGCGGCGCCTTCGGCGTTCTCAACGCAGACCTTGGCAGATTCTAATTCCTCTTTGGTCGTGCCGTCCTTGAAAAGCAGCTCGAAGAAGGCTTCGAACTTCTCAAAGCAAAGAGCAACGTCCTCTTGATGATCGTAGAAATACTTGGAAATGTCGCGGTTTTTTCTGGTAATACTTAACATAGGCCCTCCTATAATATAATTATTTGATTTATATATTATATCACTATAATTTTAGATGTCAATATAATTACAGCAAATTGTTTTTCGTTATTTAGTTAAACCGACAAACAAATCCCGATGTCCTGCACTGTTTCAATGAAGAATAGACAATTTTAAAAATACGGCTTTCATTTCGTTGACAAAAAGGGGGGTGGCGTGCTATAATCAATATGTAATTTAGGGGTTCTTTGCGACTGACGGGTTATGTGGAGCACCACAATGAAACAAAGAACTTTCTGAGCCGACCGTCTGGGCGCACCTCTCTTTTTGGGAGTCGTGCGCCTTTTTTAAATTTATAGGAGGATAAGACGATGAAAAAAGTTGCAGTAATGATGGGGAGCGATAGCGATCTGCCGATCGTGCAGAAGTCTGTTGATACCCTCAAAGCATTTGGCGTACCCTTTGAGGTACACGTTTTCTCTGCCCACAGAACACCTGTGGAAGCGCGGGAATTCAGCATCAATGCCCGAAAGAATGGGTTTGGTGCAATTATTTGTGCGGCCGGAATGGCAGCGCATCTTGCGGGCGCAGTGGCGGCAAATACCACCCTGCCCGTCATCGGTATCCCCATCCAATCCAAGCAGAATATCGGCGGCATAGACGCGCTTTTGGCGACCGTACAGATGCCCTCCGGAATTCCGGTGGCGACGGTTGCTATTGATGGTGCAGTCAATGCCGCTTTGCTGTCTATTCAGATCCTTGCGGTGGAGGATCAATCCCTTGCCGAAAAACTGGATGCAAAGCGTGCAGCGGATGCGCAAGGCGTTTTGGAAAAGGATCGTAAGATCGCGGAGCAGTTTAATCAGTAAGGAGGACCCATGGGAGGCTTTTTCGGAATCGTTTCAAAAAAGGAATGTCTGGCCGACGTGTTTTTCGGAGTAGACTATCATTCCCATTTGGGAACTCGCCGCGCAGGGCTTGCGGCATATGATGCGGAAATCGGTCTGCAACGCTCCATCCATAGCATTGAGAATTCTCCCTTTCGTACGAAGTTCGAGGGGATCTTTGATGAGATGCACGGTACTTCCGCCATCGGTTGTATCAGTGATTTTGAGCCGCAGCCTTTGCTGATTCGCTCAAAGATGGGCACCTTTGCCATCTGCACGGTGGGCATTGTCCGTAATGCGGAGTCTTTGATTGCGCAGCACCTCAATCGTGAATTCGGTCATTTCGATGCGATGACCGGCGGCAAGGTCAATTCCAATGAGTTGGTGGCATCCCTTATCTGCCATAAAGATAACATCGGTGATGGGATCCGTTATGCGCAGGAAATCGTGGAGGGGACGGTATCCATCCTTCTCCTGCGGGACGATGGGACCATCATCGCTGCCCGTGATAAGCAGGGTCGTCTGCCGGTGATCATCGGAAAAAATGAGGACGGTTATTGCGTTACCTTTGAATCCTTTGCCGCTATGAAACTGGACTTTGCAGTGGAAAAGGAGCTTGGCCCCGGCGAAGTAGTGGAGCTGACCGCTGATAGAATGACCTGCCTTGTGCCTGCGGAAAAGAAGAAAAAGGTCTGCGCCTTTCTTTGGAGCTATTATGGATACCCTACCTCGAGCTACGAGGGTGTAAATGTTGAGGTGATGCGTTACCGCAACGGCGCTTTGATGGCGGAAAATGATAAAGAGGCGGGTATTGCGCAGGATATCGACTATGTTGTGGGAATGCCGGACTCCGGCACACCTCACGCCATCGGGTATGCCAATGCAAGCGGAACCCCCTTTGCCAGAGCGTACATCAAATATACCCCTACTTGGGCACGGAGCTTTATTCCCAACCGTCAGCGTGAGCGCAGTCGGGTGGCAAAAATGAAGCAGATTCCCGTTCCCGAACTGATCGATGGGAAACGGATTCTGATCGTGGATGACTCCATTGTGCGAGGCACTCAGATCAAGGAAACGGTGGATTTCCTTTATGAAAACGGGGCAAAGGAAGTGCATATGCGCTCCGCTTGCCCGCCTATTATGTTTCAATGTAAGTATCATACCTTCTCCCGCTCTAACAATGAGATGGACCTTATTGCCCGTCAGGTGATTATGGAGCTGGAAGGGGAGGAGGGCTTCCGATATATCGATGAGTATATCGACGGAAAGACGGAGCGTGGCAAAAATCTCCGCTTTACCCTTTGTAAAAGATTTGGGTTTGGCTCTTTGGAGTATCAATCCCTGGAAAATACAATTAAGGCGATCGGGTTGCCGGAATGTGAACTGTGCACCTATTGCTGGAACGGAAAGGAATAAAAACGATGAATAACTCAAAATCTGAAAGCTATGCAGCAGCCGGTGTGGATATCACTGCCGGCTATAAAGCAGTGGAACTGATGAAGAGCCACGTCAAGCGTACCCAGACTGCCGGTGCCAATATTGATATCGGCGGATTCGGCGGTCTTTTTGTGCCGGACATTGCCGGTATGAAAAAGCCTGTGCTTGTCAGCGGTACCGATGGCGTCGGCACTAAGCTCAAGATGGCGTTTTTGATGGATAAGCACGATACCGTCGGCATCGACTGCGTTGCAATGTGTGTCAACGATGTTATTTGCTGCGGCGCAAAGCCCCTTTTCTTCCTGGACTATATCGCATGCGGAAAGAACTATCCCGAAAAGATTGCCGCCATCGTTTCCGGCGTTGCGGAAGGCTGTGTGCAAAGCGGTGCTGCTCTGATCGGCGGCGAGACTGCCGAGATGCCCGGCTTCTATCCTGTGGATGAGTACGATCTGGCAGGTTTTGCCGTGGGTATCGTGGACGAGGAGAAGGTACTGGATAATAAGTCTATGAAGCCCGGTGATGTTGTGATTGCACTGCCCTCCAGCGGTGTCCATTCCAACGGCTTCTCTTTGGTTCGTAAGGTATTTGACGTGGAGAAAGCGGATATCAAATCTCCCGTTGCTGAGCTGGGCGGTAAATCCATCGGCGAGACCCTGCTGACTCCTACCAAAATCTATGTTAAACCTATGGTTGCTCTCTTTGAAGAGGTGAAGGTCAAGGGCGTATCTCATATCACCGGCGGCGGCTTCTATGAGAATATCCCCAGAAGTATCCCCGATGGATTGGGTGCAAAGATCGAAAAGAGCGCGGTTCGTGTGCTGCCTATCTTTGAACTCTTGGCAAAGGTCGGCAATATCCCCGAGCGTGATATGTATAATACCTTCAATATGGGTGTCGGTATGAGCGTCGTTGTTGCACCCGAGGATGCAGAACGTGCGATTGAGATCCTCAAGGCAAACGGTGAGGACGCTTACATCATTGGTTCCATCGTGGAATCCGATGAAAAGATGATCTTGGTATAAGCCTATGAAAAAGACGAAGATCGCGGTATTGGTCTCCGGCGGCGGTACCAACCTGCAGGCTTTGATCGATA
>JAZQAQ010000066.1:0-3253 GCA_045545255.1 Eubacteriales bacterium | reverse complement strand
CCTGCATGTCAAGCAGGTACTCTAACCAGCTGAGCTACGCCTTCTAATAGTTAAAATATAACGCTGAATCGTTTCAGCGATCCAGCGTTATATGGCTGGGATGGCTGGATTCGGACCAGCGAATGACGGAGTCAAAGTCCGTTGCCTTACCGACTTGGCTATATCCCAAAATACCGGGGGACTCTTTCTTTATAAAAGAAAAAGTGGGGTGGGCGGTGGGATTCGAACCCACGACCTCCAGAGCCACAATCTGGCGCTCTAACCAACTGAACTACGTCCACCATATTATAACCATGCCGCCGGCAACGATAGGATTATAAACTATTTTAGACGCGTTGTCAAGATAAAATTCAAGTTTTTTCATTTTATTATCTTATCCTCTCATAAAGATTAAGGAAATGTAAAAATTTTCAAAAAATGCTTGCATTTCTATAAAAGTGTGCTAAACTATATTTAGCACTCGGCAAACGAGAGTGCTAAAATCTCTATTGGAGGAATTTATGATGAAATTGAAACCTTTATTTGACCAGGTTGTCATTAAAATGGAAGAAGCAGAGGAGACCACCAAAAGCGGTATCATTCTGACTGCTGCTGCCCAGGAAAAGCCCCAGATCGCCCAAGTATTGGCTGTAGGGCCCGGCGGATATGTGGATGGCAATAAGGTTGAAATGGTCGTAAAAGCAGGGGACCGTGTTGTACTGCGTAAATACGGCACCACTGAAATTAAGATCGACGGTGAAGAATTTTTGATTGCTCGTCAAAGCGATATTTTGGCGTTGGTTGAAGAATAAGTTAAGGAGAATAGATTTATGGCAAAGCAAATTCAGTATGGCGAAGAAGCCAGAAAGTCCCTGCAGCGCGGTGTCGATAAATTGGCCGATACCGTGAAGATCACCCTTGGTCCCAAGGGCAGAAACGTTGTGTTGGATCAGAAGTTTGGTACTCCGCTGATCACCAATGATGGTGTGACCATCGCAAAGGACATCGAATTGGAAGATCCCTTTGAGAATATGGGTGCTCAGCTGGTGAAGGAAGTTTCCACCAAGACCAATGACATTGCCGGTGACGGTACCACTACTGCAACCCTGCTGGCGCAGGCACTGATCCGCGAGGGTATGAAGAACGTGGCAGCAGGTGCAAACCCGATGGTTATCCGTAAGGGTATTCAGAAGGCTGTGGACTGCGTAGTTGAAACCATTCATAAGAATTCCCAGAAGATCACCGGTAGCAAGGATATTGCCCGTGTTGCTACCGTCTCCTCCGCTGATGAGAAGGTCGGTGACCTGATTGCGGAGGCGATGGAAAAGGTGACTACCAACGGTGTTATCACTGTAGAGAAGTCCAAGACTGCAGAGACCAGCTGTGATGTTGTTGAAGGTATGCAGTTTGATCGCGGCTATATCACCCCTTATATGGTGACTGATAGTGATAAGATGGAAGCCGTCGTTGACGATGCTTTCTTGCTGATCACCGATAAGAAGATCAGCAATATTCAGGAGATCCTTCCCGTATTGGAGCAGATTGTTCAGGCGGGTAAGAAGCTGGTCATTATCGCTGAAGATATTGAAGGCGAAGCTTTGGCTACCTTGATCGTCAATAAGCTGCGCGGTACCTTCTCCTGCGTTGCTGTTAAAGCCCCCGGTTTTGGTGATAGCCGCAAGGAGATGCTGCAGGATATCGCAATTTTGACCGGCGGTCAGGTCATCAGCGAAGAGCTTGGCTTGGATCTGAAGACTGCTTCCATCGATATGCTTGGTCGTGCAACCCAGATCAAGGTCCAGAAGGAAAAGACCATCATTGTCGGCGGTGCAGGAGAGGCTGAAAATATCAAGGCTCGCATTGAGCAGATTCAGAGTCAGATCGCCATTACTACTTCCACTTATGAAAAAGAGAAGCTGGAAGAGCGGCTTGCAAAGCTGTCCGGCGGTGTTGCAGTTATCAAGGTTGGTGCTGCTACCGAGACTGAAATGAACGAAAAGAAGCTGCGTGTGGACGATGCACTGGCTGCTACCAAAGCGGCTGTTGAAGAGGGTATCGTTGCCGGCGGCGGTACTGCCTATATTAAGGCTATTGATATTGCTGCAAAGCTCTTGGACGAAACTGTTGGTGATGAAAAGACCGGCGTGCAGATCGTTCTGAAGGCTTTGGAAGAGCCGGTTCGTCAGATTGCTGCAAATAGCGGTTTGGAAGGCTCTGTCATTCTGGAGAATATCCGTAAGAATGGCGATGTGAACTATGGCTTTGATGCGTTTAAGGAAGAATACTGCGATATGCTGGAAGCCGGCATCGTTGATCCTGCCAAGGTTACCCGCAGTGCTCTGCAGAATGCAGCCAGTGTGGCAGCTATGGTGCTGACTACCGAAAGCCTTGTTGCCGATATTCGTGATCACGCCGCTGAAGCAGTTGCGAATGCCGCAATGAATCAGATGGGCGGCGGAATGTATTAATTCCGAGATATAATAGATAAAACGCTGCAGAATAAAATTCTGCAGCGTTTTTGCATATATCGATACTCTCTGCAATATATATGGGGTGGAGAGGTGATCGTTATAATGAAAAGATTTTTAACTATTTTACTTATTGGAGCATTATTACTTTGCGGATGTGGAAAAAAGGGGGAGGACCCCGTCGATGTCCCTAACGATGATTTTGATAATAGCGGAGAGAAAATAGTAGTGTATCGAGGAGAAAAATATTTTCCGCTTTCATTTTCGATTGATGGTGTCCAGAAGATAGAAAATGGCACCTATTGGTACTATGAACTC
Source organism: Eubacteriales bacterium (assembly GCA_045545255.1). Taxonomy (GTDB): domain Bacteria; phylum Bacillota; class Clostridia; order Oscillospirales; family QAKW01; genus QAKW01. Next base: position 488 of record JAZQAQ010000066.1, on the reverse strand, counting down.
GCTGATGCTTTTGAAAAGAGTTGGGAAGAACCGTTTTATCTTTATGATTTAAAGAAAATGGAATTAAATGGGTCAAAAAAATACGAAAATATTGTAAAGGAAAAATGCTTTGCAACCAACGGGAACTGGCCTTTATTTTTAAATCCTGTTCACACGGAATATACTGCATCTAATCAAAAAATGGCTGATAAAACCTTGATAAATCTCACAGAGCAGCAGCTAAAGTTAAATAAAATGGAAAATGCTGTGGCTATGATAACCGATACCTGGGTATGTGATATGGACGGCGATGGTGGTCAAGAAACAATCTTTAAGGCTTGTAACTGTGATTCGGCGGACGAAAACGGTGCATATTGCTTCATTGCCTATGCAAACGGCGACAGTTGTCAGGTGTTGTATAGTTCTTTTCGTGCAGACGGAGCAGTTGCTTCCGAATCTTTGAAGCCGATGGTTTGTGATTTGAACGGCGATGGAAAATGGGCGTTACT
>JAZQAQ010000065.1:0-8920 GCA_045545255.1 Eubacteriales bacterium | reverse complement strand
GAAAACGGACAGGAAAAACTGCTCTATGAGGTGGAGTTCCCTCTGACCGTCGTGCTGGCGGATATGGAGGCGCGTGGCTTTAGTGTGGAGCGTGACCGCCTTGCCGCTTATACCGATGAGTTGGGCGATCATATTGCCGCTTTGGAAAAGGAAATCATCGAATTGGCAGGGGAGGAGTTTAACTTGAATTCTCCCCGTCAGCTTGGAGAGATCCTCTTCGGGAAGATGGGACTAAAGGGTGGAAAAAAGACCAAGACGGGTTATTCCACCAATGCAGAAGTGCTGGAAAAACTGAAGGATGAGCCCATCGTCGCAAAGATACTGGAGTATCGCAAGTATGCCAAGCTCCGCTCCACCTATGGAGAGGGAATGCTCAAGCTGATCTGCGCGGACGGTCGGATTCGGACCACTTATAACCAGACCATTACCCAGACGGGGCGGATCAGCTCCTCTGAACCGAATCTGCAGAATATCCCCGTGCGGGATGCTTTGGGTCGTGAGCTCAGGCGGATGTTCGTTGCAAAGGATGCAGATCATTTGCTGCTGGATGCAGACTATTCCCAGATCGAACTGCGGGTGCTGGCGCATATCGCAGGTGATGCTACGATGATTCGCGCCTTCCGTGAGAATGAGGATATCCATACCGTCACTGCCGCCACGGTATTTGGCGTGCCCGCTTTTATGGTCACGCCCGAGATGCGGCGTCACGCAAAGGCGGTGAACTTCGGTATCGTATACGGCATCTCTGATTTTTCTCTCGCCGGTGATATCGGCGTAACCAAAAAGGAAGCCAAGGCATATATTGATCAGTATCTGGAAAAATACAGCGGGGTCAAGGCGTATATGAGCGGGATCGTGGAGCAGGCGAAAAAAGACGGATATGTCACCACCCTTTTTGCCCGTCGCCGCTATCTGCCTGAGTTGAAGTCCTCTAATTTTATTCAACGCTCCTTTGGTGAGCGGGTGGCTCTTAATACGCCTATTCAGGGTACGGCTGCCGATATTATTAAGATCGCAATGGTGCGTGTCTATCAGGCTCTTCGGCGCGAAAAGCTGGACGCTCATCTGATCTTGCAGGTCCACGATGAATTGATCATCGAAGCCTCCCGCGCCGATGCAGATCGTGCGGCGGAGCTGCTGCAAAAGGAGATGGAGGGTGCTGCCGAACTGAAGGTGGCAATGCTGGCGGAGGTCGCCAGGGGGGATAGCTGGTATGACTGTAAGTAAAATGCTGCCCGCTGATGTGCCTGCTGCCGCGGCGTTGGATCGTCTGCTCTTTTCGGAGGAGTACTGGACGGAGGAGGATTTTTATACCTCTCTGGATGATCCCAACCGCCTCTTTTTTGCGGCATATGAAGGGGATACTTTTTTAGGATGCTGCGGCCTGCAGCAAAGCTTTGAGCAGGGAGATATCCTGACCATAGGTGTCGATCCCTCGATGCAACGAAAAGGCATTGCAGGCGCTCTTTTAGAGGCGATGCTTGATGCCTTTCGAGCCAACGGCGGCTCAAGCCTTTTTTTGGAGGTGCGCACCTCCAATATCGCCGCCCGCGGTCTTTATGAAAAATTCGGGTTTCGGCAGATCGGTGTCCGCCGAAACTACTATCAGCAGCCCACCGAGGATGGGCTGGTCTATCTTTTGGAGGTTTCCGCGTGAATATTCTTTGTTTTGAAAGCTCCTGCGACGAGACGGCGGTTGCCATCGTGCGGGACGGCAGGGAGATCGTTTCCAATGTGGTGTTCTCCCAAATTGATATCCATAGTATTTACGGTGGGGTCGTCCCCGAGATTGCATCCCGCTATCATATTGAGAAGATTTCTCAACTGACGGAGGAATGCATCCATCAAAGCGGTCTCACCGAGGACGAACTGGATGCGGTAGCAGTCACCGCCGCACCGGGCTTGATCGGTGCATTGCTGGTGGGGCTGAATTTTGCCAAGGGCTATGCATACGCCCGCAATCTGCCCTTGATCCCCGTGCACCATATTCGTGCGCACGTGGCGGCTAATTATCTGGCGTATCCCGAACTGAAGCCGCCCTTTATGGCAATGGTGGTCAGCGGCGGTCATTCTCATATCGTGCTGGTGAAGGATTATACAGACTATAAGATTTTGGGTCGTACCAGAGACGATGCCGCAGGCGAGGCCTTTGATAAGGGTGCGCGCGTTTTAGGTCTGCCGTATCCCGGTGGCGTCCATATGGATAAGGTGGCAAAGGAAGGCGATCGCAACGCCATTAAATTCCCCCGTGTTCACTTCAAGGATGCTCCGTATGACTTTAGCTTTTCGGGTGTAAAGACGGCAATCGTCAATTATGTCCATAACGCGAAGCAAAAAGGGGAGACCCTTTGCATTCCCGATATCTGCGCCTCCTATAGCGATGCGATCACCGGTATTTTAGCAGAGAATTTTCTGAATTGCGCCCGCGAATACGGGCAGAAAACACTGGTCATCGCAGGTGGCGTCAGTGCCAACTCTATGTTGCGTGAAAAACTGATGGCAGGGAAGGATGCGAATCAGGTTCTTTATATGCCGCCCCTCTCTCTTTGCGGGGATAACGGCGCAATGGTCGGCGCACAAGGATACTATGAATTTCAGGCGGGATATACCGCTGATTTGGATTTAAATGCGCTTTCGGCGTACTCCATCGAAAATCAATTATGTTAACCAAATTATTCCACAGCCCAAGGGATTTTGACTGTTCAAAACCTTGTTGAAACTGTAAAAAACCGCAGAAATGCAAGGTTTGTCTGTTCAAAAATCTGTTGATAATGTTGATAAACCCAATGTCATAAAATTATGAAAACAAAATTATGTCATTTTTCAGTGTGTGAAAAAAGTCGCATTTTGTGAAAAAAGAGGTGAAAAAGGATGAAAAAAAGAGGAGCGGTCGGAACCTATCTGATTCTGGTGTTATCGGTGCTGCTTTCCAAGGTTTTGGGGATGGTGCGGAATATGCTTCTGGCGAATAATTACGGCGTCGGCGCTATGACGGATGCCTTTAATGCAGCAAGCTCTCTGCCGCTTAATCTTTTTGATATCACCTTGAGCGCGGCCATTGTATCTGCCTTTGTGCCGGTCTTTAACGATAAGCTGACTAATTGCACCCGTGAGGAGACCGACCGATTCGGCAGTAATTTCTTTAATATCGTTGCTTTGATCGCCTCCTTCATCGCCGCATTGGGAATGCTCTTTCCGAAAGCGGCATTGAAATTGGTGGCAAGCGGGCTTTCAGGCGAGGCGCTTGGATATGCTGTGGTGCTGATTCGCATTATTATGCCCGTTGTCTTTATAGCGGCGGGTGTTTATGTATTTGTGGGGATCCTGCAGTCCTACGGCGAATTCACAGGTCCCGCCCTGATCTCCCTCGTTTCCAATGTGGTTATGGTGGTTTACTTTTTGGTATTGGACCGTCATTTCGGCATCTATGGTTTGGGGGTCGCCTTTACCTTTGGTTGGCTTGCCCAATTTTTCTTTTTGATCCCGTATCTTTATAAAAAGAGATTTCATTATTCATTTACTTTCGACCTGCGCTCGCCGGATATTCGCCGTGTACTTGCTCTGACGCTTCCTCTTTTTGTGGCGGCACTGGCGCAGCCCATTAATCAATTGATTTCCACCAATATCGGCTCCTCCCTGGAGGAGGGAGTGCTCTCGTCGGTCAATTATGCGTATCAGGCGTATTTCATTGTCTCCGGCATCTTTTCGTACTGCTTGACTAATCTCTTTTTCCCGGAAATGAGCCGTTGCTTTGCGCGTAACGATACTGAAGGCGCGAAGGAGATCTGCGGCAATATGCTGGGCTCTGTCTCCGCCATTGTGCTGCCCGTTATGGCGTTTATCGGTGGCAATAGTAAAGCATTGATCCGTCTTTTGTATCAGCGCGGGAGCTTTACTGCAGAGGATACGAACCGAGTAGGGCTGCTACTGGCTCTATATTGCTGCGCAATGATCTTTTATTCCTATCAGGAGATCCTTAATAAATATTTTTATTCGATGCAAAAGGTCAAGCTGCCCGTGGTTTCCGCCTTTATCGGCGTTGGAGTCAATCTGGGAATCTCCATTTTGGCCGTTCGCCGACTCGGTGTGTACGGGCTGGCATTGGGTACCGTCACCGCTGCCGTGGTGATGGCGGTATTGCTGCTGATCTTTACTGCCCGTGTAACGCCCGGTGTTTTCAGTCGCGGACTGATAATGGGAATCGGTCTGGATATCGTCGGTTCAATGGGATTGTTCATAACTGCAAGAGAACTGCGTATAATAATAGAAAAGGCAATTGGCGGCACTTTTGGGACGCTCATCGGGGTGGTTGCAGGTCTGCTGGCAGGTCTTTTAGTCTACGCGCTGATTCTTTGGCTTACAGGCTCTAAAGAGCTGAAATCTCTCCTGAAATCGGTTAAAAAGAAGTAAAATCACTAAAAATAAACCGGGATAAATCGACGATTTAGTGAAACATACAAAAGTGTACCCAACATCTTGACGAAAGCTGAAATTTCCGTTAATATATTACTAACAAAATTAAAATTCAGGGGGTTCTCCTATGTTTTCTAAAACCGTAACGGTTACCAACAGCGTGGGTCTTCACGCCCGTCCCGCTACCTTCTTTATTCAGAAGGCAAATGAATTCAAGTGCTCTATCTGGGTGGAGATCGGCACTCGCCGTATCAATGCCAAGAGCCTGCTGGGCATTTTGTCTTTGGGGATCATCAAGGGCACCGATATCACCATCATTGCAGACGGTGCGGATGAAGAGGCCGCAGTAACGGCTCTGATCGAATTGGTGCAGCAGCTGGAAGACTAAAAATAAAGCACCGCTATCGCGGTGCTTTTTTATTTCTGATTTAAAACGGAGGTACATAAAATGAAGTATATCCTTTCACCCTCAATTCTCTCTGCTGATTTTTCCAAGCTGAAGGAGGATACCGATGTTGCCGTCAATGGCGGCGCGGAATGGTTGCATATTGACGTGATGGACGGGCAGTTTGTACCCAATATGTCCATCGGTCCTTGCGTTATTAAGAGTCTGCGTGCGGTCAGTGATGCATTTTTTGATGTTCATCTGATGATCGATCGTCCCGAGCGTTATGTCAAGGATTTCCTTGCTGCCGGTGCAGATCTGCTCTGCGTTCATATTGAGGCGACTGAAAAGCTGGAAGAGATCGCCGAGGAAGTGCACGCGGCCGGTAAGCTTTTTGCAGTCTCTGTTAAACCCAAGACCTCTGCTGAAGAATTGAAGCCCTATCTGCATCTTTGCGACCTTGTCTTGGTGATGACGGTTGAACCCGGCTTTGGCGGTCAGAAGTTTATGGCAGATATGATGCCCAAGGTCTCTGCTTTCCGCGCTATGCGCGAGGAACTTGGACTTAATTACCATATTGAGGTGGATGGCGGCATCAATCTGGAGAATGTCTCTGTGGCGGCTCAGGCGGGTGCCAATGTGTTCGTAGCCGGCTCTGCGGTATTTGCCCCCGGTAAGACTGAAGCAAATACGAAAGCCTTTGTAGAAAAATTCAAGGAGTTTTAATGAAATGATGGAATTGAGTCATAATCGCCATACGCCCAAATTTATCGGTCAGGATATGGCGGAATATATTGCGAACGCAAAATTCGAGGATCTTCCTGCCGAGGTGGTGATAAGAGCCAAGCATATCGTGATGGATGCGGTGGCTTGTATGCTGGCGGGCTATCAGACCCGTAAAATGTACGACATTTCCTGGGAACATATGGCAAAGGTCCCCGGCATTGTTCGTCCTGTCGGTATGGAGCTGACCACCGATGCCTCCGGTGCGGCATTTTTGAATGCTGTCCACGCGCAGACCCACGATGCCAACGACGGCTTGAATAATAGCGGTATGCTGGGTGGTGCTTATCACCCGGGCAGAACAGTGGTTGCCGTTGCGCTGGCTGTCGGTCAGCAGGTCCACGCTTCCGGTAAGGATATTCTGCTTGCGGTAGTGCTCGGTATTGAGGCTGCCGCCCGTATGCGCAACCCGTCCCATAAAAACTTTGTGGCAGATTGCTATTCCGGTGCTGCCGTTGCTGCAAAATTGATGGGGGCCGATGCTACCCAAACCCACGCCGCACTGGCTTACTCTGCCTTGATGGGTCCTGCCGTTATGACCAAAAAGTCTCCCTATATGATGCCCTGCCACGGCAATAAGAATTCGGGTCATACTTATAATGTGATGCCCTACGGCTTGATCAGCCGTGCCTCTGTAGAGGCCGCCGAGCTTGCTATGCTGGGCTATCCCGGTCCCGAATTGGACGATAATCAAGCGATCTCCAGCCGTTATTATACCTGCGGTCTCGGCAAAGAGTATATGTGTATGGATATGTACTTCAAGCCCTGGCCCTGCTGCCGTAAGACCCACGGTGCGATTTCCGCCGCGCTGGCTCTGCGCAATGAGCACGGCGTTAAGGCAGAGGATATCAAGTCCATCCGTATCTATCAGCAGACCACCGGAATGTATGTCAATACTCCTTTCAACGAGGATACCGATATCTGCTACGGCGGTCAGTTTTCCTTGCAGTATACCGTTACCTGTGTCTTTTTGGACGGTAATGTGGAGTTGAAGCATTACCGCTGGTCCGATCGTAAGGCTCCCAAGGAGTACGTAGACTTCTCCAAGAAGATCACCGTCATCCCTGATAACGGGCTGGATGGCCATAACGCCATCTCTCCCAATCACAGTATTGTGGAGGTGGAGTTGAATGACGGTACCATCCTCTCGATGTACAGCAAGTATCCTTTAGGCTCCGAGCCAAACGGTATGACTGAGGAACAGCGGATCGCCAAGTTCCGCGCCTTCGCTGAAGAGTTGACCGAGGTTCAAAAGGATGAAATGGTGGATTGGATCCTGCATCTGGACGAAAAAACCTTATAATAATTGAAATCCCGAGGCAAAGCCTCGGGATTTTTTATATTAATTTGTAGTTTTGAACCCACTTTAAAATGGTTTCCGTCGGAAAAATACTGTCAAACTGCGGCATACCGATGATGTTTCCCCAAGCGATACGGCGATCATTGTGAAAATCACTGCCACCACTGAAAATGAGATTGTATTTTTGGCAAAGATCCGTCAGACGTTGGCGTTGTTTTTCCTCGTAAGGGGCGTACCATACCTCCAGTCCGTCGGGCTTGGCGTTTTCGATCAGCTCCTCCAATTCCTCGCAAATTGCATCGGAATAGGTGAGGGGATGGGCTAAAATGGCAATTCCTCCCGCCGAACGGATGAATTTAACCACTTCCTCAACGGGTGGAAAATGACGGCTTGAATCAAAGAAAAAGGGGCTTCTGTAGTCGCCCATCTCCTTGCGGAAAAAGTTTTGGGACGATTCTGCCGATTGGGGGTTCAGATATCGCGCTCGGTTTTCAGGGTGGCGATTAAGCTCTTCCCAGAGAATAACATTGGTGGGGTAGTTCTCTCGGGTGAGTGCTTTCTCCGTAATAAAGCCCCGTCCTTTGTATTGCCGAAGCTGATTTTCTTTTTCCTCGATTCCCAAATCCCTCAAAGAAGGATATTGGGAAAGGTATTCCCTTGCGTCCTCGGGGTCAAAGCCGTAGCCCAAAACCTCCACTGTCTGCCCTTTGAATTGGGCAGGAAACTCACAGCCCACAAGAATCTTTCCCGAAAAAAGTGCTCTGATTTCGGGTACTTTGATCTCGTCGTAGGCAGCGATGGAAAAATGATCGGTGATGGAGATCAGGTCAAGCTGCGCCTCTTGGCACTTTTTCAGCACTTCGGCGGGGGAGTATTGTCCGTCAGAGCAGACGGTGTGCATATGTAAATCAATCATTAAAGCTTCCTCAAAGGCTCGATCCAGCCCATAATCTCCTTCAAGGGATAGATATCTGCCAATTGGGGCAATCCGATGCGATATCCTTTTGCGGCACGGGCGGCGCCGTGGAAATCACTGCCGCCGCTGTACAGAAGATCATATTTTTTGCAAAGGGAAAGGAGATGCTCCCGCTGCTCGGGGGTATGCCCAATGTACCAGGCCTCCAGCCCGTCGGGCTTGGCAAAGCGGATGATGTCTTCAATGGACTCATAAACCTCTTTGTCATAAGCGGCAGGATGGGCAAGGATCGCCGTTCCGCCGATGCTGTGAATAAAGTCGCAGACTTCATTTGCAGGGGGGCTGAACCAGCCGTTATGCAGAAAATAAGGGCTCTTTTTGTTGTTGACTTCCTTGCGGGTGAAGATGCTGCAGTTCTCGATGGAAGCGGGGTCAGTAAAGCGGGCTACGTTTTCGGGATACAAAATAAGCTCGTCAAACATCACTCCGCGTGCACCGATGCGCTTGTCTGCTTCGAAGATGCTGCGGATCTTTGCTTCATCAAAACGGAAGCCCATTTTATGATACTGCCGAATCAGCTCTTCCAGCTCCAGCTCCCATTTTTGGATCAAAGGGGGGAATTGGGCAAGGTATTCTCCGGCATCCTCCGGATCCACGCCGTAGCCTAAAATCTCAATAGCTTGACCCTCATAGTGGGCGGTGAACTCGCAACCCGTGAGGATCTTGCCCGAAAAGAGGCTGCGTACCGCGGGGTCTTTTAATTCATCATAGCCAAGCATCGTCCAGTGGTCGGTGATGGAAATCAGATCCAGTTTTGCATCTTCACACATTTGAAGAACCTCAGCGACGCTATGCTTGCCGTCGGAGGCGGTGGTGTGTATATGCAGATCGATCATTTGTTCATCTCCTCAAAGGCACGCATAATGCCCAGTCTTCCGCTTTCAAAGGTCAGACCGCCCTGCATAAAAGCAGTATAGGGCGGCTTCATAGGACCGTCTGCCGAAAGCTCGATGGACGCGCCCATAACGAAGGCTCCTGCCGCCATAACAACGGGGGCATCATAGCCCGGCATCTCCCAAGCCTCGGGGGTAACGAAGCTATCTACGGGGGAACCGGATTGAAT
>JAZQAQ010000064.1:0-4334 GCA_045545255.1 Eubacteriales bacterium | reverse complement strand
GAAAAAGGCAAAAAAAATGAGACCCCGTCAAGGGATCTCTTTTTTTGTGCTTTCCGTCGATAGAACCGCTCGGCGTGCGGAAAAAGAAATGAAAACCGCTCCGTTTCTAAAGTATTAGAAACTTCCGCTTATATCATTCCTTTTTCCTTTCCCCCAACAAAACTTTGTTTTGCCGGGGACCCCATTGGACGCCTTCGGGGTTCTCTCAACGAAATCAGTACTCTTCTGGGGCGGTCTTTGTTGCTGATACCTACTTGGTTCCGTATCGCTCGATCATTTTGTTGAATAGTATTTTTTGTTCGTTTGGAAGTGATTGGAGGATCTCCTCTTCTGTGGCATTTTCGCTCAATCCGTCCACATATTTTGATGCTTCCAGATGAAGATCAATTGCGGTATCCGGCTGATTCAGGTAATAATAGTTCAGGACCTCATAGCCGAACCTTTCCCGCATCGTTGCCGTGCCGTTTTGCACCTTTGCTTTAAAAGTCTCGTAATCGGCGAGCTTGTGGTAGGAATGGTGCAGACTGTAGGTGCCGTAAAAATCCTTACCGCTTCTGTTTTTCTCGGCGTTTTTTGAGAGGATGAAGATATATTCTTCGTTTTCTGCAATGGGCGGTGTGGCGTCGGTGCTTTGCAAATAGACGATTCCGTCTTGATTGACAACGCTGATCCACTCTTGATGAGAGATAATATCATTGACCTGAATGTCGCCGTAGAAAACCTCGAGGACCTGCAGGTCGGTCTCGCAGTAGGAGAGTCCTTTTGACCCGTCCTTATTGTATTCTTGGATGGGGGTACTGAGTCCTGCTTTCTTACCGCGAAAAACAACGGTCTGATCTAAACGGTAATCCTTTTTAATGGATTTGAGGCTATCATAGGGCATATAGTTGGCAGACCCGCCGGAATATACCTCAAGCCCATCAAAAGAGAGCGGTTTCCCCGCTTTGATCCCGCTTTTACTGCAGGCGGAAAAACAGATTAAAATACATAAGAGAAGAACGAACAATTTACTTTTCATTATTTCTATCCTCCTAATTTACTTTTTTGTTACTGATTATTTCTTGCCGGGTTGCCGCAGCATTTTTTATGGCATTGCTTTATTGTTATTCTTCGTGTTCTTCGAGTTTTTCTTTTAGTTCAGAAAGCGCTATCTTTTTATGGTTTACGCCGTGATCTAAGTTTTCGTATGAGCCGTCTTCGCCCTCGATGAAGGTCCAGGTTTTGCCAAAAAGAATGACGTATCCGCCGGGGTCTCCGTAGCAATTGAATTTGGTGGGGTCAAGAGATACAAGACCTAAAATATATTCCTTTCCCGGCTCCAAAGAAAAGGTTTCTTCTTTTTCCTCTAAAATATACCGATCATCTTCGCCATAAAGGTAAAGCTCTTTCGACATTCCCTCTCCGTTGAAAATCTTGATTTGCAGTTCACTGTTTTGCAGGGTTCCTTTCAAGGTTTCGGAGATCTCTAAATCATAGAGTGTAATGTGGGCGTTGGTTTTATCCTCGCCGTCCGGATTGGTAAAATATTCATCTGCAATATTTTTTACAGTCACTCGTACCACCAGTTCCGGGCTGCCGAAAAAGATAGGATCAGAAAGTAAGACTTCGGAGTTATGGGAAGATAAGACCTGCTTGGCGGGCTTGCAAGAGGGGAAAAGCAACAGAGTGATCAACAATATCGGTAAAAAAAGATGTAGTATTCTCTTCAATGTTCGATCCTCCTTTTAAAACTAATTGCAGTCAAGAAAAATAAGAAGACCATTAGAAACATTTTAAATCTGTTGTATATTTTTAACATAGCACATACAACCATATGTGTCAATGATGTTTTAAATAATTTGATAATGTTTGTGAAATTCAACATATGGAACAATTTTACAATGATTATCATATTAAAATCGCCTGAAAGCAAGTTGCTTTCAGGCGATTTTTTGTTACTGATTATTTCTTGCCGGGTTGCCGCAGCATTTTTTGTATTTTTTACCGCTGCCGCAGGGACAGGGATCGTTGGGGCCCACCTTTTTACCCACCTTTTCGGGGGCTTTTTTGGGGGTGGTGCCGTCGCCGCCGCTGCTGGTGCCGGTCTCCTTTGCCACTGCCACGCGCTTGACCTCCTCTTCCTTGCGCAGCCGCAGGGAGAAGATGCCGCGGACGGTATTTTCCTTGATGGTCTCGATCATCGCATCAAAGATATCGTAGCTTTGGAACTTAAATTCCACCACCGGATTGCGCTGACCGTAGGCTTCCAGCCCGATGCCCTGGCGCAGATCGTCCATATTGTCGATATGCTCCATCCAATTATGGTCTACGCTGCGGAGCAGGATGACACGCTCGGCTTCGCGCATCGTTTCTTCTCCCAGTTCCGCCTCCTTGGCGGCATAGGCTGCCCTTCCCTTTTCCTTCAATTCTTCTGCAACGTCTGCAGGATCCAGTTTCATCAGTTCTTCTGCGGTATAGTGCAGATCTTCGGGGGCGGTGATCATCCCGTCCAGCTCTTGGTGGAGGGTATCGAAATCCCAAAGGGTGGTATCCTCGCCTGCCAGAGTGCGGGTAACCTCTGCGTCAATGAAGTCGTCCATCATCTTAAGGACGGTCTCCTTGAGGTTGGCATCGTCCAATACCTGCCGACGCTGCTCATAGATCAGCTCGCGCTGCTTATTCATTACGTCATCGTATTCCAGAACGTGCTTTCTGCGGGCGAAGTTTGCGCTTTCCACCCGCTCCTGGCTCTTTTCGATAACGCCGGTCAGCAGCTTTGCCTCGATGGGCAGATCCTCCGGCATCCGTAGCGTGCTCATCATCGTATGCACCCGCTCCCCGCCGAAGAGACGCATCAGATCGTCCTCCAGAGAGAGGTAGAAACGGGTAGCACCGGGGTCACCCTGACGGGCGGCACGACCGCGGAGCTGGTTATCAATACGGCGGCTTTCGTGCCGCTCGGTGCCCAGAATAAAGAGACCGCCTGCGGCTTTGACCCGCTCGGCTTCGTCCTTAATGGCTTCTTTATGAGCAGAGAGGGTTTCCTGATAGAATTTCCGCGCCTCCAGAATGGTCTCGTCGTCGGTCTCGGCATAGCCGGTGGCTTCGCTGATGACCTCCTCCTCGTAGCCCTTTTTGCGCAGATCCTCTTTGGCGAGAAATTCCGCATTACCGCCCAGCATAATATCGGTACCGCGTCCCGCCATATTGGTGGCGATGGTCACTGCGCCGAATTTACCTGCCTGGGCAATGATGGAGGCCTCCTTTTCGTGGTGCTTGGCGTTCAAAACGTGATGGGGGATGCCTTTTTTTCGCAGAAGGGTGCTCAAATGCTCACTCTTCTCGATGGAGATGGTACCCACCAGCACCGGCTGGCCCTTGGCGTGGCATTCCTCGATCTGCTTGAGTACGTTGAGGAACTTGCCCTGCTCGGACTTAAAGACGATGTCTGAATGGTCGATACGGATATTGGGACGGTTGGTGGGGATCTCCACCACGTCCAGAGCATAGATGCCTCGGAATTCATCTTCCTCGGTCAAGGCGGTACCGGTCATACCGGAGAGCTTGCCGTAGAGACGGAAATAGTTCTGCAGGGTGATGGAGGCAAGGGTCTTGCTCTCCTTTTCCACCGTCACGTTTTCCTTGGCTTCGATGGCCTGATGGAGACCTTGATTATACCGCCGTCCGTACATAATACGACCGGTAAATTCGTCTACGATCAGTACCTGACCTTCTTTGACCACATAGTCGATATCCCGATGCATCAGCCCGCGGGCGCGCATTGCTTGGTTGATATGATGGCTGACCTCCATATTGGCGGGGTCGCCGTAATTTTCCAGATGGAAGAATTGCTCCGCCTTGGCGATACCGTTGGCGGTGAGGGTGACGTGCTTGCTTTTCTCCTCGATGAGGTAATCGGCGGTCTTGAGGACTTCGTGCTGCTCCTTGGTGAGGTAATGCCCCATCAAAACTTCCTGATATTCCATTTTGGCATAAGCGTCGTAGTCTGCCTTATCGTCGGTACGGATGACCTTGAAGGGCTTGAGGGTCTTGACGAAATTATCCGCCAACTTATACATCTCGGTGGAGTTGGCACCCTGCCCGCTGATGATCAGGGGAGTACGGGCTTCGTCGATGAGGATGGAGTCCACCTCGTCCACGATGGCAAAGGCGTGCCCTCTCTGCACCAGATTCTGCTTATAGAGTGCCATATTATCGCGCAGATAGTCAAAACCGAATTCGTTATTGGTACCGTAGGTGATGTCTGCCGCGTAGGCGACCTTTTTCTCCTCCGGCTCCAGTCCGTTGATGATCAGGCCGACGGTCATTCCCAGATAGCGGTAGACCTTGCCCAT
>JAZQAQ010000063.1:0-12887 GCA_045545255.1 Eubacteriales bacterium | reverse complement strand
GTCAGCCCCACCCAGTTCCACGCCGAGACTGTGGACGGCTATAATCCTCTGGCAGTCATCGACCCGATGGAGCGTAAGCTGGAGCTCTTGCGCAGCGGTCAGGGTCCTGTGATGATGGAGACCGTTACCTACCGTTATTCCGGTCACTCCGTCTCCGACCAGAATGCATACCGCACCAAGGAAGAGATGGATGCCTGGAAGGAAGTCGATCGGCTCTTGACCTATCCCGCCAAGCTGATCGAAGCCGGCGTAATGACTCAGGAAGAGGTAGACGCCATCCTGAAGGAGACCTCCGAGCGGATGACGATGATCTGCAAGGCCGCCGCCGATCCCGAAATCAGCCCCTACTGCGATTTCAAGAAGGATCCCGCAGTGGTCGAGCGTCTGATGTATTCCAATGAGATCGTGGAGAAGTTCGACGATCGCGAGCCCGAGTTCACTGTTCCCAAGGAAGAGGCCGAGGGCTATAAGAAGATCAAGAGCAAGATCCGCAACGTTGTGGACGAAAAGGGCAAGCCCGTCTCCAAGATGAAGATGTATAACCTGCGTGACGCTCTGTCCGAGGTTATCTACGATCGTTTCTACGAGGATCCCACCCTCATCGCTTACGGTGAGGACTGCCGTGACTGGGGCGGTGCTTTCGCCGTCTATCGCGGTATGATGGATGCTCTTCCCCATAGCCGTCTCTTTAACTCTCCTCTGGCAGAGGGCGCCATCGTCGGTACCGCTGTCGGTTACGCTCTGTCCGGCGGTCGTGCGCTGGTCGAGCTGATGTATGCCGACTTTATCGGCTGCGCCGGCGACGAGATCTTCAACCAGATGTCCAAGTGGCAGGCAATGTCTGCAGGCATCCTGAAGATGCCCGTGGTGCTGCGTGTATCCGTCGGCTCCAAGTACGGTGCGCAGCATAGCCAGGACTGGACTGCACTCTGCGCCCATATCCCCGGCCTGAAGGTCTGCTTCCCCGCTACTCCTTGGGAGGCAAAGGGTCTGTTGGAGAGCGCGCTGAAGCGTACTGACCCCGTCGTCTTCTTTGAGAGCCAGAGAATCTACGACGTGGGCGAGCAGTTCCACGAAGGCGGCGTTCCCGCCGAGCGTTATGAGATCGCCTTCGGCGATGTCAATAAGGTTCGTGACGGTAAGGACGTTACCATCATCACCTTGGGTGCCGCACTCTACCGTGCAATGGATGCAGCCAAAGAGCTGAGCGAGAAGTACGGTATGGAGGCAGACGTTATCAACCTGCACTCCCTCGTACCCTTGGATTATACCAAGCTGGTTGAGTCCGTTCGTAAGACCGGCAGAGTGGTGCTGGTATCCGATGCCTGCGCCCGCGGCTCCTTTATGAACGACGTTGCCCAGAACCTCACCGAGCTTTGCTTCGACGATCTGGATGCACCTCCCGTTGTTGTGGGTGCCCGCAACTGGATCACCCCGCCCTTCGAGTTTGACGAGTTCTTCTTCCCCCAGGCAGGCTGGATCTTGGATGCTATCCACGAGAAGCTGGTTCCCCTGCCCGGTCATATCGCTGAGAATGGCTGCACCGAGGCTGAAGCCTTCCGCCGCGCAAAGCAGGGCGTATAATGAAGATCTTAAGAACGTGCAACGCCGGCATTTTGCTGGAGCAGGATGGAGTCTCCATCCTGCTGGACGGCGTCTGCGGGGAGCTCCCGCCCTATCTGCCTGTCCCGAAGGAACTGCGCCGTCGGTTGACGGAGCAGTTCCCCGATGCGTTGGCGTTCACCCATCGGCACGAGGATCATTACGATGAATCTTATGCCAAAGCCTATCAAAAAGCAACTCTCAGGCCCGTTTTCGAGCCTGAGAGTTCTCTTTCAGGGCAGGTGGGGAGCGTCAAGATTGCGGGTGCACCCACCCGTCATCTGGGCAAAATGGATATTGCCCACGCCGGCTTTATTATAGAGGGGAGTAAAACCTTGTGGTTTACCGGCGACGCCTCTCCGATGAGCTGGAAACGGCTGGAGGGGCTTCCGAACCCCGATGTGGCGGTCATCACCTATGCCTTTGCCATCACCGAGTCTGCCTGGCGGCTGGTCAAAAGCTGGGGCGCAGAAAAGATCGTGCTGCTGCACCTGCCCGACCGCACCAATGACCCCTATAGCCTTTGGGAGGCAGTGGAAACCGTTACCAAGGGAGATCCGACTCTTATCATTCCAAATGTCGGAGAAACCGTGATTCTTTAAAAAGACCTCTTCGGAGGTCTTTTTTGTTATAGGAAAAAGTTATCAATGAATACCCATAAAATTGCAGTTATCGCCGGTGACGGCATCGGGCCTGAGGTCATTGCCGAGGGTGTGAAGGGCTTGGAGGAGGAAATGATGCCGGAGAATGCAGATATCACGCTTTTTGCTCGGAAAATGGGATGGGGCGGGTTGCCGACTACATCAAAAAAAGATTTACAAACCCATAAAAAAATAATATAATAGCAGCAGAAGGAGGCAATGGGATGAATAAACTGCAAGGTAAGACTATCATCTGGAACGGAGACTCCATCTGCGCCGGTAAAAAAGGAAACGACACCAAGGAACTGGACGCCTGGGCAGGGCGGATCGCCGCCCGCAACGGGATGACCTATAAGAATTACGCCGTCGGCGGCGGAACTGTTACCGAAAACACCCGAATGAAGGGCAATGTGCCCCCCCATTCCGTCTCCGCCACGCTGGATGGGATGGCAGCAGAGCTCCCCGACGCCGATTATATCATTCTGGAGGGCGGCAGCAACGATGCTGACCTTTTGAAGGATCGCTTCGGTAAGGTGGATGCGGAGGACTTCTCCGGCGACTATGATCGGGACACCTTCTGCGGTGCATTGGAGAGTATCTTTTACCGCGCCACCCGCCTTTGGAAAGGAAAAAAGATCGCGTTTATCATCGCCCATAAAATGGGCGTAACGCCTGAAAGCCGTGCCCGCCGCTATACCTACTTCGAAGCGGCGATGGAGCTATGCGAAAAATGGGGAATTCCCTATCTGGATCTTTGGGACGGCTGCTATCTCAATCCCTGCCTGCCCTGGATGTATGACCCGGAAAAGACGGCGGAGGAAAACGATTTTGCAGGCAGCTTTTATCGGGACGGTCAGCATCTCACTGCTGACGGCTACGATCTGACGGCTGATATTATTGAGGCTTGGTTAAACACCTTATAAGGAGGAATATTCGATGCTGAAATACGAAATTGAGGGCGGTCATCTGCCCGTTGTCATCTGCTACCCCGAGGCGGGTCAGACTCTTTGCACGGAGGGCGGCTCTATGAGCTGGATGAGCCCTAATATGCAGATGGATACCAATGCGGGCGGCGGCTTTAAAAAAGCCATCGGCAGACTTTTCGCGGGAGAGTCCATCTTTCTCAATGACTATACCCCCATCGGTGGCAGCGGTATGATCGCTTTTGCCTCCAAATTCCCCGGCTCCATCATCCCCTATCAGGTGACACCCGGCAACGGCATCATCGTCCAGAAGCGGGGCTTTCTTGCGATGGAAAAGGGGCTGGATCTCTCGGTCTATTTCCAAAAAAGACTGGGCGGCGGCTTTTTCGGAGGCGAGGGCTTCATTATGCAGCGGATCGCAGGCGAGGGGCTGGTCTTTATCGAGATCGACGGTCATTGCAAAGAATATACGCTGGCGGCAGGGGAGAGCATTATTTTGGACACCGGCTATCTTGCCGCGATGACCGAGAGCTGCACGATGGATATCGAGACGGTCAAGGGCGCGAAGAATATCTTTTTCGGCGGTGAGGGTCTTTTCAATACCCGCATCACCGGACCGGGAAAGGTCTATGTTCAGTCGATGCCCATCTATCAGATGGCGCAGGAGCTGATTCCTTATCTGCCTACCCCCTCCTCCGACGGAGACGGCGGCATTAAGATTAATTTTGGAAACAACTAAAATATCAAAGCAGCTGTAAATTCTTTTACAGTTCCTTTTTTAAAGAATAAAGAAAAAACAATAAATGATAAAGTATGTAAATTTTCTTCTTTTCTATTTTGCGTTCTTTGTGTTTGGAGCTATTTTTGTATCCCCTTTATTGCATTTCACAGGGTTTTATGCTATCATTAAAAAAATAACTAAAGGAGAAACCGATGGAGACCCAATATATCAAGACCTATTCTCAAGCCTTGGGGCGGGAGATGGAATGTAAATTTTACGGACGCGGCGGAATGCCGGTGCTTTTTATTCCCTGTCAGGACGGCAGATATTTCGATTTTGAAGGCTTCCATATGACCGATACCTGGGGAGGCTGGCTGGAGAGCGGGGAGGTGACGGTCCTTGCCATTGATACCATCGATAAGGAGACTTGGTCCGATCGGGATCACCCTGCCGCGGATCGGGCGAACCTGCACGAAGCGTGGATGCGTTATCTGGTGGAGGAGGCGGTGCCGATGCTGGAGGAGCGGTGCGGCAGAAAGGGCGTTACCGTCTTTGGCTGCAGCTTGGGTGCGACCCACGCCGTCAATCTCTTTTTGCGGTTCCCCGATCAGATTACCGGAATGCTGGCATTGAGCGGCATCTATAATGCAGAATACGGCTTTGGCGATCATATGGATGGGGTGGTATATCAAAATTCTCCGGTTCACTATATGGAGAATTTCCCTGCCGATCATCCTTTTGTTGATAAATACAACCGCAATCGGGGCATCATCTGCGTGGGTACGGGTGCTTGGGAAGAGCCTCATACCACCTTCCGATTAAAGAAACTTTTCGAAGAAAAAGGAATTCAGATCTGGGTAGATATCTGGGGTGAGGATGTGAACCACGATTGGCCTTGGTGGCATAAGCAGGTAGAATATTTCGTCCCCAAGCTTTTGGAAAAATAATACATAGAAAAGAGAGTAATATGAAGAACATTATTTTTATTTCCCCCAATTTTCCGACGAACTATTGGATGTTTTGCAGAGAACTGAAGAATAACGGAATGAACATTCTCGGCATCGGCGATCAGCCCTATGAGGAACTGAAGCCCGAATTGAAGGAGAGCCTGAACGAGTATTATAAGGTGGGCAGTCTGGAAAACTACGACGAGGTTTATCGCGCAGTTGCCTATTTCACTTTTAAGCACGGACGAATTGATTGGCTGGAGTCTAATAATGAGTATTGGCTGGAGCAGGACGCCCGCCTTCGTACGGATTTCAATATCCAAAGCGGATTTCAGTCTGCCGATATGGAGCGGATCAAGCATAAGTCCAAGATGAAGGCGTTTTATACCAAGGCGGGGATCCCCGTCGCGCGGTATTATATGGTCAAGACCCTGCAGGGCTGCCGCAGCTTTATTAAAAAAGTGGGCTATCCCGTTGTTGTCAAGCCGGATAACGGCGTCGGTGCCGCTGCCACCTATAAATTGACCTGCGATGAGGAGTTGGTCTCTTTCTTTGAGAGCTATCCCAAGGAGGTTCCTTATATTATGGAGGAATTTGTCCACGCGGAGGTCAATTCCTATGACGCCATCATCGACGGCGAGGGCAATCCCATCTTTGAGACCGGCAACGTTACCCCCGATTCCATTATGGATATCGTCAATAATCAGGATAATAGCTGCTATTATATCGTCAAGGAGTTGCCGGAGGATACCCGCAAGGCGGGCAGAGCCACTGTGCAGAGCTTTGGCGTCAAGAGTCGGTTCGTCCATTTTGAATTTTTCCGCCTGACCCAAGATCAGGATGGATTGGGCAAAAAGGGCGATGTGATCGCGCTGGAGGTCAATATGCGTCCCTGCGGCGGCTTTACCCCCGATATGATCAACTTTGCCAATTCCACCAACGTCTATAAGATCTGGGCAGATATGATCGCCTTCGGCGAGAGCAGAATGCCGGTGGGTGAGCGGGCGTACTGTGCCTTTGCCGGTCGCAGAGACGGCAAAGATTTCCGCCTTTCCCACGAAGAATTGGCAGAGAAATACAGTGCTCATATCCGTATGCTGGATCGCATTCCCGATGCCCTTGCCGGGGCGATGGGCAATCAGATGTTTGTGGCGACTTTTGAGACGAAGGAAGAGCTGGATCGTTTCTATGACGATGCGGTGGCGTGTAAATAATGGATTCTTTACTGTTTGCTGTAAATGCGGTGGCACCCATCATTTTGCTGGTGGTCATCGGCTATCTTCTAAAACGTACCGGATATATTAAGGAAAGCTTCATCAAATCCGGCAATAAGCTGGTTTTCCGTTTCTTTTTGCCGGCGATGCTGTTTTTGAATATCTATAAGATCAAAACCTTCAGCGGGATCGACCTTGGTTATATCCTTTACGTGGCAGTGGTACTGCTGGCGGTCTTTTTGATCTCCATCCCCTTATGCCTTGCGGTGGCGAAAAAGCGGGAGAGTGTGGGCGCTCTGCTGCAGGCGACCTTCCGCTCCAATTACGCCCTCATCGGCATTCCTCTTGCCCAATCCCTTTTCGGGGCGGAGGGGGCGATGGTGGCAACGCTGCTTTCGGCAGTCAGCATTTCGATGTTCAATGTGTTGGCAGTCGTCAGTCTGACCGCCTTTCGCGCCGGCGGAAAAAAGACCTCTGTCAAAGAGGTGCTGACGGATATCGTCAAAAACCCGCTGCTCCAAAGCATCGCACTGGGTCTTTTGATCTTGGTGGTGCGCAGCTTCTTTGTGCGTTGGGGCGTGGACTTCCGATTGGAGCAGATCGAACCGCTCTTTAAGGTCTTGAGCTATCTTTCCAATATCGCTACCCCGCTGGCACTTTTGGTGCTGGGCGCGGAATTTGAATTCTCTGCCATCAAGGGCTTGCGGCGTGAGATCGTATTCGGTACGCTGATGCGCACGCTGATCGTCCCTCTCTTGGGGATCGGGATCGCCTTTTTATTCTTTAACGAGCAGTTCACAGGTGCTCATTTCGCCGCCTTTGTTGCGGTATTTGCCACTCCCGTGGCGGTCTCCTCGGTGCCGATGGCGCAGGAGATGGGCGGGGATGCCACTCTTGCGGGTCAGCTGGTGGTCTGGACCACCCTCTTTTCGGCAGTTTCCGTCTTTTTGGCGGCATTTTTATTGCGGTTGGGAGGCGTTTTCTAAATGGCAAAATACGAACGCACGGTAAACGGAGATTTCAACGGACTTTTAAAACGGATCGAGGACGGGATCCTCAATGGAAGCTTTTCTGCCTCCTTGGAGGAGACCAGCGATTTTTATGCCGACGGTGCCCGCTGCAGCGTCCGCGTCTTTGAGCGATACAGCTATTTCGGCGGCAATCGGGTCAGCTTGAGCGTTACTCTCTTTCAAAACGGAGGACCCATCTATCTTTCGGCAGTCACCTCCGGCGGCAGTCAGGCGGTGCTTTTTAAGATCAATACATTGGGTGAGGAGTCCTTTTTGGATTGCCTGCGCGAGATCGTGGGGTAAGAAATAAGAGGAGAATGAGAATGAAGGTATGTATTTTTCAGCCGGCGTATTCCACCGACCATACGGATTCCGATCGGCTTTTTCAATGGCAGTTGGAGCAACTGGATCGGTGCGATCCCTCAATGGATCTGATCGTCCTGCCCGAGGCGGCGGATGTGCCCGCTTTGGCAAAGGGTCAGGAGCAGTTTCTGGAAAGCCACGCGAAGTTCACCAAGCCCCTCTTGGAAAAGGCGGCGGAGACAGCAAAGCGCTGCGGCGCAGTCTTGTTTGTCAGCGGGTATTACGACAGCGAGAACGGCATCCGTAATACCACCTACGCCTTCGACAGTAAGGGTCAGCCCGCAGGTCATTATTATAAGCAGCATCTGACCCCCGGTGAGGTGACCAAGCGGCGGCTGGACTGCCGATATACCTATGAGTATTCCCAGCCTACCATTTTGGAAATTGAGGGGCTGCGGTACGCTTTTCTGACCTGCTATGATTTTTATTTCTACGAGAATTTTGCGCATATTGCCCGTTATAAGCCGGATATCATCATCGGCTGCTCCCATCAGCGGAGCGATACCCATCTGGCACTGGAGATCATCGGTCAATTTTTGGCGTACCATACCAATGCGTATGTGGTACGCTCCTCGGTGAGTATGGATCCCGCTTCCACCATCGGCGGCGGCAGTATGGTGGTCGCCCCCAACGGAGAGATTTTGCTGAATATGAAGAGTCGGGTGGGGGTAGAGACGGTGGAGATCGATCCCACCGCCAAGTACTATAAGCCCGCCGGCTTCGGCGGAGAGCTTGCCGCTCACTATGAGTATATTGAGCGTGGACGCCGCCCCTGGAAGTACCGTCCCGCAGGAAGTGCCATCGTTCTGCCGGACTACCAGATGCCCTATCCCCGTGTTTGCGCCCATCGGGGCTTCAATACGGTAGCTCCCGAGAATAGCCTGCCCGCCTTCGGCGCGGCGGTTGCTATGGGCGCGGAGGAGATCGAATTTGATCTATGGTGGACCAAGGACGGTGAGGTGGTCTCCATCCACGACAGTACCTTGGATCGGGTGTCCGACGGTACCGGCAAGGTATATGATTATACCTACGAGGAACTGCTGAAGTTTGATTTCGGTGCCAAGAAGGGCGAAAAGTTCCGCGGTATGAAGCTCCTGCGTTTTGAGGAGATCCTCAAAAAGTTCGCCTGCCATACCATTATGAACATTCATATCAAGTCGATGGATAATGAAAACCCCTTGCCCGAGGAGCATCTGAAAAAAATCATTGGGCTGATCGACCGCTATGATTGCAGAAAGCACGTCTATTTTATGACCGGCAACGATACGGTGATGGCGCAGCTTCGGGACCTTGCTCCCGATATCCGCCGTTGTATGGGCGCTGGTCCCGTGGAAAAAAGATGGCAGATCGTGGATCGCGCCATTGCCCTCGGTTGTCAGAAGGTTCAGCTCTTTAAAGAGTTTTATAATCAAGAGATGATCGATAAGGCCCACGAACACGGCATCATCTGTAACTATTTCCATTGCGAGACGGTGGAGGACACCAAAAGAATGCTGGAAATGGGCATCGACTGTATTCTGACCAATGATTATAACCTGATCTCTCAAGTCGTAGAGAGACCGAATTGGGATACTTGGAAATTTGACGCATAAAAAAGAAACTGTCAAAAAAGTCCCCGACCGCAGAAAAATGGGAAAAGGGAAGAAGTGAAACCAATTTATAAAGATTTTCATAGGGAAGGAGTCGTACTCTTTCCCTATGTTTTTTATAAGGAAAAATTCCGCATAGCGATGCGGAATTTAATTGAAATTTTTCTGCTATCCGCCAAACCGCTCTCTCGTAGTATCACATACGACTTCGGAGCGGTTTGACGAATTCGAGAACATTTTTTAAGTGACACCCCAAATCTTTGATTTGGTTGGTGGAACTTATGCAGAGCTGAGAGTTTCCCAGCGTGTCAAAAATAAAAAATAGAGTTTTTTGACACGCTGATAAAAAATGAGACCCCTCTGGGGTCTCATTTTTTATGCATCGTAAGATGTGCCCTCCTTGAAGCCCTCGCCCAGCACCTCGCGGGAGTCGTTGATAACGATGAAGGCGGCGGGATCCTGCGCCCGAACGGTACGAATGAGGCGGGGCAGCTCCTTGGGACTGACCACGCAGAGGAGGGTCATTCCCTCGGTCTCGGTGTAGCAGCCCACGCTATGGATCGCGGTGACACCGCGCTCAAATTTTTCCATCACCTCAGCGGCGATCTTTTGATGCTCCTTGGAGATGATATAGACAGATTTTGCCTCATCACCAAAGGTCATAATGCGGTCGGTGACGATGGAGGAGAGGTAGAGGGAGAGCACCGAATAGGCGGCGACGGTAAAGCTCTTAAAGACGATGGCCGCGCCGACGATGATGGCGCAGTCGATGAAGAGGATAAAGGTGGCGACGGAGATATGGGGCAGGATCCGATGGAGGATCAAAGCCGCCAGATCACTGCCGCCGGTGGAACCGTTTTGCCGCACCACCAAGCCGACTCCTGCGCCCATCAATACGCCGCCCAGCAGGGTGGCGATCATCAGGTCACCGGTATAGGCGGGAAAATAAGAGGTGATCTGCAGAAAGAGGGAGAGCAGGAGGATGCCTGCGGCGGTCTTGAGCACTGCACCCTTACCGAGGAACTTATAGCCTGCCGCAAAAAGGACGAGGTTGAAGGCAATATTGGTCACCGAGAGGGGAACCTTAAAAAGATGGAGCAGTACCGTGCCGATGGAGCTGACGCCACCGCCGGAGATCTTATTGGGTGCCAAAAAGATATTCAAGCTGACCGCCAGTACCAGCGTGCCGAGGGCGATCACGAGATAATCGATCAAGACTTGCTTCCAGTTGATTTTCATATTTTACCTCACCGAAAATATTTTTACTTCCTACTATTCATTTTCCTTGAAATAAGGTATAATTATTATACAATTTTAAAATGTTTTGTCAACCGCAAAGGAGCATCTTATGAACCGACCCTGGCTTGATCACTACGGCGTTGTCCCTCATCATCTGGAATACCCGCAAGGCTCTATGAGCCGTGCGGTGCTTTGCTATGCGGAAAAGTGCCCGCAGGGCGAGGCTCTTTCTTTTATGGGCAGCGGGATTTCTTACGGTGAACTGGCGGAGCGGATCCAAGAGACCGCCCGCGCCTTTTGGGCACTCGGGATCCGTCGGGGGGAGCGGGTGACTCTTTGTATGCCCAATATACCCCAGACGGTCTATTGCCTTTATGCCCTCAACGAGCTGGGCGCGGTGGTCAGCCTGATCCACCCTCTTTCGGCGGAAAAGGAGATCGTTTTTTACCTTTCGGAGGTCAAAAGCACCACCCTCGTCACCATCCATCAATTCTACGATAAAATGATGCAGGTGCAAAAGGAATACCCTTTAAAGCACCTCATCATCACCGATATTGACGATGCCCTCGGCGGTATCAAAAAATGGGGCTACCGACTGGCGATCAAGCGGAAATTTCCCAAGCTGCAAAGGACGGAAAACCTTATCGTCTGGCAGGATTTTTTAAAGGGCGGCAAGCCCTATGAATCGGCAGATGCTGCCGCCGAAGACGGTGCAGTCATCCTCTTTTCCGGCGGCACCACCGGCACCAATAAGGGAATTTTGCTCTCCAATCTGAATTTTAATGCTTTGGCATATCAGACCGCCGCGATGTGTGCCCATCCCATCGAGGGAAAGCGGATCCTTGCCGCTATGCCGATGTTTCACGGCTTTGGGCTGGGGGTCTGCGTCCATACCGCCCTCGCCTGCGGGGCATCCTCGATTTTGGTGCCCCGTTTTAACGTGAAGGAATATGCGGAGCTGATCAAAAAGGAAAAGCCCAACTATATTGCAGGCGTCCCTACCCTCTATGAGGCGGTGACCCGTACCGACTATCTGGACGGCGCAGATCTTTCCTGCCTTTTGGGGGTCTTTTCCGGCGGCGATAGCCTATCGGTGGAGCTCAAGCATAAGATGGACCGCTTTTTGGCGGAGCGGGGTGCTACGGTACGGATCAGAGAGGGCTACGGAACGACCGAGTGCGTCACCGCAAGCTGCCTCACCCCCGATCAGGAGGAGCGGGAGGGGAGCATTGGATTGCCCTATCCCGATATGGACTATAAGATCTGCAAGGTGGGCACCACCGAAGAGGTTCCCTATGGGGAAGAGGGGGAGATCTGCTTAAAGGGACCTACCGTGATGCTGGAATATCTGGGTCATCCCGAAGAGACTGCCGATGCTCTGCGCATCCATACCGACGGCGAACGCTGGCTCCATACCGGCGATCTTGGGATGATGGATGAGGATGGATTTATCTATTTCCGCCAGCGGCTCAAGCGGATCATCGTCACCAGCGGCTATAACGTCTATCCCTCTCAGATCGAAAACGTGCTGGACGGCCATCCCAAGGTGCAGCTTTCCTGCGTCATCGGCGTGCCCGATCCCTATCGGATGCATCGGGTCAAGGCGTATATCGTACCTAAAAAAGGGATCGAGCCCGATGAAGCCCTTAAAGAGGAGCTGCTGGAGTATTGCAAGACCTATATTGCGAAATACGCCTGCCCCCGAGAGATGGAGTTTCGGGAGGATCTGCCCAAGACGCTGGTGGGCAAGGTGGCGTATAAAAAGTTAGAAGAGGAAAACCAATAAAGAAGAAATAATAAAGAATAAAAAAGGTTGATTTTTGCCCAAAGGCAAAAATCAACCGACTTTCTTATTTCTTATTTATTCTTTATTCTTTTAAAAAGAGGCTGTAAAAAAACGCGCGTTTTTTTACAGCCCCTTTTGCATTATGCTCTCCAAAAGAGATAAAAGGACGGGGTGCGTTCCTTGGCATCCACCGCCAAAAGCTCCGGGTCACATAGGGCGATGACTTCATTTTTCATCTCCACCAGCCCTTTGCGTCCTTCTTCCTCGTACTTGCCGGGCTTATAAGAGGGATCCAGGATGGCGATGCGTCCGTCCGGCTCTTCGCCGATGGCAGCAATGTAGTGCCCGCCGTGGCTGAACACGCCGATATGATCTTCCCGATCACCGCTCACGTTGATCACCGCCGCGCCGCCGGTTCTGAGGCACTCACGGAGCCGTAGGGGGTCGCTGGTGGCTTCATAGGTGAGACCTAACCGCTCCGCAAATTCCGGTGCAAAGCGCTTATAATCGGTGCCGATCTTATGGTTCGCCTTGGTATCATAGGCGATCCGCAAGGCATCCTTTAATTCAAAGGTACAGTTTGGCAACAGACGGTCTGCTACCATGACGGCGGAGCAAAGTCCGCAACCGGAGGTTCGTATGGAGGTGGTCTTTCCCCATTCTTTCCGCTTGGCGTCGTCGAGATCGGTGCAGGTCATATAACTGTAATGAGGATAATCAAATTGATTGATATATTTCATGTCGTTCGCCTCCTTGGTGCCTTTATTATATCATTTAAGGACGGAAAGTAAAGGACAAAAAACAATTTTTTATACCCATTTTTTCACATATTATATATTTATTAAAAAAACT
>JAZQAQ010000062.1:0-6210 GCA_045545255.1 Eubacteriales bacterium | reverse complement strand
ATTGCCTTACCAACTTGGCTATATCCCAACGACGCTCAATATTATATCAAAGATATTTTGATTTGTAAAGTATATTTTTAAACAAATTCGAAATTATTTTTATTTTAATTGACAGAAGAGGGGAAAGACAGTATAATTTTAGGGTATGAACAACACGAAACATTATGAGAAATAGGTGAAATATGAGAAAAAGCAAACGTTATGCTGGAAAGCATACACGTAAACTGAAAAAACCTAATATCCTCAATAATATCAGTACGTGGTTTTTAGCCTTGTGGCATCGCCCGTGGGGGAAGTATCTGGTTTCTACCGTCGCCGCTGTGGTGACTGAGACTGCGATGGTCCTCTTCTTTCTTTACGGACCCATCAATTTCTTCCGCGAGCTTTTGATCACTTCTGCGATGACGACTTTGTCCCATCAGTATTATGCCTCTACCTTCTATTCGGAGGAAACCATTCGGGCAGTGATGGATAAGAATAAGGTTATCAACCCGACTGATACTACTGATACCGATTCCATCACCAAACTGGATCAGGAGAATAAGATCACCGTCCGTAAGATTCACGGCAGCTCGTATACCGGATTTGTGATGGAGATCACCGATCCCTCTTGGGTACGGCTGGGCATTCCCGAAAACTTCGGTACCAAGGGTCAGAAGATCCCTCTTTTGATCAAGGACTACGGAGCAGTAGCGGGAATCAATGCAGGCGGCTTTGGCGATGCAAACGGTTGGGGCAACGGCGGGCGTGCCATTGGTATGGTAATGGTGGACGGTCACGTTGTGCAGGAGCCTTATGCTGAAAAGCTTAATATCATCGGGTTTAATGAAGACGATGTACTGGTGCTTGGCTCCTATGATGCAGATGAGTGGCAAGATCTGAACTTGCGGGATGCCTGCGAGTTTGAGCCGTTTTTGATCATTAACGGGGAACCTACAGAGATTCGAGGCAACGGCGGATGGGGTGTTGCCCCTCGTACCGCCATCGCGCAGCGAAAGGACGGTACTGTACTGTTTGTGGTAATTGACGGACGCTCCATCACTTCTGCTGGCGCTACGATGAAGCAACTGCAGGAAGTGCTGATCGAGGAGGATGCGTATAACGCTGCCAATCTGGATGGAGGATCTTCCACGGTTCTCTATTATACCGAGAAGGGCGGGGTAATGAATAATCCCAGCGGCTCGGATCGGGACGGAATGCGGTTTTTGCCCAATGCTTGGCTGGTTATTGATCCGGAGACCTACACTCCGCCTACAGACAGACCTCCGTATGATGAATAAAATTTTGGGTCCCCTCCTTGCGGAGGGGACCCAAATTAATAAATCGTTTATAACAACACTTTCAAATTATGAAAGTGTTGTTTTATTTTACGGATGCTTCTTTTTCTGATTCATCGTGAACGCCTTCGACTATCCCTTCGGCTTTCAGTACACTGGAGATGGTACCGAAAAAGCATTTGAGATCCATTGCGACCCCTTTGAATCTTCCGGCGTTGAGTGCGGCGGTGTATTCCCCGTCGAACCGTGCTTTTTCTTCCAACTCCAGTTCATCGCGCCCGTTGATCTGTGCCCAGCCGGTGATGCCGGGCTTTACATCGTTTGCGCCGTATTTTTCCCGTTCCTCAAGCAGATCGTACTGGGACCAAAGCGCCGGTCTCGGACCGATGGCTGAAAGCTTGCCGGTAAAGACCTGATAGATCTGCGGCAGCTCATCCAGACTGGTTTTGCGGATGAAACGCCCCACACGGGTGATGTATTGCTCGGGGTTTTCCAAAAGATGCGTCGGTATGTCGTGGGGGGTAGACATTTTCATACTGCGAAACTTGAGGATCATAAAATAAGTGAGTTCCCCGTTTTTCTTTTGCCCTACCCGCCGTTGCTTAAAGAGTGCAGGACCCGGATCGTCAACCTTGATGGCGATTGCAATGATCAGCATCGGCAGCGATAATAAAAGGATACCAATACTTGAAAGCACAAGGTCGATCAATCTTTTTATGATATTTTTATACATATAATATCTCCTGTTTCTATTTAATTCTAATAGGACCACAGGGGCGAATTTGCAATACCGAGCTGCTTCCTTCACCAAAGAGGCGGTTCATTTCGGCGGTATAGGCGTCTACCAGATCATTGGGCATATAGGCTTGGATGGTGCCGCCGAATCCGCCGCCGTGCACGCGCCAAGCACCCTTTCCGTCAAGCAGCTCCTGCGTTCTGCAGAGGGCAAGACTGATGGCTTGGGAGGTGGGAGCACGATCGGAATAGATGTTTTGCAAATACATAAAGGAGGAATTTCCGGAGGCGCAGACAATCTGTTTAAACGCTTCAAAGTCCTTGCTTTGCAGGGCGTCGTGCAGGGCGTCTACCCGATCGTTTTCGCGGAAATAGTGCGCGGCACGAATCAGCGCGCGTTCGGAGAGGCTTTTCCTTAATTGGGGAAGTTTTTCTTCAAACTCTGCAGGGTGCACCTGACGCAGATATTCTTTGCCGAAGGCTTTGGCCACCGCCTGCATTTCCGATTTGATGGCAACGTAATCAGCGGTCAGATCTGCGTGGTCACTATGGACATCGGTGATGACCATACTGTGACCGGAGGCGGAGAAGTCAAAGTCAATGGGGCGGACGATGGGATCGGCGGGGTTTTCAAAGTCAATGGCGATCATTCCGCCGAAAGCGCAAGAGAGCTGATCCAAAAGACCGCTTGCTTTTCCGAAATAGACGTTTTCTGCAAATTGAGAGATGATCGCCATCTGCTTGGGATCCATTTGACCATCATTATAGAGATGATCCAGAATGGATACGATCGCCACTTCAAAAGCGGCGGAGGAGGAAAGACCGGAGCCTTTTAATACATTGCTGGTGGTATAAGCATTGAACCCGCCGATTTGGAAACCAAGCTCCTTCATTTTGTGCGCAACTCCGCGGACAAGACCGGCAGAGCTTCCTGTTTCCTCTTCTTTTGGCGAGGTATCTGCGATGTTGATCTCTACTGCCGAAAAGCCATCTGCCAGGATGCGGATAACGCCGTCCTTTCGAGGGGAGACCAGTGCCAGTATATCTAAAGTGACGGCTCCGCCGACAGCCTTGCCCATATTATGATCGGTGTGGTTCCCGCAGATCTCGCTGCGACCGGGTGCCGAGAAGATCATTTGATGCTCTTCTCCGAAAAGTTCGGCATACCGTGCAGCGGCATCGGTATAGCGTTTTTCTTGCTGTATCCATTGGTATTCGGGATATAGTTTTTTAGCCGAAGCCGGTAATTTCATGGGAGGCTCTCCTTAATATAGCTTAATATATTTATTTTAACAAAGATTTTCAATAAAGTAAAGCGTTTCATTTTCATTTTCATAAGAAAAAAATAGCAAGCTCCACCGAGCTTGCTATTTTAAAAAATTATACCGCTTTATATCCCCAAGGCTCCAAGGTGATGCCGTTATAGGTCACTTCATAATCGTTGAAGTTTCCGTAGAGGGCAGTGCCGTCCTCATAGGTGGCGATTTGGATGCCGTTATCGAGGATTTCATAGGACTTCATAAATACAAACTGCTTATCGGCAAAGGGTGCATAAAGTTCCAAGCCTTCTTTGATCCAAGCAACGCTGCGGGTCAGTGCCTCATCATTTTCACAGGTCAGGTCATTTTCACCCATCCATCCCTGCAGAGCGGTGCCTGCTTCGGGCTTGGTGCGGAACTTGGAATAGAAATACATAGAGGGCTTTCCACCGTGCATCAGGAGTGTCAGGCGATCCTTGGGCGGCTGGGCACTGAAGTTGACGGTCGTAGCAATGGGATTATAGAGTACGGTACCGTGATAGGTGATTTCCCAGATGGGAAGAAATCGGTCTGCAACGGGGATCTCACCCTTGGAACCGAAGGTGACATATAAGCCGAAATCCAGATCCTTCAGCGCAAAGTCCAAGCATCCTTCGGAGGAAAAACCGCCGAAAAGACCGCGGGTGTATTCGATGATCTTTTGCGCATAAATGATGCTGTTTGCCGTTGTGGAGGGGTGGTCGGGGGCGTGGCAGTCATCGGGGACAACGATAGAGATGACATCGGTAAAATGAAGACCGTCCTCGCCCAAAGCCGCCAAAGGCGGGAGATCCCGAATGGTATTTTTGAGCTGCTTGATCAGGCAGACCCGATAGGCGTACCCACCGCTATAGTGACCGGTCTGATTATAATGACCGTCGCGGTCGATGATAATGTCGTCCCAAGTAAAGGTATCGGCGATGGGATAAGCATCGATGGTATTGGTGTGCGTAGAGATGCGATAGCCTAAGGATTTGACGTGGTCAATGGTCTTTTTCAGTTCTGCATCGCCGCCCAATCTGGGATCGGCGGGGAAAAGCTGGGGAAAGCGACCGTCGTGACCGCTGCGGTTCCAGCCCACAAGCTGCAGCTCTGCTCCCTCTACACCTTGACGCTTCAGCTCGTCTGCAATATCCCGTACACGGGCAAAATCGCAGGCAACCAGCATATCCGGCTCATTGGCTTCGGTCTGGTGAAGAACAGGGCTGGGGCTTTGCTTCCAGCCCATACGGATACGGATCAAGGGATATTTGCGGGCATATTCCACCGCGGGACTCTTGCATTTTTCTGCCAAGGTGCGGATCTCGCCCCGCGCAAGGCGGATTTCGCGTTCGGTGCGCGCCATATCGTTATAGTCGGCATCCGTGGGTAAGAAGATCAATTCCAGACGGATATCATCGTAGATGGGATCGTGGACAGTGAAATCGAAGAGGGGGCAAGCGGTATAGACTTGATCCTTGACCGTCACCTCATATTGATACCAATAGTTACGCTCCACGCGGATCACGCAGCAAAAATCATCTTTTTTGATGCCGTACCAAGACATCAACGGGCGAGCGTAAGAAAAAGTCAGATCCTCTCTCGGAGTGAAAAAGGTTTGGATATCTCCGTCCATCCGCTGATTACGGGGGAGGATGTAATAACCATTATCGCCTGCGTTGGCGGTACTGAGCTCCGGCAGAAGCCGCAGCTTTTTGACCCGTTGAATCGTTTCTTTTTTTAAGGTCAGAAGCAAGGAGTTTCCCATCTCCACCTGCTCGAAAGCGTACTGCTTTCCTTTTTCGTCCACGGCGTAAAATGTATTGGGGCGCATATATATTCTCCTCCTTGATGAATTTATAACTTGATTATATCAAAGTCTTTCTGTATAATAAAGATACAAAACACAGAAAAAAGTTCAAAAATTAAAGGTGATAGAATGAAATTGCAGGATTGTAACCCCTTTTTGAGAGCCGCGCAGATTCAGGCAGCGGTTATGGAGGGGAATACCTGGCGGCAAGCGTATGACCATCGGTTGTTTTATATTTTAAAAGGGGAGGGGTCTCTGTTTTTGAGAAATGCGACCTATGACCTCGCTCCGGATACGGTGCTCTTTTTTCGACCGGGAACAGGGTATTATTTTAAGGGCAGAATGCGAGTGGTGGTGCTGAACTTTGATCTGACCCGTTCTGAAGCTCATCGCGCAGAGCCGATCTGCCCACCGCCGTTGGAAGAATTTGATCCCGCTTTTGTTTTTGACACAGAAGTATTGGATGAGCAGAAAGAGCCGCTTATTTTTCCGAATGGGCTCTATCTTCGTGAGGATATCCTTCGATTGGCAAACACTTTTCGCAGGAAGGATCCTTTGGCGGATGCAATTACCTCCGCGTTACTGAAAAAATTACTGGTGGATTTGATTGGCGGGGCGAATTGGGAGCAGGAGCCGGGCAGTGCCTTGGTGCATCGGGTAGAGCGGCATATCGAGCTGTATGCAGCAGAGATTCGTGATAATGAGCAGATCGGAGAAGCCTTCGGTTACCATCCGGTCTATATCGCAAGTCTTTTTAAAGAGACGACGGGGCGCTCTCTTCACCAAGCGGTTTTGAACCGTAGGATCGAGCTTGCCTGTCGGTGGCTGAATTGTACGGATAATTCCATCGAGGAGATTGCCTTTGATACCGGTTTTTCATCCCGTAGCCATTTTTGTACGGTGTTTAAGAAACAAATGGGCTGTTCTCCCCAACAGTATAGAAAAAATAAAAAGCAAGTTTGCATATGAATGCAAACTTGCTTTTTTTACTTTAAGCAAACACGAATAATCCGAACCCGCCTAAAATGGCATAATTTCGGTGCTTTTCGGCTTGTCGAAGGTTTGTAGGCGCCAGCCTTACGAACTTCTCCGCACCAAAAAATCTCCCGAA
>JAZQAQ010000061.1:0-7838 GCA_045545255.1 Eubacteriales bacterium | reverse complement strand
CCGCCCTTACCGGACACAACACCGATAATCTTCTTTACGTTACTCAATTCATGGGGCTTTTCCATCAAGCTTTCTTTCTCGCCCTTGCCGGAGCAGGAGGAGGAGCAGCTGCTGCAATCGTGCGTACAACCCATTTTTTATACACTTCCTTTTATAGTATTATAATCTTTTGATAGTATACTCCTTTTTTATTGAAAAGTCAATTGATAGATTTTTGCAAGAATGGGAGAGAATCTCTTTTCATTTCAAAGATATTATGATATAATATCCACACCAAGGATCAGCGATATAACTATTGGTTGATATTGCGAATATTATAAGAAATTCAAGAGAAAGGAATGAGCATATGCCCAAGCCCATCAAAAAGCGGCAACCGCACCAATATGCCGACCGATTTTACGATTACTTGATTGCGCATAAAGAGGAGGTCCTCCGCTACATTACCGTGGCATTGGTCACGGGACTGATTCAATTTGTGCTGGAGCGGGCGTTTCCCGTTAGCGAAGGCTCTTCCCTACTCCCGCTCGGAATCCGCTTTATTTTGCTTTTTTACGCCCTGAAATACTGGGGCTATAAAGAGATCGGATCGGGCGTATTCTACACCGCACGCCAACTGATGATCGCCATTATGGCAATATTTTCCGCCACCTGGCTGGGATATCAATTGATCATCCTCATCGGCGGATGGATTGGTGCCGAGGCGATCGTACGCTATGTAGGAATGGCACTGATAGAGGTCATCTATTTTCTGCTTTTCCAGTTTTTAATCTTTAAAGAGCCGAAAAACGATTGATTTTTCCAAAAAGATATGCTAAACTATTAATGTCAAAAAGAAAGGGGTATTGTCGTTATGAAAAAGAGTCACATTATCATTTTGGTATCTGTCCTGCTGAGTGTTGCTGCAGCGGTTACCGCAACCATCCTTGTTTTAAAGCACATCGCTAAAAAGAAGGCTGCCATTGCCCCTGCCAATCTCGCTTTTGAAAATGATTTCACCGAGGAAGAAGATCCCGAAGAAATCGCATTCTAAATACGCATAACCGCTCTTCAGAATGAAGAGCGGTTTTTTTGCGCAAAAAATTGACGGTTAAAAAGGACCGACGGATGAGTCGGATCAATGGAGGCGGCTTTTTCATTCCATAACGCAGCGGCTTTTTCATCCCCCTGCCGAAAGCAGCACACGCAAAGCTGAAGCGCAGGATAAAGACCGTAGCGATCGGGCTGTACAAATCCGCCCTGCTGATCTGCACGCGGGCACCTCAACGCAGTTTCATACCAAAATACCGCGGAAGTAAGCTCCCCCTTATCTGAAAACAAATCACCCAGATCGCAGCAGATCTCCGCCCGCGGGGCGGTCAAAGAAAAGCTATGGAGCAACGCGGATATCGCCCTCTTCCACGCTCCCGCTCGTCGATAGCAAGCCGCCAAAAGACGGCAGCTCTCCAACAAATTCTCGATCCACCCCTCCCCTTTTTCCAGTAGCGCCTCCAAAAGCTCGATCGCCTCTTTATCTCGGTTATGATATGTCAGCTCTCTTGCAAAATAAAAGCGGTCTCTGGGGGCGAATTTTTCACCCGACGACAATGCTTTTTCATAGATGCGCAGATTACGGCAAGGGTCTGCGCTTTTTTCTTTACTATGGGTGACGGCGATCTCGCTATACAGTACCTCACCCTTCGGCGTGATCGCCTCGTGAACCACCCCTTCCCATTGAAATCCTGCCTCACGGCGAAGAAGCCGCTCCCGATAATAAGTAAACAAAGGAGCACCCTTATCATCAAATGCGGTATGATATTTCATCATCACCACATCGCAGGACAACTCTTTTTTGAGATGAATCAAAGCGCGACGATCTTCCTCCATAATGACATCGTCCGCATCCAGCCACATACAATAATCCATCGTCGCCTTGGAAAAAGAAAAATTCCGCGCCGCCGAAAAATGGTCGATCCATTCGAAATCATAGATCAAATCGGTGAATTGGCGAGCAATTTCCTTGGTACGGTCCGTACTTCCCGTATCCACTATAATAATTTCATCCACAGCCTCCGCCACCGATGCCAAGCAACGCCCAAGCACAGCCTCCTCATTTTTAACGATCATACAAAGACTGACTGTTGCCATATAACACTCCGTTTGTGCCGCCCGTCGAAGATACGACGGGCGGCAGCTTTTATATTAAACCGCCCTGTTGATCAGACGGTGGAAGCGGCATTACCGATACGAACAATACTCAAGGTACTATTGCTCAAATCAAAGCCCGCCGAGTCAGCACGGACGGTCAGCGTAGAAGGTGCATCCGGCACCAACACCGGAACGCTGAAGATCATATCATTCAATTCGCCCGTGGCAAGAAAAATGTGTTGGGTCACGCCGCCGGGAACCGCCGTCCCATCCTGCAGCAGCGTGATGATCAAGGTGGACGGAATAGAGGTCGCCGTACCTGGGGAAACCAAACTACTAAAGGTCACCAAGTACACACCCTCTTCGGTGATGACAAAAACCGCCGATCCCTCTTCGTGAGAAATGGAGGTGCCCACAATGACCGGAGTTGTATTGAAGGTGATATCGCCTTCTTCAACAGTGGATTGAGCAGTTGTATCCAACGCTGTCAAGACACCCGTAGCCAAAGCCGGACCGGTTGCACCGGTGGGTCCGATGGGGCCGGTTGCACCCGTTGCGCCGGTGGGTCCGACGGGACCTGCTACACCCGTTGCGCCGGTGGGTCCGACGGGTCCTGCTACACCGGTTGCGCCGGTGGGTCCGACAGGTCCTGCTCCACCCGTTGCGCCGGTGGGTCCGACGGGTCCTGCTACACCCGTTGCGCCGGTGGGTCCG
Organism: Eubacteriales bacterium; assembly: GCA_045545255.1. Lineage (GTDB taxonomy): Bacteria > Bacillota > Clostridia > Oscillospirales > QAKW01 > QAKW01. The sequence continues at coordinate 5,000 of JAZQAQ010000061.1, read as the reverse complement.
ACGGGACCGGTTACACCACGGGGTCCCTCTACGCCCTGAACCCCCTGAATTCCCTGCGGTCCGGTGGCACCGGTTGCACCACGAGGACCAACGGCACAATTCCCGCAGCAGCAGATGCATTCTTTTTCACATTTACATTTATGATTCTCGCAATTACAATCAGAATTTCGATAGATGTTCAAAATCTCTTCGCTCCTTTTTCATAGTCGGGAAAGCCTTCCCATCCATTCTATGCCAAAGCTTTCAAAAAGGAACTGAACACAAAAAGTGGATGTAAAAAACGTGCGTTTTTTACATCCACTTTTAAAGTTAGATTTTTGCGATACCGATAACGTCCAGAATGGAAGAAATCAGGATCAATACAATACAGATGGGGGCTACATACTTAATAACCACCGTAAAGAGCTTTTTGGATTTAAAGCGAGAAGTCTGCTCAATCTCATCGATCAAGGTAACAGGCTTGATGACATAGCCGACAAAAATACAGGTAAGGAACGCAACGACAGGCATCAAGACGCTATTGCTGATGAAATCGAAGAAGTCCAAGAAAGACATCCCAAAGATGGTCACATTGCTCCAGATACCGAACCCAAAGGAGGAAGGCATACCAAGCAAAATACAGCCGATCAACACCACAAAGCAAGTAGTTTTACGACCCCAGCCGAACTTATCGCGGAAGATGGAAACCACCGACTCCATCAGGGAGATGGAGGAAGTCAATGCTGCAAAGAACACCAAAATAAAGAACACCGCGCCGATGATGGCGCCACCGGGCATACTCTCAAAAACCTTCGGCAGTGTAACAAACATCAGGCTGGGTCCTTTTTCCAACGTAGATTCATCACCACCGGAGAAAGCGAATACTGCAGGGATAATCATCAAGCCTGCCAAGAACGCGATGCCGGTATCAAAAATTTCGATCTGGCGAACAGAGCTTTCCAGATTTACATCCTTTTTCATATAGGAGCCATAGGTAATCATAATGCCCATTGCCAAAGACATAGAGTAGAAAAGCTGACCCATCGCCGCCAGTACAGTAGTAGCAGAGAAATGAGAAAAATCGGGCTTCAAATAGTAGATAACACCCTCCATAGCACCGGGCAAACACATAGAATAGATCGCAACGACGATGGTCAAGACGATCAGTACGGGCATCATAATCTTGCTGACCTTTTCGATGCCCTTATCTACACCCAGCAGTACAACCAGTGCTGTCAGACCGATGAAGATCAAAAACCACAGAAGCGGTTCCATCGGTTTGCCGATAAAATCACCGAAATAATTATCGCCGGCCGCAGCACCTGCCTGACCGGTGGTAAAGACTGTGATGTACTTCAAAATCCAGCCACCGATTACCGAATAATACGGCAGAATGATCATCGGTACAACCGACGCCAAAGCACCAATAAAGTTATACTTCTTGCGCAGTGCGCCAAATGCGCCGATCGCACTTTGACCGGTCTTACGGCCAATGGCAATCTCAGCACACATCAATGCAAAACCGAAAGTAATTGCCAGCAGTAAATAGACCAGCAAAAAGATGCCGCCGCCATACTTTGCGGCAAGGTACGGAAAGCGCCAAATGTTACCGAGACCGACAGCGGAGCCGGCTGCCGCCAGCACAAAGCCGATCTTTCCGGTAAAACTACTTCTTTTCTCGCTCATAATATCCTCCATATTTTAAACACATAATAACGCAATGACCATCACACACACATAGACTTCATTGCAATTTATTTCCGCAAAAAGATAGCGGAAGGCTCTCACCTTCCGCTATCTGATTTCACATCATTATGCGGTTTTAAAACCCCATACACCGTCGTAGCGGTCAATCAGCAGAGTAACGGTTCCGTTGCAGAACTCATCTCCGCCAACATAATCCTGAGTCTTCAGATATTTCTCGCCGCCCTTGGCGATGAAGTAATCCTCGGTCTCAATGACATTCATTGTAACAGGATCGATTGCATCCATAATGATGTCGCCGCCTTCGGTCTCATAGTAAGTATAGACATCGCCGGCATCGATAACACCGGTGATGGTGCTGATATTATCTACCTTAACCTTCAGCTCAAGCTCTTCGCCGCCTGCCAGAGGCACTGCCTTAATATCGGCATAAGCGGTATCCTGCGCATTCAGGTTTGCAGCGGTGATCTCGACAGCAATTTCCTTGGTAGCCTTCGCTTCCTCAACCGCCAAATAGGTTTGCTTGGTCTCATCAAGTACAACAACTACAGGACCGTTCAGCTGCGCGGGAGTCTTGGAGCCGGTATTGTAGAAGAGGTGCTTCTTATAATTGACAGTGGATCCGCCTGCGCTGACACCGGTCAGAACCTCCTCGCCCGAAACCGTGGTATTCGAACATTCGGCAAACTCCATCGTCGTGCCGGCTGTGAGATGCATCGTATCACCGACGATATAGAAGTTTACATAGTCACCGGACTTGGGATTGACCAGGTTGGTCATCTTCACATAATTATCTTCAAAGACGTGGGTCTTATTATCGTAATAACTATATACGGAGATATAGTTATCAGTGATGGTCATAATCTTACCGGGGATCCACTCTTTTGCAAAGACCATACCTGCGTTATCGGAAGAGCTGTACCGCAGGAAGGTGAAGCTCAAATTCGGACGATTCAAGATGGTGGTAGCAGGCTTGGTGCTGGTATTGGGAGCAAACTCAATGTAGTCCACCAAATCAGTCAGCTTATAAATATCGTCAGCGGGCCAAGGATGATCGTTGAGGTAAAGCTGAGAGTTGGTTAAAAGCTTAAAGGTGCTGGAGTCTGCAGAAGTACCCTTGATGGATGCAAAGGATTCGATGATCAAGGAAGAGAGGCTGATATCCTTATCTTCCCAAGGAGATACGGGCTGATAGGTGATGATCTCTTCATCCTGCGTCAGAGTACCGGAGCCATCCTTATCCAGGAAAACGATTTCCATAGGCCAGCCGACATACTCGCTCAGATCTGCGCCGACATCATACTGACCGCCGTTGGAGAACAGCACGTCGCTGACAACGCCTTCGTAGTCCATCGGTCTCTGCTTGGTAGCGCGGATGGTCAGCTCGGTATTGTAGCAACCGTAAACCTTGGTGGCCAAGCAGTTCACGTTATAGGAACTGAAGTAGATGAACATTTCCTCGCTGATGTCGCCATACTCTGCATCATAAAGCATTGCACGTGCAACGATGACCGCTGCCTGCTCTCTATTAACAGACTCTTTGGAAGCATCCAGTTCGGAATCCATCAGGACGATCTCCAAAGTAGTCTCATAGTCTTCCACAGTGGTGGTACCGTCTGCAATGCAAAGCACCTTTGCGATCAGGGTGATAAACTCTTCGCCGCTGATATTTGCATTGGGATCGAATTTATTATCGGGGACATATTCAGCATTGATCAGCTGATAGTCCTGCGCCCAAGCGATATAAGGCTTGAGGGTATGAACATCGTTGATATCGCCGCCTTCAGCTTCGTCGAACTTGGTGTTGGTAGAGCCATAGGCTTCCAGTTCGTCATAATCATAGTGCAGCATCCGATAAGCGATCTTCAACGCCTCGCCGCGGGTAACGGTGCGGAAGGGATTAAAGCTGCCGTCTTTCATACCGGGGATGATGCCCAGCTTATCGACAAACTTAATGTAAAGCGAGTTCACACCGGAAAGCGTGGTGCCATACATTTCGCTGACGTCGTCGTATACGATATTCTCGTATGCAGCGAATGCAGAAACACTCAAAGTAACGATCATTACAACCGCCAGAACCGCTGCCAGTAAGCTTCTTAAGGTTCTCATTCGTTTACCTCCATCTCAACAGGGGACTTACCCTTTTATTCTGCTATATATTATATATTATATTAATGCAAGATGCAAGAGGTTTATTGAAATGTTGACCAAAAGATTGCGGGTTTGTTAAAATCATATAATTTTTTATTTAAAAATTTGTTAAAAATAACGATAAAAAAATCCCTTTTTTCCGAAGAAAAAGGGGATTTTTTACCACTTATTTATGCGGTTTGATTACAATGGATTAGTTACCGTAGATCAAGCAATCCTTGATTGCCTGCTCAACGACGTTCTTCATTGCAGTAGCTTCAGTAGTAATATTGTACTGGGGATTCGTAAAGGAAGCTCTCCACTGCTTAAGGGGAGTCTTATTATCGCCGGTGACCATATCCCACTCGTTCATCTGAACGCCGAAGTAGGTATTATTAACGCAGAACTCGAAGTGTTCTTTCTTAGCTGCGTAGTCCATACCGATACTGGTGTTCTGGCTATAGAAGTCGTAGAGTGCCTCGGTGAAGCGGGTAGCCCAAAGCTCCATAAACTTAACGGCATAGGGAGCGTTGGCCTGTACCTTCATCTTCTTGGGCAGCATCATTGTGAAGCCGTAGTTGAAGGCGATGCAACGACCGGTAGGAGTATTCGCTGCGGGGAAAGGTACCCAGTTATACTTATGAGCCTTACCGTAGTCGGTAGAGTCAAAGTTGGGGTTCATATTCTTCGCGTCAGACATCATCAAAGTACCATCGGAATAGAGGTTACCGTAGTCTGCTTCGGTAGAACTTGCAGGATACTGAACACTCTTATTGACATTGGAGATAAACTCCCAAGCAGCGATGGTGCGCTGATCCAGCCAGTTATTAACCAGATTGGGGGTCTTGCTCTTCGTATCGATCTCGATGGGAGCGCAGCCATTGGTCAAAGGCCAGGAATAGAAGATATCACCCAAGCACTGACGGTAAGCATACAGCTTCTTACCTTCGGGAGTAGTCTTGGGAATACTCTTCATAAAGGCTTCGTATGCATCCCAGTTCCATTTGTCCTCTTGCCACAACTTATGGGGATCCTTCAGGTTGAACTGCTCAACCAGAGACTGATTGTACCAAAGTACATTAACAGCACCGATACCGGTGATACAACGATAGGTGCCGCCCCACTTGGTCTGCTGCAGAGTCATCTCGCAGACGCCGGGAGAGTTGCCCAGATTCTGAATATTGATG
>JAZQAQ010000060.1:0-4634 GCA_045545255.1 Eubacteriales bacterium | reverse complement strand
ACCGGTTTTGACGTTCCGTCAATGGCTACGATGTATGTGTACAAGCCTATGCACGGATATAATTTGATGCAGGCAATTGCCCGTGTGAATCGTGTGTTTGGTGACAAAGAAGGCGGTCTTGTCGTTGACTATGTAGGCATTGCATCTGCACTTAAAGCGGCAATGAACGAGTATACCGCCCGTGACCGTTCTAAATACGGTGATATGGATATCGCCAAGACAGCATATCCCAAGTTCCAGGAAAAACTGCAAGTATGCCGCGATTTATTCCACGGTTTCGATTACAGCGGATTTATCAAAGGTTCGGCGCTTGAAATGGCACAAGCTATTACGGACGGTGCAAACTTTGTATTGGATCCGCAAGCGCAGGAGCGAAAGGATCTATACCTTAAAGAATCAATGCTGATGCGACAGGCAATGTCGCTCTGCTCCAGTATGACTACGGATAAGGAACGCCGAGAAGCTGCCTATTTTGAGGCGGTGAGATCTACCGTTATAAAGCTTACTTATGGCGGCAACGGCGGAAAGCCTATGTCTCTCACAGAGATTAATGCACAAATCAATGAACTATTGAAGGCAAGTGTCCAGAGCGAAGGTGTTATCAGTCTGTTTGACAGCCGCAAAATGGGTGAACATTTCTCATTGTTTGATGCCAATGTTCTTGAAGAAATCTCTAAGATGAAACAAAAGAATATTGCTGTGGAGATTTTGAAGAAATTACTCGCAGAACAGGTTTCCCTGTATAAGCGTACTAACGTTGTGCAATCACAAAAGTTCTCGGAAATGATTGCTCGTATTATGAATGCTTACTACAACGGGCATATCAGCAACGATGAAGTCATCAAGGAGCTTTTGGCGGCAGCAGAGGAAATTGCAAAGGCTCACAAAGCCGGCGAAGATCTCGGTTTAACGCAGGAAGAGTTGGCGTTTTACGATGCTTTGACCAAGCCGCAGGCCATCAAAGATTTTTACAAAAATGATGTTCTTGTGCAAATGACGCAGGAGCTTACCGAGTTGCTTCGTAAAAACAGGACAATTGACTGGCAAAAGAAAGAGACCGCACGTGCCAACTTGCGGAAGATGGTTAAGCGTCTGCTAAAGAAGTACGATTATCCACCGGAGCAATATGAAGATGCCATTGAGACTGTTATCAGCCAGTGTGAAATGTGGACGGATAATGCAGAAATATAATATATTTTTTTTCGTATCCATATTGTAAGATACATTAGACAAACTAGGCACGAGATTTTGACCTCTCGTGCCTGTTTTTATGTACGTTGATGTTCTCGGAAACAGCTTGTCCGATCGTGAATTTTGTAAAAAATCAGTGTAAATTGAGGTCAAGTTGTTCTTATAAGGTTGCAGGTATGCCATTTTTTAAAAAGTCTCAAAGTGGCGAAAGGCCAGTCATAGCAAGGGTTTTCCGGATTTTTGAAACTGTGGTTGTTCTTTGGCGGTCGTGGCATCCGCTGCCAGATCCTCGTGCAGGTCGGTGATGGGATCACCCTTGGACTGGAAGGTGGCCACGGTGTAGGGAACGCCGTTTGCATCGGTGGGATAAATGCCGCCGGTGTGTTCCACGTAGAAGGGTGCAAAGCCCTGCTCCTCCAGCTGCTCCGCCGTCAACCCGTCGGTGAGCTGTCGGATGATGGCGGAAAGAATCTCTTGGTGATTCATTTCCTCGGCGCCATCTAATTGGAAGTGTTATCTGTTTCCAATATAACACTCGTTTTGACCTTTGTCAATGCTTTTTTGACAAAAAATGCAGTTAAAGTCTGGGTGTGATAGTGATGGAGAGGTCACCACCGGCCTTTGTTTTTGGGTTCATACGCTTGCTTTTGGAATAGGTGGCGTATTCGATAACACGGCGTAGCATTCTGTTTTTTTCCTCCGGGGAGGCTCCGTCGTAGTTGGCAAGAACGTATTCGATATTGGGGATGATCTCGCCCTTTCCCTTTTGCACGTCCTTAATGCTTTGCCGCTTTTGCTGTAGCTTTTGCAGTTCAGTGTCAAGCGCTTCTTTTTGTGCTGCCAGATCCTTTTGACGTTGCAGGAATATGTCGGGGGTATAGATCCCTTGCTCCAAAAATTCGTAGGTCTTAGTTTCCTGCGCCTGAAGCTTGGAACGATTCTTTTCCGTGGCCGATATAGCACTGTCGATTTGCCTGAGCTCGATCGCTTCCGTGCTTTGCGGATTGGCAAGCTTAAAACTTTCCATCCAGGCCTTGAGTGCATCCAGCACGACCTGTTCTACTATGGGGAGAGGACTGCCGACAGTGGGACAACCCGGTGTGGTGCAGATCAGCTGTGCATAAGGGTTCTTTTTTGAACTGTCGGGGCGACGGATCATATTCTTTCCGCACTTGCTACAGCGCAACAACTTGACTAAGGGACTGGGTACGCCCGCCGGTTTCGGTCCGGGCGCTTGTCGGTTATTTTCAAAAAGCTCCTGCGCTTTGTCGTATTGTTCCTTGGTTACGATGGCGGGATGTATGCCTTGTACAATTATCGGGTTGCTGCCTGTTCTCGGACGAGACTTTTTAACAATGCCGTCAACGACCTTCTTCACAGTCTGTCGGTTGTTCCAACGAATCATACCGCAGTAAACGGGATTGGTCAGTATGGTGCGCACGGAGCAGGGTGTCCAAATTCCGCCTGTAGAGGCGGGAATATTCTTTTCGTTCAGATAATTTGCGATCTTGCTGCAACCGATGGGCAGTTCACCCGGCAAATGATCACCGGTGAAAAGATCATAAATGAGCTTAACGATTGGTGCACGTTCTTCGTTGATCTTGAGAGTATGCCGCTTGTCGGGTGTTGTGTGATTATCATATCCAAACGGCGGCTTTCCTCCGATGTAATTCCCCTCGTTGACCGATGCCAATCTGCCGCGCTGCATTCGTCGGTTGATGGTGACAAACTCACGGCGGGACATAAACAGACCGAATTCAAAGTATTCCTGGTCAAACTCATTATCAGGATCATAGGTCTTTATGGGTGTGATGATCTTTGTGCCCGTGGTCTGGAATGCTTGCGCAACGATACCCTGATCAATGGTATTGCCACGGGCGAGACGTTCCACCTCCATCACGAGTACGCCCTCCCAGATACCTGCCTCTACCTCGTGAAGCATTTTCTGCACCTCGGGACGGGCGGAAATGGTTTCGCCGGAGACGATCTCTCGATAGATCTGTGTTACGGAAAAACCGTGTGATTTGGCCAAGGCGAGCAATGCGGTCTCGTGCCGCGCAAGACTCTCACCCTCACCTCTTGCCTCAGCATCCAGATCGGCGCGGGATTTTCTGAGATAAATACAGTATGGCATTTGGCCGCCTCCCTTGAATTTAGTCATTGTATTTTTAGTGTAGCACAGGATCCTTTGAAATACAAGATGCAAAAGTGCCGACACTCTTGCCGCAAAACTGACAAAAATTTTCTGTTTTGACAGAAAATGACAAAATATGAGGTGCACCTCATAGTATAATGCAGCCAGACCCCTCAAAATAAGAGGGGAGTATGGGCTCGTGTATAAGGTGCGCGCTGAAAAGGCCCTGCAAATATTAAAAGAGGCCGCGCAGGGTGAGTCAATATCGCTGTTGTTGATCTGTAAACGACTGCAAATTCGGGTGAAATGGATAGAGGGGTCTGATTTGCCGAACGGATATGCCGTCGTCGCAGAAGGAGTGGCGTACATATTACTGAAAAGCGGGCAGTCCAAAGAGGAGTGCTCCGCAACGCTTGCCCATGAGCTTGCTCACATTCTTTTGGGACACGTAGGAAACTGGGGAGCTGTGCGTGCTCGGGAGCTGTCGGCGGCACGGCAGGAGAACGAAGCCTGCAGGTTGGCAATGGAGATATTGAAAGCGGGCAAATAATTTTTTGTTGACGAAAGTCAAAATTGTTGGTATACTGAAAGTACCACACAATCTGAATATTGATCAAGCGTAGGAGAATACTTTATAAAAAGGTGTTCTCTGTTTTTCCTGCGCTTGAGGAAAGATTGTGTGGTAACAATGGGGGAACACTTTTTATGTGCGTTCCTTCATTGGAGCGCACTTTTTTATTTTAAGGAGGAAAATGAAATGGGAAAAGTAACGAAGGGAATCCTTGCGGTGATCAGCGGTCTTGCGATCTTCTTTGTGGTGTTTAATCTGGCTGTCATAATACTGACGTTTATTTTAAATTTGATAGCAGGTATCCCGGTGATTGGAAGTCTGGTGAGATTGTATCTGTTTGGCGGATCTACATCTGCAGAATGGACAAGCCTCTGGTATATCGCTATCCTTCCGATGTTCTTGACGGGCGCATTGATGTTTGCTGCTATGAGCAAGATCGGCGGCGAGGATGAAGAACTTGATGTGGTTACGTATGCCGTTACGGGCGTGATCATTGCGGTACTATATCTGGTGACGGCTATAATGGGTATTATCAATAATGTCGGGGTATCGGCAGTGGTGATTGATTTTATGTTGGTTGTTTTTGGCGTTGTTACCGTGCTTAAACCGCATTTGAAATAGGGCGGGCCGCTTGTTGTGATTATGTATAATAAAAGCGATGTGCAGAATGCACATCGCTTTTAACTATATTTTGTAAACATCTTTCCAATTGGGAGGGAAATGCATATGATACAATAT
>JAZQAQ010000059.1:0-3586 GCA_045545255.1 Eubacteriales bacterium | reverse complement strand
GGAAAAATTGTTTGAAACCTTCAAACCGAGCTGCAACCGAAGGTTGCAGGCTACCCGAAGCCGTATGTGATACGGTGAGTGGCGAGGTTTGGAGGTAGCAAAGGGCATTTCAATCGGAGGAAAATATCATTTTTGATATTTCCCTTCCTTTTTTGCTTTTTAAGCAGTCTTCTTGGTGATTTTTTCCTTATTTTTTCTGCCCTTTGCGGTTCGGACTATTTTTACAGCCCCCTAAAATTAATCGTTCAGATCGATCTCGGCATACCGCAGAGAATGGTCGCTGGCAGTGGTACGGACAATGCTATCCCAAGTAAACTCCGGCACCGCATAAGAGGACACCGTTTCGGCTTGCATCGTCTTGATTACGCTGCCTTCCTCGTACTCATAATTTCTCCAGGTCATCGTATCCTTGGAGACGATAATATGATCGATTGGTGCCTTCTCTCTGTCCATTTGAATCTCCGTCAGCAGTTCAAATCTCTCATTCATACAAGTATAAAGATTCTCCGGCGAGGTGTTGGTATCGGCGACGAAGATGGAATATTGATCCTTCACCATATAGTTATCCTGAACCTCCTGATACTGCTGAACACTGACCTTGCCACTCAAATGAGAGTTATAGAAGGCAACCGTCTTCCCATTCACGTCGATCTCATGACGTGCGATGGCACGAAGCTCGCCATACTGCGCCTCGGGGCGGATGACCGTATGATTCTTAATAGGATATTTACTCAGGATCCCGTGACCGTATACCTTGTTTCTTTCCGTAGGATCGGTCACTGCGGTATGATTCAATTCATCGGTAGTCAGATAAATGACCGGAGTATACTGATAGTACTGATAGCCGGTCATCTCCGCCAGCGTTGCAAGCTGATCACCGGTCAAGCTGGAGCGGATAGTATTGCTGTCCACCTCCTGCAGACCTACGATATCGGCATCCATGTCAATCAGCGTCTGAGCAATGGTCTCCAGAGTATTCCCCACATCATAAAAACCGGCCTTAATATTATAACTAACGATCTTCAGTGAGTCTTCCTGGCAGTACTCGTTCAAAAGCATATATCTCAGCAATTGGACTGCATCATAGACGGTAACGACACCGTCTCCATTGATATCCGCATCCGCATTTGCCATTGCATCATCCTGCAAACCGTCGATCTTCCGCAGCAGCAAGACCACGTCGCCGGTATTCCGAGCAGCAGAGTTGTCGAAATCAAACGCAATTTTATCCGTAACCTCCGTTACCGCACCTTCAATAGCATATACTGCATAGCTACCCAAGCTAACAATTAAAGTGATTGCTAAAATGAATGCAATTTTCCTAAATCCCTGTTTCATCGTCCGTCTCTCCCATTTACTGTTATAGTTCTGCAAAATAACATATATAAAAATTTTATCACACTATTCACATAAATTCAAGAGAAAAATCTTCAACTATGTTTTGAATAAAAAAACACCCCCCGCATAGCGGGGGGATCAGAATCAATCCTTCAGATCAAGTTCCACATACTGCAAGCTATGGTCGCTGGCTGTATTGTAGGTTTTACTGTTCCAAGTAAACTCCGGCACCGTATAAGATTTCACCGTCTGGCTGGTCTGGGTGCCGTAATCCTTATAGCTGATGGTATCTTTGGAAACGATAACGTGGTCAATACTAACCGTATCCGTCAGAAGCTCGAAGTTCTCGGTATCCACATATCCGTCTAATTCCGTCAAAGTCGAGTTCGTATCGCCTACAAAGACCGCATACTCATCCTTGATCATATAATTATCCTGCAGTTCTTCATACTGCTTATTGCCAACCGTGGTATTCAGGTGGCAATTATAGAAAGCAATGGTCTTATCCCCGACTTCGATCTCGTGCCGAGCAATCGCCCGAAGCTCATCCATCTGTTCTGTGGGTCGAATGACCGTATGGTTCTTGATGGGATATTTGCTCAAGATCCCGTGACCGTACACGCTATTTCTTTCCGCAGGATCGGTCACCGCAGTTTTGTTCAATTCATCAGAGGTCAAATAAATGACCGGGGTATACTGATAGTATTGATAGCCGGTCAACTCCGCAAGCTTTGCAAGCTGATCACCGCTCAAGCTGGAGCGTGTGGTATTGCAGTCCACCTCCTGCAGACCTACGATATCCGCATCCACATCGATCAGCATCTGTGCAATGGTCTCCAGCGTATTGCCGTTATCGTACCAGCCACACTTAATATTATAGGTAACGATTTTCAGTGCTTCGTCCTCGTCGTATTCATTCAGCAGCAGCTTCAGCATACAGATTGCGTCATAGACGGTCACCTTGCCGTCACCGCTGACATCGGCGTCAACCCCTGCCGCACTCTCGTCCTGCAAGCCGTCGATCTTCCGCAGCAGCAGAACCGCATCAGAGGTATTCCGCCATAAGGATTTATCAAAATCAAAAGACAGAGAGGTTCTTGCAGCGGTCAAGGCACCAGTCACTGCATAGACAGTAGATCCAACGATGCAGCAAACCAGCATCATCGCCGTAATAATTGCAAGTTTCTCAAAAATCCTTCTTTTCATAATCTGTCTCTCCCATTTTTATTCATAGTCCTTCAGACTAACCTTTGTGAATTAAAATCAGTCTAACAAATTGACATAGGCATAGATCATATTATGGTCACTGCCACCCTCGTGAGGTCTCACGTAATATCCGTTCTGCACCTCAGTATCGTACCAGGTCATCGTATCCTTGGTAACGATAATGTGGTCAATAACCTGCGTTTTCTTATCATCGGATCCGCGCAAAACGGGCGATTTCATATCCTCACCGAATGCGAAGCCATAGAACTTATCGGGATCGAAATAGACGTTCATTTCGCTCATCGTCTCATTGAAGTCACCGACGCAGATGGCATACTTATCGTTGACCATATACTGCTCCTGCACTTCAAAATACTGCTTACGCCCCACAGAGAAGTCTGCGTGAGTATTATAGAACACCACCGTTTTGCCGTTGACATCGATCTCGTGCCGTTCAAAGTTACGGCACTCGCCCGTCTCGCTCTGTGCCTCGGGCCAGATGATCTCAGACTTCTTAATGGGGTATTTGCTGAGGATCGCGTGACCGTAAGCGTTGGTTCTCAGGTTGGCATCCGCGTGTTGCGTTTTATCACCGCCGAGTTGGATCACAGGAGCAAAATAATAGTAGGGATAACCGGTCAGCTGTGCAAGGGTCTCCACCTGATTTCCACCGGTGGAACGGGTGGTGTTGCAGTCCACTTCCTGAAGACCGACGATGTCGCCATCGATCTCCTTGAGCTGGTCTGCCACCTGATTGATGGTCTTTCCGTACCAAGCGCACTTGATATTGTAGGAGACGATTTTCAAAGCCTTATCCATAGAGAAGGGAGGCTTCTCAACCGTGCCGCCGTCATTCTGATCATCGTTGGTCTGATCATCATTGGTCTGATCGTCGTTGGTCTGATCGTCATTGGTCTGATCGTCATTGGTCTGATCTTCATTGGTCTGATCATCGTTAGTCTGATCATTGTCGGTCTGATCATTGCCACCCTGATTGTTGTTCGGCTGGTTATTCTCCCCGGAATTATTGTTTTTATCGTTG
>JAZQAQ010000058.1:0-5269 GCA_045545255.1 Eubacteriales bacterium | reverse complement strand
TCCGTTATCTGAAAAAGAAGTATAATCTTCTGGTCGGTGAGCGTACCGCAGAGGCGATCAAAATGGAGCTTGGCTGTGTCTATCCTCAGGCAGAGGTGAAGACGATGGTTATTAAAGGCCGTAGCCTGCTGACCGGTCTGCCGCAGTCCATTGAGATCCGCTCCGATGAGATTATGGAGCCTTTGCAGGAATGTGCGCTGACCATCGTGAATGTTCTGCATAATGTACTGGAGCGTACGCCTCCCGAACTGGTGGGTGATATCTATCAGAACGGGATTTGTATGACCGGCGGCGGCGCGCTGATCAAGGGCTTTGATCAGCTCATCTCTCAAAAGATCGGTATTCGTGCCTATGTGGCGGAGGATGCAGTGTCTTGCGTTGCGATCGGCACCGGTAAGGCGTTGGATTATCTGGATAAGTTGGAGGCTGCAGGTCGCGGTTCCAAGCGTTTCGGAAGATATTAATTGAAAAAGACCTTTGAGTTTTACTCAAAGGTCTTTTTTCTGTATGCGCTGGGTGAGATCCCTCGATATCTGCGAAACACATCTCCGAAATAGTTTCCGCCCGAAAAGCCGCAGATCTCTGCGACCTCATTGACGGAAAGGTTCGGATTCTTCTTTAATAATTGTCCCGCCGCCAATACCCGTGTCTGCAGCAGATAGTCCTGAAAACCGAATCCGGTAAAAGAGCGGAATATTTTTGAAAAATAGGTTTTTTCAAACCCCGCCATTTCTGCCGCCGAATCAAGGGTGATCTCTTTTTGGTAGTTTCTGGAAATATATTGGGCCACAAGTTGAACCTGCTCTGCCGCCGCTCCCTTCAACCGCTCCTTTTTGATGCCGTGCTGCAAAAATTGCAACATGATTCCTTGAAAAAGATGGGTGCTCAGCGCATCGGCATAAGGAGGCTGTGTGTCTTGAAGGTGCTGTAATTTCTTCAACTCTTGCAATATTTCGTTGTAAACCTGCTGTGGCAGGTGCAGACAGCCTTGATGGATCAACGCTTCAAAGCTTTTTTTACCCATCAGATCCATCAACCGTTCCGCCTGACAGTCGCTAAAGTATATTACATAGCGATCATAGCCCTCTTTGGTGGCGGAGACGGCACGGTGTAGCTGATTCTTTGGGATCAGAACAAGATCTCTCGGCTCCACGTCGTAGACGGTATCCCGCATCAAGTATCTTCGCTTGCCCGATATTAAGAAGTAGATCTCATAATAGGGATGCTCGTGTACATTCTTCATATTTTTGCCTTCACTGCGAGCAGTATGTTCAATATTGATACCCTTTTGCAGTATAAATGCCATTCTCTGCACCTCCTTTTTCTATACTATATCATCTTTTTTATAAAAAGACAATATTTCTGTAATAATTTTCTTTGCTTTGCCAAAATATCGGTGGAATTCAGAAAAAGAAAAGCTTATAATTAGTACGGTTCATAAAAAGAAAGCCGTGTAATGATGGTAGTGAAATACTTACCGAATTCTTGTCATAAAGGAGTAGTTGTATATGCGTTACACAGAAAAAAACACTGTTGAAGATTTGAAGATTGCCTATATCGGTGGCGGCTCCAAGGCCTGGGCATGGAAGCTGATGTCTGACCTGGCGATGGCTGGAGATCTGTCCGGTCACGTGGCATTATATGATATCGATTATGAGGCGGCAGAGCGAAACGCCAAGATCGGCAATCGGTATAATGATCATCCCGATTGTCTGTCCAAATGGACCTATTCTGCAGAGAAAACCATCGGTGCAGCGCTGACGGATGCGAACTTTGTTGTGATCTCCATTCTGCCCGGTACCTTCGATGAGATGGAAAGCGACGTTCATACCCCCGAAAAGTACGGTATCTATCAGTCTGTCGGCGATACCACCGGCCCGGGCGGTGTGATTCGTTCTTTGCGTACCATTCCGCAGATGGAAATGATTGCAGCAGCGATCCGTGATTATTGTCCCAAGGCTTGGGTTATCAACTATACCAATCCGATGGCACAGTGCGTTAAGGCGCTTTACGATACCTTTCCCGAGATCCGTGCCTTCGGTTGTTGCCATGAAGTGTTCGGAAGCCAGAAACTGTATCTGGCGGCGATGGAGGATATCTGCGGGATCACCGATGCCAAACGGGAAGACGTCAAGATCAACGTGGTAGGTGTCAATCATTTTACTTGGATCACCGACGCAAGCTATCGGGATATGGATCTGACCCCCGTTTATCGTCAGTTTGCAGAAAAGTACGCCAAAACCGGCTTTGGCGGCGTGGAAGAGATCGGCGCTGAAAATAGTTCCAGTGCCAATAAACGTAAGGTGAAGTTTGATTTGATGCTCCGTTATGATTGCAACGCTTCGGCAGGAGATCGTCATTTGGCAGAGTTTTGTCCCAAGAGCTGGTATCTGACCAATGAAGAGCAGGCTCATTCCTGGGGCTTTGGTCTTACGAGCGTTCAGTGGCGTAAGGATCGAATGGCACGAAAGATCGAGCAGGGAAAACGGCTGGCGGCAGGTAAGGAACCGATTAAAATAAAAGAATCCGGCGAGGAGGGCGTTATGCAGATGCGTGCCCTTTTGGGTCTGAATGATCTGGTGACTAACGTTAACCTGCCTAATCAGGGCCAGATTCCCAATCTGCCGCTCGGTACGGTCGTAGAGACCAATGCGGTTTTCCGCGGCGGTTGCTTGTCTCCCGTTTTCGCGGGCAACATTCCTCAGCAGATCGATGCTATGGTTCGCCGTATCGCCGATGCACAGCTGATGCTGGCAGAAGCGGGCAGAGAGCGTAATCTTGATAAGGCTTTCCAAGTCTTTGCTAACGATCCCTTGGTGGATCTTCCTCTGGATCAAGCGCGGGCACTCTTTGATGAAATGGTGGAAAATACCAAGGAATACTTGACCGAGTATTTCAAATAAATAAACGGCGGTGCATTGCACCCCCGTTTGTTTATTCAACTAAAATCTTTGCTATGGTGTTGACGTTTCCGGCACCCATCAGGATCGCCATATCGCCTTTCTTTAATTCCTTTTTCAGAGTTTTCGCAATGTCCTCAAATTTGCTGATGTAGCGTGCGCCCGGAATGCGGTTAAGAAGATCTAAAATGTTCACGCCCAGCTTGTTGATCTCCCGTGCAGCATAAATGTCGGTGAGGATGGTGTGGTCTGCAATGGAAAGTGCCTCGGCAAATTCATCCATCAGGTAGTAGGTGCGGGTAAAGGTGTGGGGCTGAAAGACGACGTAGACTTCGCCCTCTGCCGCCTCTTTTGCACTGTGCAGCGTAGCACGGATCTCGGTGGGATGGTGGGCATAATCATCCAGTACGGTGGCACCGTTGCAACTACCTTTGCATTCAAATCGACGGTCTGCTCCGGTGAAGGACTCCAGTCCCGCTTTGATGGCATCCGGCTCCAGCCCGTAGTGCAGGGCAACGCAGGCAGCGGCAAGCCCGTTGAGAATGTTGTGTTGTCCGGGAATCTTCAGGGTGACACGGGTAACAAATCCGTCTTTATAATAAATATCAAATTGCGGATAGCCGTTGCAAAGGGTGATGTTTTCGGCACGGCAATCGTTTTTCGCGGCTAAACCGAAGGTTAAGGTCTCGCCTTTGTAGTAATCGCAGATGCAGTGGCAGTTTTCGTCGTCGCCGTTGATGACTAAAAAGCCATCCTTATCAAAATTGTCGGTAAAACGGGCGAAGGACTGCTTGATGGCGTCCAGATCTTTGAAAAAGTCCAGATGGTCTTCGTCGATATTCAGGATTACGCCGCAATGGGGATAAAAATGATGGAAAGAATTCACATATTCACAGGCTTCATAAATGGAAAAATCACTTTGTCCCAGACAATAATTTCCGCCGATCGCCTTGAGATTAGCACCGACCAAAACGGTAGGATCCTTCTTTGCGGCGGTAAAGATAGAGGTGATCAGCGAGGTGACGGTGGTCTTACCGTGAGTCCCGGAAACGGCGATGGAGTTTTTGAACTCCGCCATCATATATCCCAGCAAGACTGCTCGCTCCATCATGGGAATGTTGTTTTCTCTGGCATAGACCAGCTCGGGATTATTGTCCGAAATAGCAGCGGTATAGACCAAGAGGTCGCAGCCGACTGCATTTTCCGTCGCGTGATTGCGATAGACTGTGATGCCGGCATCGATCAGCTTGGCGATGGTGGGTCCATCGCCGCTGTCGGAACCGGTAACAGTCTTGCCCTGATGCTTCAGGATCAGGGCAAGTGACGACATAGAAACACCGCCGATTCCCACGAAGTGTATGTGAGAAAATTGCTTGTATTGATCAAATTGATGTGATATAATACTCAAGAAACACCCTCCCTTAAAAGGTCTGATTACATTATAGTACATATAAAGTAAAAAATAAACAAAAATTTATTTATTTTAAAAAGATTGTGAGGTCTGGCTATGAGCGCAAAGCATCAGGAAGAGAATTTAAGCTGGTGGCAGCGGTATAAATTTTATGTTTTCGGTATTGTGGGCGCGATCCTTTTGATCGGATCGATGAGCGTGCAGAATGTGGTGGTGGCATATAAGACATCGGACGGAACCCAATATGCCGCTAAATTGGATTATTCTGCATACGGAATGTGCCTGCGGTGTAATCCCACAACGAAGAATGCTTTTGACATTGTTGAAAAGGAAATCTTTTTTGGTGTCGGTAAAGAAAAGTCGGTGGAGCGTGCCGTGAAAGCACTGGAGGCTGTTGCCGGGGAGGAAGGCGGCACTTATCAAATTCGCGTCGGTGGCTTGCTGGGAATCGGGCAAAATGATAAGAATACCGATGTGATGGTGGAGCACCTGAAGGGGCTGGGATATGATGCCGTGGCGATTGAATGAGCAATTTAACCTATGAACCCCCACACACATTGTGGATAATTTGTTGATAATTGACGGAATTAAAAAAACTTCAAAAAACTGCAAAAAAAGTGTTGACAATTTCGGAATGTGGTGGTATTATATTCAAGCACTCTCGACGAGGGCTCGGGCAACTGAGGTCAAAAGCGAGAGAAAGCAGCGGACTTTGAAAATTAAACAGCATCATAAAAGAAGGACCCGTTAATTGTTAAAGTCCATATTTCCAAGTGAGATATGGCGAAAGCGATTAACAAAACTTAAAGCCAGAAATTTTGAGATTTGTTATGAGCTGGATTCAAAATGATTTAAATTTTTTTAGAGAGTTTGATCCTGGCTCAGGACGAACGCTGGCGGCGTGCCTAACACATGCAAGTCGAACGGAGTGCTTCGTCAGATTTCTTCGGAATGAAGA
>JAZQAQ010000057.1:0-2747 GCA_045545255.1 Eubacteriales bacterium | reverse complement strand
GGGCGGATTTTCGCCTTTGCTACGTTAAAATACTCGTTAATCCGACAGGATTAACTGCGTTTTGTGCCTTGCAAACCCAAAAATCCGCTCCCTTAAAATTCTTTGACCTGAAAATGAGCAGAATTTCGGGAGATTTTTGGTGCGGAGAAGTTTGTAAGGCTGGCGCCTACAAACCTTCGACAAACCGAAAAGCGCCGAAATTATGCCATTTTAGGCGGGTTCGAATCATTCGTGTTTGCTTAATGGAACAGGCTGTGAAAAAACAAGTTTTTTCACAGCCTGTTTATTTATTCTTTTTCAATCGACGCAGGACATAGCTCGGCGGGTGCCATAATAGACATCCTGCACGATGATGGAGATGTACAGATTCAGCATCCCGCAGTTTGCAGCATTTAAAACTTCATTATATTTCCACACTCTGCAGCTCGTAAAAGCAATGGGCGAAACGCCCCCAAAGGTCGCGGGAACTATGGGGATCCACTACGAGGATCTTTTGGTTTTGCTCCATAATCAAGACTTTTTTATTCTCACCCGCACCAAGAGCAGCCGCCACTTTTTTATGGCGCAGGTCGGTGATCCTCAAGCCTTTCGGCACTTGAGAAGCAGAGGCACTGCAGAGCAGATCCGCCGCCAAAAGCTCCCGTAACCGCTCCGCATTACACCGCGGCGCAAAATAATCATAAACGCTTTGAGCATAGTCCGAAAGGGCGTTCCCCTGCACCTTTGCTTCGTTTCCGAATTCACAGAAAAATTGAAATGGATCTGCCCCCGTTTCTTCCATCAGGTAAGCCAATGTAAGGCGAAATCGCCCGCTGTTGTATAGCCGATCCAGAGCGGCTTCGCATTTTTTCAGCCTTAAAAGCTCCTCCTCCGAAAGCCACGGAGTACAGCGCACCTCATAAGGCGGCTCATCCGAAAAATCGCAAGGAAACTCTGCCCTCTTTTCCCGCATCGGCGCGCCGTGAAGCAGCTTCAAAAAACCCATCTGCAGCATATGCGCGCCCAGTGAAAAGCCGATATTGAAGCTCTTTGCAAACTCTGCCATCCCTTCCCCTTTGAGTCCTGCGATCAAATCAATATGGATATGCATATTGCCGAAAGAAAGCAAACGACGGATATTGGCACAAAGCTTTTCCGTATCGGTACGGCGATAGATGGCATCGAGGGTCGGCCGGTGAAAGGATTGCATTCCAATCTCCAGCTGCACTGCCCCTTTTGGCATTTTTTCGAGCAAAGAAAAGGTGCTTTCTTTCAAAATATCGCCTGCGATCTCAAAGTGGAAGCAGACCCCCTCGGGGATGGATTTCCCATAGTTTTCAAGAATGAAAGAAAGAATTCTATCGGCGTGGTCCGCCTTGGCATTAAAGGTACGGTCCACGAATTTGATGGTCTGACTTCCGCTTTTTGCCAGCTTCAAAAGATCCGCTTGGATCGCGGCTTCATTGGTAAAAATACGATACGGCGCAAGCCGTCCAGAAAGGCAAAATGCGCAGTGATACGGGCAGCCGCGGGAGGTTTCAATGTAGGCGATACGCCCGCCCTGCGCCTTGAAATATGCCTCACTAAAGGGTGAGGGAGGATCATCATTATAGACTCCTTCCGGCACCGAAAAAACAGCCCCATCACGCCGATAGCTCAAACCATCCACCGTGGCGGGATCTCCGCACTCTATCAGCATTTTCAAAAAGGGCGGGAAGGCAAATTCCCCCTCCCCGCGCAGGACATAATCCACAGACAGCTCCTCGGCAAGAAGTGCCTCTGCCCGATAAGCCACCTCCGGACCGCCCAAGGCAATCAAGCAATTGCAACGCGCCTTGATACGGCGGCAAAGGGCAAGAGTCTGACGAATATTCCAGATATAGCAAGAAAAGGTCAAAAGAGCGGGCTGCTCTCGGAGAATCTCCTCTTCAAAGGCGGTAAGATCCGCATTGATGGTACTTTCCAGCACCTTACACTCCGCCTCTTTCGGTCCAAACGCCCGCACCCCCGCAACCAAGCACCACGGCGCGGAGGACATATGAATATATTTGGCGTTTAAGCACCCAACGACAACCTTCATAAAATCTCCTCATAATTTTGATGCAATCATTTTATCACACAGATAGTAGGTTGGCAAGAAAAAACACGGTACTGGACATTGAAACGCACCGAAAAAAATGATTGTTTCGAAAAAAGCTCTCAAGGCGGCTTTTCAAAAGGCCAAGAAACGATTGCAATTCGGTATCTTAGCCAACCGCAAAGCGATCGTTGACCGCTCCGCGTGTCGTGGACGCGCACGGTTCCAACCGTGCGTGCCACTAAAAAAGGACATCCTTGCGGATGTCCTTTTCTGTGTTGCGGTAGTCCGCAAAGCCTATCGCGGCGTACCCCGCTTGGTTGATTCTGCGATATCGTAGCCTTGATAAACGCCCCTTTGCAACATCAGAAAATTCTTCGCGAGCCGTCGTTCGCTCGATATTTTCTGTGTTGCGGCAGCCGCTAACCGCCTCGCTTTATCTGCCAAAGGGCAGCGCTTCGGCGTCGCGACCCCCGACCTCTCCGCGTGTCGTGGTCGCGCACGGTGCCAACCGTGCGTGCCACTAAAAAAGGACATCCTTGCGGATGTCCTTTTTTGTGTTGCGGTAGTCCCCAAAGCCTATCGCGGCGTACCTCGCTTGGTTGATTCTGCAATATCGTAGCCTTGATAAACGCCCCTTTGCAACATCAGAAAATTCTTCGCGAGCCGTCGTTCGCTCGATATTTTCTGT
>JAZQAQ010000056.1:0-3485 GCA_045545255.1 Eubacteriales bacterium | reverse complement strand
CTTGCCCAAAAGTCCATCGCGATGGTCCGCAACTGGATCTCCACATTCACCATTCTTTTTTCTTGCGCCAGATGGATCGGAACCTTGACGATCAGATGCAGGCTGCGGTAGCCGGAGTTTTTAGGGTTTTTGATGTAGTCTTTGACTCGTATCAGCTGAATATCGTCCTGCTTGAGGAGATACTCTGCTAAAAGATAGACGTCCTCGGGAAATGCGCAGATGACTCTCACGCCGGCAATGTCTCGAATGTGGTTTTCGATGGCTTCTAAATCGAGGGGAAGTCCTTTGCGCTGCAGCTTTTCGATAATACTTTCGGGTGTCTTTATGCGGCATTTGAAGGTTTCGATCGGATTGCGGTCGTGTGTAATGTTTAAACTCTCGTTGAGCACCTTGAATTTAGTTTCTACCTCCATCATCGCACTGCGATAGTAGGACATCAGAGTGCGAAAATCCTGCTCCTGTTGCAGTGATTTCGCCAATTTTTCTGTTTCTTTTGGGGCAATCGTATTGGGAATCTGCATTCGCATCCACCTCTTTTCCTGTTCTGATTATATTGTATCACAGTTTATGAAAAAAAGCGAGTCTGCTTTGGAATGTAAAGATGCGGAAAAAATGAAAAATATTGTATAAAATCTCGTAAAAATCACTACTTTTTCGAATGAAAATCGCTTAGAGTCATCCAAAACAGAGAAAAAACAAAAAATTATTGCAAAGAAACAAATGTTTCGTTATAATAATATCATAAAAAAGTGTAAAGGAGTGAAAACGAGTGAAGAAGATCATCTGCAAATATGAATACGATACCGAGAATGCGGTCATCGTCAAAAAGAATACATCCGGTTTCTTTGGCGATTCCACCGGCTATGAGGAGACCCTCTATCAGACTGCTGATGGGAAGTATTTCATCTATGTCAATGGCGGTGCTGATTCCATCTATCCCAAAGAGGATATCAAACGGATCGCTAAAACCAAGGTTGAAGCTTGGATTGCTGAACGCACTTAATAATTGAATCCCCCCTGCTTGGCAGGGGGGATTTATTTTTTAGATAAAGTATTGAAACACAAGCTGTGTTAAATAAAGAGCACCGAATGATGCGACCAGAAGTAAGAACTTGTATTTCTTTTGGTAGCGGAGTGTTTCCTCACAAGGTCGAAAATCCGTCTTGCGGCAAAGCATTGCGAGGGTGAATACCGCCGCCGCAAGCAGGGTAATACAGCCGACCTCTGCAGGCAAGGGTAACTTTAATGCGATGGCAATGGCGGTAAGGAGACCACCGCCGGCACCGATGAAAGCACCTTTTTTCAGTTTTTTTAGCATAAGCAAACACGAATAATCCGAACCTGATTTTTAGGGGAGGATTTTCGCCTTTGCTACGTTAAAATACTCGTTAATCCGACAGGATTAACTGCGTTTTGTGCCTTGCAAATCCAAAAATCCTCTCCCTAAAAATTCTTCGACCTTAAATGCGCAGAATTTTGGATGATTTTTGGTGCGAAGGAGTTTGTAAGGCTGGCGCCTACAAAGGACGCCAAGCCGAAAAGCGCCGAAATTCTGCCATTTAAGGCAGATTCGGATTATTCTTGTTTGCTTATCTTTCCAATATCTGCGGTCATCTGCAGTTGCGCCGGCACCAAGGGAGAGGGTGCGACCGGAGAATCCAAGGCTGCAAAGTCCGGCAGATATTGCAAGATAGATGACGATCAATAAATAGGTCATTATCGGTCGATCCTTCTGCATTCATAATAGAAACGCTTATCGTGGGCGTGACCCATAGAGAAGGTTTTGCGGGGGAGTGCACCGTCTGCAATTACAGTGGGGAAGAGCTCCTCTTTGCCCATATCCGGCAGAATAAAGCCGATAGAATGCTCTGCCATCGAAAGCTTTTCTACCACGTCGATGCCGTGAATGTAGTCGATTTCTCCTTCGTTTTCGGCAAGGTATGCATCCAGCGCATTCTGCAGGGTGCCCACCGCCAGTTTGGCGGTTTCTTTAGCGAAGGAATAGGGGAGGTGCTTGCCGTTAAGCACCACCTCAATCTTTTGGGGATGGTTAGAACCTTCCTGCAAGCCTGCCGATTTCAGCGCATTCAAGAGATGGCTCGGGTCTACATTCGTCATAATGCGGTGGATAGGATCAAATTCCAATGCAGGGCTATGGATATTGACCAGTTCTACCAAACAATAGCGGGCGGGATGTTCTGCGGCTGCTTCTCCGAGCTGCTCCTTGATCTTTTCATAGCAGGCTTTGGCGGTGGCAAGGGAATGATTGCCGTCGCCCATCGCGTAGAGCAGGGGATTCTCCTCTTCGCCGACCAAAGCGGCAAGGGCATTTAAGATGGGGGCAGTTTGATCATCCTGGATGGCGTAGCCGCTCAAATGACCGCTTTCTTCCATCAAATCAAAATCATATATCTTCGTGAATTCGTGGCGAATTTCATCCAGCGCCTCAATAACTGTATAGGCGGGATCGTCGATCAGCACCATAATATGCGGCATCTCAATGCTCGCCCCTTCGCGGATACGGATACGGGGCGGCAGACGCTCCTCTACCGTACCTTCCGTAGCGCGGCAAAGGGATTTGGAGCCTTTATGATAGTCGTAGCACTCTAAATCCATAACGCCGATCAATCCCTGGCGGATCTTGCCGTCAGCAAGGGTTCTCTTCACATAAATCAGAGCATTTTCCAGCGTGCGAAAAATGTTGTTTTTAAGATACTCGTTCATCGTACGGTTGATTTCAGCGGGATCGGCACGATCCAGATCCACCTCCGGCAGCATAATCTTCAGTGCCGAAGGAGCATCTCCTACAAATTTTCGTACTCGTTCCCAGTATTCCGGTTGGCTGGTGTATTGATCGCAAGCCACAACGCTCCATTTCTTTTTGTCCAGATGGCGGGGGATCAGGATATCTGCAGGCTTAAAGCCGATTTTTTGAAGATTCATAGGGTTCTCCTTATTTTAAGAATGTGCGGAAAGCACGAATAGTTTCATAGATATCCGCTTTGGATGCGATTTCAAAGGGCGCGTGCATCGAGAGCAGACCGATGCCGATATCTACGGTGTCGATATTGCGGTTCGCCATATATTTGGCGACCGTACCGCCACCACCTGCGTCTACTGCACCCAGCAGACCGGTCTGCCAGCGGATGCCGTTTTCGTCAAAGAGACGGGTGAAATAGCCCATCGTCTCCGCGGTGGCGTCGGAGGTGCTGCTTTTGCCGCGTGCACCGGTGTACTTGGTGATGCAAGGGCCGTGACTTAGCCTGCAGCAGTTTTGCGCTTCGGTGGGAGCGGGGTAGAGGGGATCTAATGCAGCGTTGACATCTGCGGAGAGACATTTGGAGCGATAGCAAAGCTCCGGCAGGCTGATCCCCGGTGCGATTCGCCCGAATACCAGCTCCATAAACTGACTCTGCATACCGCTGACGCCGTCCGAGCCGATCTCCTCCTTATCTACTAAGGCAACCAATGCAGTCTTTTGGGGT
>JAZQAQ010000055.1:0-2726 GCA_045545255.1 Eubacteriales bacterium | reverse complement strand
ATCCTCTTCTGTCATCTCGATCGCTTTCTTTCCGGCGTGGTTGGAATCCTTTAGATGATATCTTTCTGCTGACGGAGAGACAAGGACGATGCTGTCTGTACCGATTCCGTCGAGCACGTGAATTTTTATGGTGCGTGTTTCTTCGCCGAATGTGACGGTGATCGTGCAACTGCCCGGCTTTTGAGCAGTATAAAGATTCTTGCTTATTTTTAAAACATCGTTATCGACGGTTGAGGTATACGCTGTGCAATACTGATTTTCATTGGCTATCAATAGACCGCCGGATTGACCGACGGAAAGGGTTTCCCGGGTAACATAGAGCTGAAATTCTGCAGGATCTATCGATTTTGGTTGACCTAAAAATGCGAGCGACAGAAGCCCGCAGAAGACGATGCAACAGATGGTGCCTGCTAACCATTTGAATTTTAAAGATCGCTCGGATCGATGCAAAATAAATAATCCCATAGGCGGGAAGAGGCAGGTTACTGCGATCAGAAAAAACGGTTCATCTTTTAGTTTTAAATCCATTTTCATCCCTCCTGTTTTGCAAGTATAACATAACAGGAAATGAATTACAAATAAAACGAGGAAAAATATGGAATTATGGAAACGACTTAAAAATGCAGACAAGCCGATCGTACTTTATGGAATGGGGAATGGCGCAGATCGGATTCTGGATGTAATGGCGGAGCGTGGCATTCGCGCAGAGGGGATCTTTGCCAGCGATGGCTTTGTCCGTCATCAGCAATTTCGCGGTTTTACGGTGGAGAGCTATGCGGAGCTGAAGGCACGCTTTGGCGAAATGATCGTACTTATCAGCTTTGGCACGCACCGTCCGGAAGTACTTAATAACGTGCGTTCGATTATGGCGGAGCAAGAGATGTATGCGCCCGATGTGCCTGTGGCAGGGGAGACACTATTTGATGAAGAGTTTTTGAATACGCATTATGAAGAGTTAAGTCGTGTTTATCATATGTTGGAAGATGATCAATCCCGCCTTGTTTTTAAAAATGTTGTTCGTTCAAAGTTGACCGGTGAAATCAACCCGCTGTTTGAATGTGAATCCTCTGTGGATGAAGCGTGGGGATTATTCGGATTGGGCGGAGAGGAAACATTTCTTGATCTCGGTGCATATACCGGTGATACCGTCGCGCGTTTTCTGCATTATACCAATGGTCGGTATCAAAAAATATGGGCGGTAGAACCCGACATTAAAAACTTTAAACGATTGGTAAATAATACAGCGGAACTTTCTGCCATAAATTGCATCAATTGCTGTATTGATGAGAAATCCGGTGAGAGAAGTTACGCGATGGATGGCGGGAGAAAATCCCACGCTCTTACCGAGGGCGGGCATTTGATAAACGCATTGACGGTCGATGAACTTCTTAAAGGTGAAGCTGTTAGTCTGATAAAAATGGATGTGGAAGGGATGGAAGGCGCAGCATTGCGCGGAGCAGCTGAAACCATCCGTAATTTTAAGCCCTCTATGCAGATTTCTGCATATCATCGTTCTGAAGATTTGTTTGTACTTCCGCTGCTTTTGGAAAAGATTCAGCCCGGAGCAAGGATTTATTTGAGGCATTTTTCCTGCCTTCCTGCCTGGGACACGGATTATTATATCAAGTTTTAGCGACGGATGCATATAATGTCTTGAGGTGATAATATGTCTGACTGCATTACTGCTTTGATCGCTGCATTGTTGATCGCACTTTTCCTTGGCGATAACAAGGACAGCTGCAACTGCAGAAGAAACCGCAGCGTTTGCTCCGGCGGTTGCGATTCTTCCTGTAACTAATTAAATCAAAAAAAGTGCCTTCCGTCGGAAGGCACTTTTTTAAGTTAAATCTTTGATTGATGCGGCATATTGGGAGGGGGTCATCCCGGTGGATTGCTTGAAATATCGGGAAAAGTACTGCACGGAATTATATCCGAGTCGATCGGCAATCTCTGTGAAATTCTTATCTTTTTCGCGGATCATCTGCTTTGCGCGGTCAATTTTACAGCGGTTATAGTAATCCATTGCTCCGCTTCCGATTCCTTTTCGAAATAGTTTTTTTAATGAAGATTCACTCATGGAAAAATGCTGGCAGATATCGTTGAAGGTGAGCTTGCTTTCTACGTGCTGTTCCATATATTGACAGATGTCTGCAAGCTGCCCGTTGATCAGGTCCTTACCCGGGTTATCCGTGATGGGGAGATCGGTCCCGTATTCACGAATCAGACGAATTAAAAATTCTTCCAGTTGGATCTGTATCAGTTGCTCTGCGCCAAACGGCTGGATCTCCCGCCTTTCTAACTTGGTGGTATGCATTTTTCCTAATGGAGAGGAAAATGCAGCTTTCGTTTCGTCGATGATCGTCGAAAGATATTTTTTGCATTTTTGCGGACAAGGCAGTGCTTTGCCGGCAATGGCAAAAAGCTGCTGACAGGAGGAAGAGAAAGATATGATAAAGGAGTTTGCGGCCTTTTCGCCATTGCAACGCAGGTTATGGAATTCCATTGGGCGATGCAGGTAAAAATGTCCGGCAGTCAGCTTTAATTCGTGGGCACCGGCGGTGATTACCAGCTCTTCTTTGTCTGTATAAATCAATTCCCAAAAATCGTGAAACTCGCCCGAATATGCAAAGTCTTTGGTGTATTCGAAGTAATGGATTGATACGATGCTGGGAACATCTAACGCCCTATTCATCACGGTTTTTATGTATTCCATATCTAATTCCTCC
>JAZQAQ010000054.1:0-24767 GCA_045545255.1 Eubacteriales bacterium | reverse complement strand
AGTATGGAAGAAAATGTAATGTTTAAAGACCTTGGGCTATCGGAGGAAATGCTCAAGGTATTGGAGGAGAAGGGCTACGCCTATCCCACCACGGTGCAAAAGCTGGCGATCCCTCATTTTATGGCGTGGAAAGATGTGGTTGCCAAGGCACCCACCGGTACCGGCAAGACCTTCGCCTTCGGGATTCCGATGATCGAGCATATTGACGCAGAAAATCCCGAGATTCAAGGCTTGATTTTGGCTCCGACCAGAGAGCTTGCGATCCAGATCGGGGATGAGCTGCAGAGCCTTTTGACCTTTTTCAAAGGGATCCGCATAGCGGTGCTTTACGGCGGCGCAGGTCTGGAGGGTCAGGCGCGTCAGTTGGAGAAAAAGCCGCAGATCATCGTGGCGACTCCCGGGCGGCTGATGGATCACCATAAGCGCCGCAACCTGCGGTTTGACCATATTCAGACGGTGGTGCTGGACGAAGCGGACCGGATGCTGGATATGGGCTTTTATAAGGACGTGACCCGTATTGTGGATATGGTGAAAAACCGCCGCAATCTGGGGCTTTTTTCCGCCACCATCAGCCGCGAGGTGATGGATGTCTCCTGGAAGTACCAGCGGGACGAGGTGGAGATCACGGTAGAGCCGAAAAAGCAGGATCGCCCCGATATCGATCAATATTCGGTGACGGTGCCTGCTTTCAAAAAGACCGAGTCCACCGTGACGATGATCAAGGAAGGTCCCTTTGAGCGGGTGATCGTGTTTTGCAATACCAAGGCGATGTGTCAGCGGCTCAGCGACGACCTGCACAAGGCGGGCGTCGATTGCGACTGCCTCCATGGCGATATTCCCCAGAGCAAGCGGGAGCGCACCCTGCAAAAATATCGGGACGGCAAGCTGACGGTGCTGGTGGCTACGGACGTGGCATCCCGTGGCATTGATGTGGATGATGTGGACTGCGTCCTCAATTACGATATTCCCGAGGAGATGGAGTATTATATCCACCGCATCGGTCGTACCGGACGGGCGCAAAAGAAGGGCGTGGTCTTTTCTATGATCAATAATTTTGCTGAAAAAACCAAGCTGGAAGAAATCATCAAATATACAAAATATGAGGTAACTCCCCTTGCTATGGGCGAGGATGGAGTCCTGACTGAAGCAAAGGAGAAATAAAAATGGTATTTGATTGCTTGAAGAATTGTGAACAGTATTATTCCCTGCATCCCCTTTTCGAGAAGGCCTTTGATTTTATCAAAAAGGCAGAGGCGGAGCAACTGCCCGCAGGCAAATACGAGCTGGAGGGCAAGGAGCTTTATGCGATGGTGCAGGAGTATGACTCCAAGACCCCCGAAGCCGCCCGTAACGAGGGACATCGGAATTATATTGATATCCAGTATGTCTGCTCCGGCGAAGAGGTGATCGAGGTGGAGGACATCTCCAAGGTCGTCTCCAAGGTGGAATATAATCCCGAGAAGGACGTGGAATTTTACGAAAATGCGCCCAAGGCGGTGCGGTGTGTGCTGGAAGATCAGGACTATGCCATCCTCTTCCCCCACGACATTCATCGTCCCGGTCTGACCTTTGAAAAGACCGTACCCGTCCGCAAGGTTGTTGTAAAGGTGCGTGTAAAATGAGGGCTTGAAAAAGCTTTTGGAACGCGACCTTGAAGGTCGTATAAAAATAAAAGGGGCTGTAAAAATAGTCCGAACCGCAAAGGGCAGAGAAAACAAGAAAAAAACCACCAAGAAGACTGCTTAAAAAGCAAAAAAGGAAGGAAAATATCAAAAATGATATTTTCCTCCGATTGAAATGCCCTTTGCTACCTCCAAACCTCGCCACTCGGCGTATCACATACGCCTTCGGGTAACCCGTAACCTTTGGTTACGGCTCGGTTTGAAGGTTTCAAACAATTTTTCCTGTCCCCCAAAAACGGGGCTGTAAAAAAACGTGCGTTTTTTTACAGCCCCGTTTTGTTATGCCATATAATCTAAAACATACTGCACGAAGATCTTTGTGCCGTAGGGGAGTCCGTCCTCATTGACGAAGAAGTTGCCGTTATGAGAGGCGACGGTTCGTCCGTCATAGGGGGCGGTGCCCAGCTTGAAGAAGGCACCGGGCTTGCGGTGCAGGAAGCGGGAGAAATCTTCTCCGCCCATACTGGATTCCATCTCGGTGCTGACCCCATCCTCGCCCAGGATCTTTCGGGCGGTGGCGGCGATGGCGGCAGCCTTTTCCGGATAGTTGATGACGGCGGGGGTGAAACGCAGCGTCTCCACCGTTGCACTGCCGCCCATATCCTTTGCCGCCGATTCTGCGATTTCGGTAATTCTGCGGAATGCCTTTTCGTCGGTCTCCTGATCCAGCGAACGGATGGTACCGCCGATGGTGACTTGGTCGCAGACAACATTGACTGCAGAGCCGCCGTGGATGGTGCCCATCCCGATGACCACCGGCTTCAAGGGGTTCATTTCTCTGGCACGCATAATCTGGATATCGGTATAGACCCGTGCTGCCAAAGCAATGGCATCCACGCCCTGATGGGGTCTTGCCACGTGGCAGGATTTTCCGTTCAGCGTGATTTGGAAGCTGCGGCAGTTGGCGTTCATACAAGCGGAGTTCAATTCGATGGCACCCACCGGAACGGAGGGGGCTACGTGGCAGCCGATGATCTCGTCGATCTCCTCCATCACGCCGTTCTCACAGATGAGACGCGCGCCGCTGGGCCCCTCTTCAGGACCCTGAAAGACGAACTTGACGCAGCACTTGATCTCCTTTTCCATCTCCTTGTGTGCCTTTGCGGCACCCAGCACCATTGCGGTATGGCAATCGTGCCCGCAAGCGTGCATCTGACCGGGGATCTCGGAGGCGAAGTCCAGCTCGTTTTGCTCCTGAATGGGGAGACCGTCGTTATCTGCGCGGATGGCGATGGTCTTATTGCCGACCCCCTCATTGAGGGTAGCCACAATACTGCTGCCGCCCCATTTTTCGGTATAGGGCAGTCCCATCGCGTCCAGTTCACGCTTGATGATGGCGGTGGTGCGGGGCATATCAAAGCCGATCTCCGGCACCCGATGCAGCTCCCGCCGAATTCGGATAATATATTCCTGATCAATATTCATCGTATTCTTTCTCCTTTTTTATTCCATTCGATCCAAAACGAATTGAACAAAGACTTTAGGTGCAATCTCCAGCGCATCCTCGTGGAGGATCATTTTTCCGTTATGGAGGGGGATATCGGCATCGGGAGTCGGCGCTGCGCCTAATGCAAATATTGCGCCGGGTTTATGGTGCAGGAAACGGGAGAAATCCTCCGCTCCCATACTGGTTTCCTTCTCGGCGTCGATCCAAGCGGGATCCACAACCTTTTTTGCAGCATCGATCACCGCTTGAGCGATGGTGGGATCGTTGATGACCGGAGGAGTGAAGCTGATCTCTTTGATCTCTGCACTGCCGCCCATATCTTTAGCGACTGTTTCGCAGATCTCTGCAATTCTGCGCCACGCTTTTTCGTCGGTTTCCGCATCCAAGGCACGGATGGTACCGAGCATCTTCACCTCATCGCAGAGGATATTGCCGGCAGAGCCGCCGTGGAATGCGCCGATTCCGATGATCACCGGCTTTAAGGGATTCATCTCTCGGGCGCGCATAATCTGAATATCGGTATAGACGCGGTTTGCCATCGCAATGGCGTCCACGCCTTGATGGGGTCTTGCCACGTGGGCGGATTTGCCGTGCAGGCTGATCTCAAAGGCGTGGGCACTGGCGTGCATACAATGCTTATTTAGTCGGATGGTGCCTACGGGAGCGGTAGGAGAAATATGGCAGCCGACGATCTCGTCGATCTCCTCCATCAACCCGTTTTCACAGATCACTCTTGCACCGCTGGGACCTTCCTCGGGACCCTGAAAGACGAATTTGACGCAGCACTTGATCTCCTTTTCCATCTCCTTGAGTGCCTTTGCGGCACCCAGTACCATTGCGGTATGGGTATCGTGCCCGCAGGCGTGCATATGACCGGGATGGGTAGAGGCAAATTCCAGCCCCGTCTCTTCTTGGATGGGGAGACCGTCATTATCTGCACGGATGGCAATGACCTTATTGCCGACCCCTTCATTGAGGGTGGCGACGATGCTGGCATCGCTCCATTTCTCGGTATAAGGAATACCAAAAGCGTCCAGCTCGCGGCGGATGATGGCAAAGGTCTTGGGAAGGTCGAAGCCTCGCTCCGGCACCTGATGCAGCTCCCGCCGAATTCGGATGATATATTCGTGATCGATATTCATTATTTGCTCCTCCGTGTATGAATAATGTATACCTGCATTATAGCACCCCCTTCGGATCAAGTCAATAAAAGAGAGTTGTTCTTTTTGAAAGGATATGCTATAATATACCGGAGGTGATCGTATGCTATTGAGTTTTGAAAAAATTAAGGAATTGGTGATCGGCGCGGCACGGATCGAGGAAGAAAACGGTGCAGTGCGCCCCTATCGGTTCACCAAGGAGCAATCGGAATTATACCGGGTGACCAGCGAAGGCTTTTACTGCCGCTCTCTTGCAACAGCAGGAATCCGATTAATGTTTGAAACAGACAGTAAGACGCTTTATTTAAAGCTGCGGTTTGAACCGGGCAGTTCCCGGCAGTATTTTTCTGTGGACGTTTTTGCAGACGGTAAGCCGGTAGGCTATTTGGATAACTTTTCCGGATTGGAGCTGCCCCCGGACTATACCAAAGCAGAATTGCCCCTGGAGCCTTGCGCTAAAGCCTTTGAATTGGGAGACGGCGTCAAGACAGTTTGCATCTATCTGCCTTGGACAAAGGGCACGGCGATCGAAGAAATGGCGTTGGACGACGGCGCTTATGCCAAGCCTGTCAAGCCGCAGAAAAAACTGCTGGCATTCGGGGATTCCATCACTCAGGGATACGATGCCCTGCGTCCCTCCAACCGTTATGCGGCAAAGCTGGCTGATCTGCTGGGCGCGGAGGAGTTCAATAAAGCCATCGGCGGTGAGAAGTTTTTCCCTGCATTGGCAGAGCTCAAGGATCCCATCGAGCCGGACTATATCACCGTTGCTTACGGCACCAACGACTGGGGCAAAGAGAACGCTCCGGAGGTGCTGGTGAAGAACTGTAAGGCTTTTTATGAGACGATCAGTCGGAATTATCCCAATGCAAAGATCTTTGCCATTACCCCCATCTGGCGCAAGGATTACGATACGAAAAATCCGCCCTTCGGCCCCTTTGAAAAGGTGGCTGAAACCATTCGGGATGCGGTAAAGGATCTGAAGAATGTAACGCTGATCCACGGCTTTGATTTTGTGCCCAAGGATGAGAGCTATTACGCCGACCTGCGGCTCCATCCCAACGATGAGGGGTTTGCGCACTATGTTGAGAACCTTTATGCTGCAATGAAGGAAGAATTGGAATCGTAATTTTTATAAGGGGAGAACATAAAATGAGATTATATATGATCCGTCACGGAGAGAGCGAAGCCAATATGAAGAAGGTCTTTGGCGGGCAAAACCAGATCCCGCTGACCGCGAAGGGGGAGGAGGATGCCCGTCGGGCAGGCAAGCTGCTGGCGCATTTGACCTTTGATAAGATCTATAGCAGTGACCTGATCCGCGCCATCCGTACCCAGGAGCTGGCGTACCCCGCCGAGAATGTGGAGCGGCTGGCACTCCTTCGGGAGATGGATGTGGGAGAGCTGGCAGGCAAAAAATTTGATGCCTGCGCGGAGATCTGGGGCGAGAAGTTTCTTGCTGATCGGGCAAGGGCAAATTATGTCCCCTACGGCGGCGAGGATCGGACGATGATCTTTAGCCGGGCGCAGGAATTTTTGAAGATGCTTGAAAACTGCCCCTATGAGCGGGTAGCGGCGTTCAGTCATAACGGCTTTATCTGCGCAGTGATGCGCGCTGCCCTCGGCGTCGAGCCGGAGGACGGCTTGCTTTTGACCCAAAACTGCGCCATTTCTACCTTTACGCATAAAGACGGCATCTGGCGGGTGGAAACCTGGAACTATAACGGAGAATTATGATGAAGATCTTATTCGTAGGCAATAGTTATACATATTTTAACGATATGCCCAAGCTGCTGGAGCAGCTTGCAAAGGCAAACGGCTTTGAGATGGAGGTTTTTTCCGTCGTCAAGGGTGGCAGAAAGCTCCACGAGCATCTGGATCTGGACGATGAACATACTCAAGTACTGGATCAGTTGACCGACGGCAGCCATCATTTTGATGTGGTCTTTCTGCAGGAGCAGAGTTATCTGCCGCTGGCGGATTTTGACCGTTTTGCCGACGGTGCACGGCGACTGGTTGAGCGGTTGAAGCCCTTTGCCGAGGAGTTTATTTTGTATCAGACCTGGGGCAGAAAGGACGGGCACCCGCTTTTGGCAGAGCGTGGCTGGACCCACGAAAGTATGACCCAAGATCTGGCAGATGCTTACGGTAAAATGGCAGAGGAGCTGGGTGCAAGGATCTCTCCGGTGGGTTGGGCGTTTAGCAAAGTCTATCGGGGTCATTCGGAGGTGGAGCTTTATAAAGAGGATCTTTATCATCCTTGCTATACCGGGAGCTGCTTGATCGCGCTCACTCATTATAAGACCCTTTTTGGCGAGCTGCCAAAAGATCTTTCACCGCTGGAATTGCCGGAAGAAACGCTGAAGATCTTAAAAAATACATAAAAAATTGCGAGTTTTCATATGAAAACTCGCAATTTTTTATTTGATTAGGTAGATCGGATTGGTAAAGAAGAGCGGTTTTCCCTCATCGGACCAGACCTCCAGCCGAACAGGGCAGCATTCCAAATCACCGCGCGTAAGGGGAAGCTCTGCTTCAAATGCAGAGTCCTCGATGGCATAGCGGCAAAGCTCTTCGCCGCCGTGGATGACCCGCAGCTCCACCGGCGCATCCAACTCCCAAAGGCGGATCTTTGCGATGGCAGTATCTGCTCGGAGGGTGTCGCCGATCTGCGCGTCATTTACGGTGTAGCTCCATTTGGCGTGCCATTTGACGGGGTTGCCCAAGCAGACCCTGCCCGCTCGCATCGAGCGTTCCAGCTCCTCTTGAAATGTGTTTTCGGCAAGGATCCAGCTTGCAAAGCAGTTGCCGTGTTTCCAGCCGGATTTGCTGTTGTGACTGTCGCTGTCGCCATAGCCCACCAGCCGAACCCCCCGCATAGCGAGGGCGTCCCAGACCCGCAGGTGCTCTTGTAGCCCAAAGCCGCATTTTGGATGGGGGAAGCCCACCTCTAAAAGCTGTGCACCACCGAAACGGTTTTCGGCACCGATCTCGATCAACTGCTGAATAATGGCTTCGTGCTCCTCTTCGGGAGCGTTTTTATATTCCTGAAACATATGGTTATACGCAAAGGTGGCATCCTTGCTTCGGAGATAAGCGGCACCCACCCGCTCGGACTCTGCATAGCCGACCTCTTCATAATTGATGACCGGCACATGGGCGGAAAAGCAGTTGCGGTGATGACCGAAGGTCAGCTCAAAGCCGGAGCAGACCTTGATTTTATATTCCCGACCGATGGTATTGCCCAGGGTCTTTTGCCGCTTGCGTACCTCCTCCGCCACATATTGACGGGCGGTATTCAGCTCCGAAATCCGTACCTCTCCGCCGATGGCGGTAACGGTAACGGTCAAAAAGGCGTTATCCTGCCCGAAAAGGGGATCAAATTTGAGGACATCCTCGGAAAGGGGAAAGGTATAGACGCCGTCTTTTGCGCGTTCAAGGGGGAGGAACCAGTCGTTGTCTGAAATGGCGTTCAGCCCGTAGATCAGGTGCTGCTGCTCCAGATCCTCCGGCCGCTGGGAAAGGGTAAAGTCCACCAGCATCGAGGTGCTTTCTGCAAGCTCCATCGTCAGCGAGACGGTCAGCCCTGCAAGCAGGGAGGCTTGATGCTTTTTGCCTGCACTTTGAAAACTTGCGGATTCTCCGTCGGTAAGCAGCAGAGCGTAGCCCTCACCGTGGGGAACGCTTTGAGCAGGGGTATCGTTCGGGCGGTACCAGCCTGCTCTGCCGTCTTCTCGGAGGGCTTCACCGGCGGCGGTCAGGTGGAAATGCTCAATACAGTTTTGCATCCGATTCATCCGTACGTCGTGCTCGGTGATAAAGATGGCGTTATAGCCCAGTCGCTTGGCCTCTGCTGCGTGGGAGCGGATGCTGGAAAAGTTTTCGTGCCCTGCGTGAAGATGGGTCTGGGTCAAAAGCCATCTCTTTTCGGGTGGAAAGCGTAGGGTGCGCGTGCCCACCGTGCGGATTCGCAGACCGTTTGCTTCCGTGATTTCATTGATCTCAATGGGAGGCTTACAGGGAATGCGAATAAAGCTTTTATCGGCACTGTCGATCAGCGCCCAATGAAACATTCCGTTTATGTAGATCGCGTCTCCTGCGCGATCCTGCGGGGGATAGTGGAAGTCGGATTTCCCCGTGTGACCCGAGAGGGCAAAGTCCACCGCACCTGCATCGGTGATGGGGTAGTGATCCATTAAAAACCGTACCCCCTCCACCGTCAAAGCCGTGTGATTGGGCACGATGGTCACATCTGCCCGCCCGTCGATCAGATTGAGATCATCATTATTGCCGGAGGTGAAATAAAGCGGACAGCCCGCCGACGCCAAAATCCCCATCAGTGCTTTGAACCCCGCTTCATAGGGGATGCGATCCGCTTCAAGCCGCCCTACCTTATATTCATCCACGCAATCGCCTGTGTGGAGAATGGCGGCGGGCTTTACCAGAGCGATCAGTTCCTGCAGAGCAGGGTATTGCGCGGTAAAGGTATCGGAAACATAAAGGATCAAAGCACCTTTTGCGGCTGCGGCAAATGCCTTTGCATCATTGAAATTTTTAGTTATATCAAATTTCTTCATTTAAACCTCCGAAATATCCTTTTTCTTTAGACATCTTATAATATCCAAAATGCCGATAAATCGTGATATTATAGATATTATAGCATAATTCTTTTTGCAAGTCCATTGCATATATCCTTATTTTTGATTGTAAAAAGAATCAGTTGAGGAAAAAGACGCCGATGGCGAGATAGGTGGCAAAAAGCAGCCAGAGAAGATAGGGGACCAAAAGCCAGCCTGCAGTGGTGCTGATGCGGGCAAAATGCCGTCGGGTCACCAAAACCAAAAGATCCAGAATCAAAATCACGATCACTGCCAGCCAAAACGCCTGAAATCGGAAGAATACGATGCTCCAGGAAAAGTTGACCGCCAGCTGGACGCCGTAGTAGATGAGTGCCTGCTCCCGTGCTTGGGCGGAGCCGCGGTTGAGGTAGATCAGCCCCGCGGCAATTCCCATTAAGGCGTAAAGAATTCCCCAAGCAACGGGAAAGACCCAGCCGGGCGGTGCCAGAGGAGGCTGATTTAGAGTCTGATATACCTCGCTGATGTCCCCTGCCAGAAATCCGGAAAGGAAACCCACTCCCTCTGCAATGGCAATGCTGATCAAAATGGTTAGGATCGGTCGTTTTTTCATAATGTGACACTCCTTATTTTAGTATCAACATTATATGCAAAAACCTGCCGACCTATGCGGACGGCAGGTTTGCGGCGTGTTAAAAAAATTTGTTTTTAATTTTGACACGCCGGGAGATTATCCGTTTTTCCGGCGGTAAAGAAAATCCTTCACCGGTTTGCTGAAAAGAAGCGTGAGGCAAGCAAAGACGGAATATACGATTTGTATAATCAGTAAAATGATCAACCAAACGGAATCATTGGAAAATTCTATAACGCCTCCTAAAAGGAAAAATAGATTTCGAAGGACGCTGACTCCGGCGGTAAGGGCAAAGAGGATGCGGATCCAAGTAATTCCGCTGAAAAGCCCTGCCGAAAGAAGGGCTGCTGCAATGAATAGGAGCAGTGTGGTAAGTTTGAAATCAAGGATCATTTGCAGAGTCGGAGTGAGAATATTTATCAAGGCAACGATCGCCACAAGGATCATTCCCCGCCGTTCTTGCTTTTCAAGTGTTTTTTTGATCATCGTAGAGCCTCCTTAAAGGAACAGCAGAATACCGCTGATGATCATTCCTGTGTAGATAATTATTTTAAGTTTTTTGGAATTCAGCTTATCAAAGACCAACTTGCCGATAAAATTACCCAGCATACATCCCACCACGCCGACGGCGGCAAGGAATAAGATCTGCTTATTAACGGCACCGTTCACCGCTCTGGAGAGGGCGGCGTAAATATTGGTAATGCAAAAGTAAAACTGTATGGTCGCAAAATAAGTCTTATTATCCGGGGTGGCGTGGCTCAGGTAGACAACAGCCGGAGGCCCGCCGGTAGAAAAAAGACCGCCCAGTACGCCGCCCAGAGCACCTGCTAAAATTCCGTTTGGTGCGGTGGGACGGATCTTGATGCGCTTGCTGAAAAAGAAGAAATAAAGACTGAGCAGGATCAAAGCACCGCCCAGCAGCATTTCAAAAAAACGGCCTGAGATGCGGGTGGAAAAATAAACGGCAACGGGAATGGAGATCAAGGCGGCGCAAA
Source organism: Eubacteriales bacterium (assembly GCA_045545255.1). GTDB lineage: Bacteria > Bacillota > Clostridia > Oscillospirales > QAKW01 > QAKW01. The sequence continues at coordinate 14,275 of JAZQAQ010000054.1, read as the reverse complement.
GCATAGGGAGCGCTGTCTTAAAAGAAATGCTTTTGCGGTTGCAAAGCGTATTGTAGAGAGAGGTGCAGCAGGAAAAGAGGGTGGAGATGGTAGCGGCTGCGGTGTGCGTCGGCATAAAATGGGGCAAAAACATCATCGTAAAAATGCCCAGCCCGAACCCGCTGACCCGCTGAACAAATCCGCCGCCCATACCGACCAGGATCAATAAGAGTATTTCTGTTGCGTCCATATGACCTCCCCCTTTTTTCAGATTATAGCATAAAATTGAGGCTTTGGGTATCTTTTTTGAAAAAATATCGGAGAAGCTCAAATCGAATGCCCCCTGCCCGCCTAAGCGGCGGACAGGGGGCTGATGTTCTAAAAGCTTATTTGATCTCTTCGAGGATATTCAAGCAGTTTTCTATCAGTTTTTGCCCACCCTCCGGAGAAACCTTGCAGCTATACATAATGGCGCTGTAGCCTTTGTTTTCTGCGGCTCTTTGGGTGGCAAGATACCCCATAGCACCCACGGAATCCGTCTCGGAGCCTGTCAGCTGAACCACAAAGGTCTGGGTAAAGGAACTGCGTCCCTGAAGCCTGTGCTGATAGTCCAAAAAAAGCTCAAACGGGCAGGATACAAAAGCAATCTCGCCCAGTTTTACCACGTGGATTTCTGCGTCTATAAATTTTGTGCCTTCCTCATAGCGTCGTATCACATTTTCGCATCGCTTCAAATTTCCGGAAAGGGAGGTGTTTTCAAAAAAATCTTCTTCCGGATGATCGGTATGCTTGAAGGGGATGGCGCAAAATGCCGCATAGTTTTCCTTGGCAAAGTCGTATTCCTCTTTGGTCACGCGCCAAGCATCCAGAGAGAATATTTCCGCACGGTGCACAAGGGGTGCGTCGGTAATAAGCTCTCTTGATGCCCATTCAAGGCATTCATCAAAAGCGTGGGCGATGTTCTCGGCAATGATCCTGCGGGTGTAGTACATAAACGGTTCATTGAAATCCTTGACCTTTTCATCGCCGATGAATTTCAGTCGATTTTTTCGATCCAAAGCTTTATATCCGTAAAGGGGTCTCGGTGAGAGATCACCCGCTGCCGCGCATTGAGGCAGAATGTAAATATTTCCGTGCTTTGCTCGAATCAATTCACGCGTTTCGTGCCAATAGTCCGCCGAAGTGAAGCTTTGATGCCCCGTACATTGGGACGGACACGGCACATTTACAACAGCACCCGTCAGTTTCTTATTCCGATCAAAGGTATAGAGCAGATATACATTGCTGTCTATCGCGCCTTCAAATCCGCTGAAATCGGGGAGATCAGTCTTACCGTACATCACGCCGTGACCGTTTACCGCGTAGGTAGTCAGCTTATTTTTGGCACTTTGGTCGTTGAAGTAAAGGGAGCGTCTGTGGCAGGCGACCGTAGCAGTTCCGTATCCGTAGGTGAAGGCACCCTCTGCACGGGTCTCGTAGGCTTCCGCCACCGCATCCGCTATATTGACAACCAAAAAGCGGCGATATTTTTCGGGCGGATCGATCCGCACCCGATCGTGGGGTGCTTTGCCGTAAACGGTTTCGCTTTGATAGAGCGGTGCGGTGTGGGTATGCGTTGCATTTAAAATGATCTTTTTCACATCCACTTCAGGGGTCTTTTCCATAACCGCCCTGCGCACCTCGCTCAACAGCTCTTTATTGATAGAGGTGAAATCGCCGGAGATGAAAATGACCTGCTCACCCTCATTCTCCATTAATAAAACCGTGATAGTGGTCGGATCATAACTTCCTTTGGAAATTCTTTCGTATTTTTGACCGCCGATTCCTACCGGATCGTTGGTGCTGACATCCCTTGATGCCCAACCAATCTTCAGCATAGCATAATTCTCCTTATCAGGATTTTGAGATGAGATAATACATTGAACGAGAAACCTCACCCAGTCGGATTTTTAATGTTCCGTTTTCGTAGGAGGTAGGTACGGTGCCGATATAAAAGCCCTCTGCGCTGATTGCCCAGACGTCCAAATCGGAATGAACCGTCTCCAGCTCCAGCTCCGCTTCGATATTTTCGATCAAAACGGGACCGGTTCCCACATCCAGCATTTTTTCCTTTTTGAACTTTGCATTGGTATTTTTGGCTCTTCCCACAGTGGTCAGCAGAATATTATCAGAGCAAGAGAGGGCGTCGTCGGTCAGCGAGGACATTGCGATTACGGCAAAATCAGTCTTACTGCGTACCTTCAAGCCGTTTAATTCCACCGTTCCGTTCTTTTTTAAAAAGCCAAAGGCACATTTGGTACGGGCGGTATCGATCTTTCCGTAGTTTTTCTTGTAGTTGCGATAAAGCTCGCCGGTATCGGAGGTGATAGACTCGCCGTTGTCCTCATAGTCGGGTGCTTTCAGACCTTCACTGCCATCGAAGGAGACCACAATGGGATGACGCTCCGAAACGAGTTCCACCTTCGGATACTCCGATAATCCCTTGATATCGGTGTTTTCAGTGTCTGCCAAGATCGCGCGAACATCCTCTCCGCTCTTCACATCACCCCGTCTGGTGATCAGGGCGGCGTGGTAAAAAAGTCCGTACTTTGCGGGATCGTTCCAGGTACTGAAAATCCCCTGCCGATAGGGCACATCCCCGATCTTCTCGGTGGAAAACTCTTTGCCCAAAAGCTTCATCCGCTCTAATTTTGCGGTGTAGGCGTAGGTATGGATGGCGTGACCGGACCAGCCTTGAAACATTCCGAACGCCGCTGTATAAAGCACTGCATCTGCCCGATATTCATTGGGCCAGGGTGCGTCCCACTCGGAAATATAGGTGGGATAATTGATATTGGTTTGCAGGCAGCCCCGATCGGCATAAAAGCGACGCTCCTGCGTAATGCTTTTGTTCATACAGCTCTTTTCAAATTCACCCCAGCAACCGAATTTATAAAAATAATCGTGGGTATCCAGAAAATCCGTTACCAGCTGTGACTTCAAGTTCTTGGGGTGCGATACCCAGTTGGTTCCGGTGATGGGAATCTTGACGCCGATGCGATGCAGATGATCCATCATCTCGTGATAATATTGCTCCTGGAGATGCATTTTGAAATCCAATAGATCAGGATCTGAGGAACGGTGGAGATGGAGCTTGGAGAGATCCTTTTCCTTCCCGTTCTTTTTTAGCCATTCCTCAAAAAGTGCCAAAAACTCACTCCGATAAGGTTCCATATAATCGGTCTTGAATTTTTTCCATTTGAAAAAATCATTTTCATTGGTGATTTCTGCTAAAACGAAGGCAGGGTCATCGCAATATTTCAGTCCCGTATAAGGGTTTTCGTGAGTCCAAAGGGCAGTGGCAAGCTCCTTTTGAAGCTCGATCAGCCGGCGGGAAAAAAGACTGTAGGGCTTTGCTGCATCAAAAAGTCGGTGTGCATTCTCTACCTTTTCATCGGAGCGGAATCTGCGGTAGGTGAACATATCCATATAGATATAGATCCCCTCGTCCTTCAAGCACTTCAAAAGATAGTCCAGCCGCTCCATACTTTGAGGATCCAATTGTGCCCCGCATACACGCTTCCCTTTGGTGAAGGCGAAAATATTCGGTGTGTGCCATTCTGCGTCAAGCTGATGCAGACGAACCAGATTGATTCCGGTTTTCGCCAGGCGGCGAGCCACTTTTTTTGCATAATTATGATCAGGGAAGCAAGCCGCACCATTGAAATTGGTGCCCCAAAACTTTACCTTTGTGCCATCCTCAAAGACGAAGTTACGGCCCTCTGCCTTCAAAAAGCCGTGTTTTCCTGCGGGCTTTTCTTCCTCAAAAACAAACGAAATATCAATCGGTACATCATCGTGAAAAAAAGGATATTCAATATATTTAGACATTTTTATCCCTCCTTACTTGTATTATATCAAAAAACAAGTTATAATCTATATCAAAAGCAACGAAATATCAATGATTTTCATCACTGTTACGGGAGGAAAAGATGAAGGGGATCTTTGAAAGGAAAGAGCATTTTGGTCTGATGGCGCGAAAAATCAAGGGATTTATCGGGTATCCACCGATGTTTCATACCCACTGTGAACTGCTGTATGTGATCAAAGGGAGTGTCAAGACCGTCATCGACGGAAAGGAGAAGCTTCTTCAAGCGGGAGAATTGGCGTTCCTCTTTTCTTATCTTACCCATTCCTATGAAGATGCACCCGATGCAGAAGTGATCGTCCTCCTTTTTGAGCCGGGCAATACCCTGTTTACCCGCACCCTTCTGAGCAAGCAACCAAGCATCCCTTTTATTAACGGAAAGGCCTTTGCTCCTATTCTTGAGCGGATCGTCGTATTGGAGGCGGAGGGCAAGGTCAAAACGGCCACCGGATATCTTAATGCAGTGATCGGAGAGCTGCTGGAGCTTCTTACCTTGGGAGAATCCAAAGCGATGGAGAGCGATGTCTGCGTGAAGGTGTTGGCATACTGCTCCGAGCACTTCAATCGGGAGATTACCGTCAGATCGGTGGCGGAAGCACTGTATATCAGTCAAAGCTATGTCTCCAAGATCTTTTCCGATAAGCTGCGATATGGTTTTCGGGAATATATCAATGCGCTTCGTATTGATCAAGCCAAAGCATTGCTGGAGCAAACCGAGCGGAGAATAGAGGATATTATGTTTGAATGTGGTTTTAAGAATCAAAGCAGTTTCAATCGGATCTTTCAGGCACGCTGCGGGCTTTCACCGCGGGAATACAGAAAAAGCCTCTCTCAACGTTCGTAAGAAACCCGAAAAGAGAAGCACCGCAACCGAAGGTTTACATTTAGAAACACCGAATTGGTAGTATATTTTTGTCGGTCATTTTATAATAATGGCAACAAAATCATAAAGGGGTAAATAATAATGACACTTGGCGAAAAAATAGCAAAACAACGAAAAGAATTGAACTATACCCAGGAGCAGCTTGCGGACATTCTGGGCGTATCCCGTCAGTCCATCAGCAAATGGGAGTCGGATATTGCCTATCCGGAAACGGAAAAACTTCTCGAACTTGGAAAACTGTTTGATTGCACGATGGATTATCTGCTGAAAGAAGAAGTCATCGAAAAAAGCGGCGTGCAAACATCCTGCTTTTCCGATAAAGTCGAAGAACTCGGCAAAAAAGTAATGACAGAAAAGAATAAGAGCAAAGCAAAGAAGGCGTTGAAAATCATTGGCATAATTTCTGCGGCAGTTTTGACGATTGACATTATTTCAATGATACTGTATTTTTTCCTTTTTGGGAGACCTTGTTAAGAAGTATATAAAGAAAAGCAGATGAGCTGAAAGCTCATCTGCTTTTCTGTTATTTGTCCTCTTTATCAAAGGCAGGGTTGATGCGATAGTAGTTCTTGCTGTCAAGGTGGCGGCGTACCTGCCCTAAGGCTTCACCGAAGCGCTGGAAATGGTTTATTTCTCTCTGCCGCAGGAACTTGATGGGATCCCGAACGTCCGGGTCACGGATCAACCGCAGCAGGTTATCATAAGTGGTACGTGCTTTTTGCTCTGCACCCATATCCTCGGTGAGGTCGGTCAGAGGATCGCCTTTGGATTGGAAGGTGGTGGAGCTCCAGGGCTCGCCGCTGGCGGCCTGAGGCCAGATCCCCGCCGTATGATCCACATAGTAGTCCGCAAAGCCTTGGTTCTGGATCTCTTCTGCAGAGAGTCCCCGCAGAAGCTGGCGGACGATGGTGGAAACAATTTCCATATGAGCAAGCTCTTCGGTGCCGATATCGGTAAGGGTAGCGGCAATTTCGGGGTATGGCATTGCGTACCGCTGGGAGAGGTAGCGTTGGGAGGCGCCCAGTTCGCCGTCCGGGCCGCCGAACTGGCTCATAATCACCTTTGCCAGTCTGGCATCGGGCTTCTTAATATCCACCGGATATTGCAATCGTTTCTGGTAAGTCCACATCGCTTACATTCCTCCTTCCCAGGGCCAGGGGGTGGTTGCCCAGCTCCAGCTGCCGTCTGCTCCGCCCTTTTCGGGACGGATGGGTCCGAATTTTTCCTCATAGCGGTCAACAGCCTGGTTGTACAGGCTGACTTTTTTGTTGTAGTAGTCCAGAGCCTCTTTACAATTAGGATGGGTGTTTAAAAAGAGGCGGGCATCATCGGCGGCAAAGCCATTGGCGTAGACCGCCTCCATCAGTTTTCTGCGTTCAGTCATCTTCCCATCCCTCCTTCAAAGGGCAGGCGAAGCTCGCGGAAGATCGTGCCGTTGCGCAGGGCTTCCTCCGGCTCATAAAGATCCTGCCATTTCTGAACCGGCACATAAGACATTGCCAGTACCATCGGCTCGTGATGATGGTGGGGTTTATCGTTGATGGGAGCGGGCGGCAGGTCCGAGCGGATCCGCAGGGGCGGCGCCAGCATATCCCGTAAATCAAAATCATCCATAACGGTTCTCCTTTCGTTCCAATTAATGAGCGGGAATCGGAAAAGGTGAAAAAAATCCTGTTTACATTCCTTTTTGAATGTGGTACAATACTAAAAGCAAGTGAAATTTATAAGGAGGAATGATTTATGGCAGCCAAGAAAGAAAAACTGCCCTTTACCATTTATAAAGGCTATCCCTTGGTTCGGAGCGGCAACAATATCTATTACGGCGACCCCAAGGATCCGTACGTGATCTTTATCAACATTATGGCGACCGACGGGACTCCCGACGATCTGCCTACCAAGGTTTCGGTGGAGCTGCTTTCCACCGATGAGAACGTGTCTATCTTTGAGCGTTCTCAGAAGAAGAGCGAAAAGAACAGTCTTTACGAGGCGCTGGACATCGGTCTGGTGTGGTTACAGAGAGCATTGGCGAAAAAATGAGCGTAGTTTCCAAGCTGGTCAATTTCATTCAGCAGCCCTGGCTGCTTAAAGCAGTCCTGATTGCCGCCATCTTTTGGCTGGCAGCAGGGCTGATTTGCTGTATCCTGGGCGCCTTTGGGCTTTATGCCATCGGGCGGAAGAAGAGGGTTCGCCCCTATTTCCCCGCCTTTTTCCCCGGCGGTCAGGTGCGGTATACTCTGCTGCTGGCAGGGGATGGGCGGCGTGCCCGACTGGCGGAGCAGTTGATGTGGTGGTGCCCTGTAGTGGTACTGGCAGGCGTCACGGGTGTCGTCTGGGGTGCGTATTACTATATCGCCACCGATGATAGCGTCCGTCTCTATGCCTCCTTGGTGCTGGCGGCGATGCTGGCGGTAGTGGCACTGGGGCTTTATATCGGCGTGCGCGTGATGGAATTTCGGGCTCTTTCCAAGCTTCTCAATCGTGGGCAATGGATCGCCGCCCTTATCGGGACCGTTTTTCTGGTGCCCGTCCAGCGCATCCTGCTCTTTACGGAGCGTAATCATATCATCAAAATGAAAGATCAGTCCGAATGAAGCTCGGACTGATCTTTCGTGCATTACAACAGGAGGACTTAAAATGGCTAAAAAGTACTTATTTGCAAAAGATGGAAATTGGTATAAGGCAAACCTGCATTCCCATTGCACCGATTCCGACGGCGTTTTGACTCCGGCGGAGGTAAAGGAAAAATATAAGGCAATGGGCTATCAGATCTATGCCTATTCCGATCACCATGTCCTGGTTCCTCATCCTGAATTGAAGGACGAGAATTTTCTGCCCATTACGGCGACCGAAGCCAGCATCAAGGACTTTCGGGATCCGGATAATGATGAGCGGCAGACCTATCATCTGAACTTTTTTGCCAAGGACGAGCTTTGCGATAAGTTTGTGGACTTTCCCCGTCTGGAACTGCAGGAGAGGGGAGAGTATAGCGTGGAGATCATCAACGATCTCATTAAGCGTGCCAATGAAGCAGGCTTTCTTTCCCAGTATAACCATCCCTTCTGGAGCACCCAGACCGTCAAGGATTTCGGCCCCTTGGAGGGTCTTTGGGGGTTTGAGGTATTTAACGGCGGCAGTCAGGCTCAGGGTTGCAGAGGCTGGGGGGATCAGCAGTTTGTGGAGATGATGTGGGAGGGCAAGTACCTTTGCCCCACCGCAGGTGACGATAACCACGGCGCTGCCAATCCCGAGAATCCTACCGACGATAGCTTCCGTTGCTTCACGATGATCCGTGCCAAGGATCTGGAGTACAGTACGGTACTGAAGGCGATGGAGGACGGTCAGCTTTACGCCACCACCGGACCCACTATTGAGGAAATTTATGTAGAGGACGGAAAAACCGTCCATATTAAAACCTCTCCCGCCTGCAAGATTATGATGCGGGAGCAGTATCGTGGCTATAAATGCGCGACCTCTCATTACGATGACCAGACTGAAGCGGTCTTTGATCTGGAAAGCCTCCGTAATCCTCCGCGCTATATCCGTTTTGAGATTTGGGATACCCATAATAACCGCGCTATTACCCGTGCATACTTCCCGGAGGAGTGGAAATAAATGATCAAATATATTGCAAATGCCATTGGTATTGTAGCGGTCATCGTCTATCTTCTCAGCTATCAGCAAAAGACCCAAAAGGGGATCGCGGCATTCAATATGACCTGTAGAGCATTGTATGTCACGCAGTATGTCCTGCTGGGTGCTTTTTCGGGTGCGGTGCTGGATATACTTTGTATGATCGCATTGCTCCCCGCCCAGCGAAAAGAAAAGGTCTGGGTACAGAAATCCCGCGGCTGGCTTATTGCGGCCTCTGCGCTGGCGCTGATCGTGGCGGGTCTGCTGCTGGATAAATCCATTTTCGGCATCTTGGTCATCGTCGGCTGTCTGTTGCAGATGATCGCCTTCTGGATGGATTCCGAAAAGAAGGTTCGCCTGGTCTGCCTGCTGGCCTGCCCCTGCTGGCTGGCCTATAATCTGGCAAGTGGAGCCTACGGTTCCTGCATCGGAGATGTTCTGTCCTTTATGTCCATCGTCATTGCGATGTTCCGCTATGATTTCAAAAAAGTAAAATAAAAAATAGCTGTAAAAAACATTCGTTTTTTACAGCTATTTTTTATTTTTTCTTAAATCAGACTGCGATGATGTTCATAGCGATAACGCATAAAGCAATCAGAATAGCCAGCACGATGGTGACCTTGGAAAGGATCACATCACGGGAACGGCTTTTATTCTTGCTGAAATAGCTATCTGCATCGCTGCCGCCTGCCATAGCACCCAGACCCTGGGACTTACCCTGCTGAATGGATACACAGACGATGATCGCTACTGCCAGTACCAGAATTGCAGAACCGAAAATATATAATGCCATCAAATTCACGACCTTTCAATTTCAAGTATTAATTATTCTATCATAAGAATTATAAAAATGCAAGAGTTTTTTACGGAGATTACCGTCCTTTGCATTTTTAACAGGTTAAAGGGGTCCTCAATGTCGAAAAATAGTTTTGCACAGGGGAAAAAGGGGATAAATAGGGGTTTTTAGGGGTAAATGTGCAAGGTTTTTCACATTTTGAACAGACTTATCAACAACTTTTATGTAAACGAAGGTCAACCAATTGTTGAAAACTTGCCCAAATTTGACGAATTTTTAGGGCATTTTTTAGTTCTTTTTCCTTTTTTTGAGAATGTTCAAAACGATATAGAAAAGGATGATCAGACCGATAGAGCCGAAGATCATCAGCCGTACTGCTAAAAGTGGGAGGTGGAAGAACCCGTTGACCCCGAGAGTGAGGACGGTGAGCCCTGCAGGAAGAAGGATTGCGGAAGCGGGCAGCTTGGGGTTGCACTTTTTGCGGAAGGGGAGTGCTGCCAGATTTCCTGCGGCAACAGCAACGATTAAGAGGATTGCCGCCAAAGGTGCATCCATATATCCGAAATCCTCAGTATTCAGAATCATAGATGCAGGGGAGAGAAAGCGATCGTAGAAGTAGAAAAGCGATAAGATATCCCAGGTGAATACAGCGGCTGCCGCCAAAGCGGAGGAGCCAACGGTGTAGTACCCGATATAGCCGATATAACCGCCCAAGGTGGCGTAAAAGATGAGCTCGGTGGCAAGACGGAAGAATTGGAGACCATTCAGAAAGAGGGTCAGCCAAGGGAGGAGGAAGCCTGCCATCAGCGGAATGGGCAAAAGCAGCAAAAAGCCGGGGGAGAAGAGCTTGCCGTTATCCTTTTTGCCCCCTTTGATCCAAAGAACCAAGAGGGCGATAAATGCGATCGCCGCCGCGCCGAAAAGAGCGGGCAGCAGCCAGATCAGCATCGGACGAAAGATCAGATCATAGCGATAGCGGGCAAACCGCTCTGCCCAGAGCAGACCTGCAAAAATCAGCAGGTAGAAAAAGAGCAGGCTGATGCGACCGTTGATGATATCGGCTTTTTTAGTATGTTTTGTTGACATAGCGAGAACTCCTTTATAGATTTCCGGTGCGGTCCAAGAGAATGGGCAGCAGGAACGCCGCTGCATCCTCGGTGCGCAGAATCCGCCGCCCCAAGCTGCAAGAGGGGAGCGCGTCTGCCTCCTCGGGTGTAAGCCCGCCTTCGGGCCCGATGAGAAAGGCAAGAGAGCCTTCTCGGGGGAGTGACGGGATGGGCGCATCGGAATTTTCATAGCAGATAAAATAAGCGTCTGCCTTTTGCATCTCCGCAACTGCCTCGGCAAAGGACATCACCGGCGCAATTTCCGGCAGAATACTCCGCCCGCATTGGGTGGCGGCGGATACCACGATCTTTTCCCAGCGTTTGCGCTTATTCTCATTGGGTGCGCCGCCGATGGAGCGGGCACTTTGTACCGGTACGAAGCGGGTAACACCCAAGGGAGTGCAACGGTGGAGGACCTCCTCCATCTTATCACCCTTGGGCAGGCATTGATAGACGGTGATGGAGAGCTTGCTCTCGCTGACCGCAGCCTGCCGCTCCAGTACCTCAAAGGTGGCGGTATCTTTGGTGCAGGCGGTCATTTTGGCAAGGTAGTCCATCCCCTTGCCGTCGCTGAATACAGCGGTATCGCCCACCGCCATTCGGCGGGAGCGGGTCAGGTGCCGATAGGTCTCGCCTTCCACGGTAAAGATCTCATTCGGCACGGTCGGTAAAAAGAAATGTTCCATTTTATTTCCTCGATGTAATGGCGACCCAGCCGCGCTCTTCCTCGATATTCTCGATGGTCAGACCCGCCGCTTTGATGGCGGAGACCAGCTCGTCCTTGCGGTCGTCGATGATACCGGAGGCGATGAAGAGCCCGTCGGGCAGCAGTACCTGATGGAGATCCTTTAAAAGGGTCAGAATAACGTCTGCTACGATATTGGCAACGACGATGGGATACTGCCCCTCCACCACACTCAAAAGATCTCCTGCGGCGTAAGCAGTCTTATCCTCCAAGCCGTTGAGGGCGGCGTTGCGGCGCGCAACCTCCACCGCCAACTGGTCGATGTCACAGCCGAAAGCACGCTCTGCACCCAGCAAAACACCGCCGATGGAGAGGATGCCGCTTCCGCAGCCCACATCCAGAAGGGTCTTACCGGCAAGGTCGGTCTTGGTCAGTGCCTTGAGACAAAGGCGGGTGGTTTCGTGGGCACCGGTACCGAAGGCCATACCGGGATCGATCTTCATAACCGTCTCACCCGGGGCAGCGTCGTAATTCTCCCAAAGGGGAACCACCACAAGCCGTTCCACGTGGATGGGCTTATAATATTGCTTCCAGCCGCTCTGCCAATCCTCCTCCGGCAGGTTGGAGACGGTGATCTCCAAGGTGCCGTACAGGGCCGCTTCGGGGGTGTGGCGCAGTTCTTCGATGCGGCGCTCAATGTCCTTAAACATTTCGAGCCCTTGCTCGTTATCGGCGGCGTAGACCTTGATGATGGTGCGGTCACTCTGCCGCTTTAAAAGCTCCTCGTCCACGTAATCCCAATGGGGTGTGACGGTATCTAAAAATTCTTGAAAGTCCTGCGGATCTACCACCTCAAAGCCGCCGACCCCTGCGGCAATCAGCAGATTGCTGACCGCCTCCTGACCGGCAGAGAGGGTTTCGATGTTCATCTGTTTATAATTCATAAATATTACTCCTTGGATAAAATTTCGGATATAATACTGTTTGATAAATAAAATCCTCGTTCATTGAGGATAAAGCGATCCTTTTCAATAGTAGAAAAGTCCTTGTATCGCTCCGTTTCAAAGCCTTTTGGCAAGAGGGAGAGGGGAATGCCTTCGTTGATGCGCAGTCCCAGCATCACCTGCTCCTCCCGCGCCTCCTCCGCAGAGATGGGGAGGGGGTTGCGCAGCGGATAGGGGTTTTGGCAAAAGTCCTCCCGATCTTCGGGAAAGCTGTATCGTACACCCTTCCAAAAGGAATGGGCAGCAGCACCCAGCCCGATATAATCGGTCCGCCGCCAGTATGCCAGATTATGGCGGGAGGCAAAGCCGGGTTTTGCAAAATTGGAGATCTCGTAGTGCTCCATTCCCGCCTTTTGCGCCTTGCGGCAGAGGAGCCACCAAAGGGACTCCTCCTGCTCCTCGTCCATCGGGGCGGCAGTCTCGCCCAAGGGCGTCCCCGCCTCTAATTGGAGGGAGTAGGCAGAGAGATGGGTGATGGGATAGGATAATAATGTATCTAAAGTTTCGGCAAAGGTTTCTGCAGTCTGATCGGGCAGGCCGAACATTACGTCTACGCTGACATTTTGAAATCCTGCCCGAAAAATCATTTCCAGTGCTTCCAATGCTTTTGCACGGTCGTGGATCCGACCCAAGGTACAAAGCTCCTGATCGCAGAGGGATTGCACACCCAAAGAAATGCGGTTGATCCCCGCTCTTTTGAGGGTTTCCAATAAATCGGGGGTGGTGCTTTCGGGGTTTAATTCCACCGTACATTCCGCGTCTGCTTCAAAGGAAAAGCAACGCCGCGTCTCTTGAAGTACTTTTTCCAGCCGCGGCGTTCCCAGCATTGCGGGGGTGCCGCCGCCCAGATAGAGGGTGGAGAGCGGGCGGTGCTCCTCTTGGCTTACCTGCCGGATCGCTTGGCAGAGGGCGTCGGTATATTGCTCTGCAGCTCCAATGGTCGTCGCGCCGGAATAAAAGGCACAGTAGGCGCATTTTCGCTTGCAGAAGGGGATATGAAGATAAAGCGACAGCATATCAGGAATCCAGCTTCAGCACTGCCATAAATGCCTCCTGAGGCACCTCTACGCTGCCCAGCTGGCGCATCCGCTTTTTACCTTCCTTCTGCTTCTCCAGCAGTTTTTTCTTACGGGTGATATCACCGCCGTAGCACTTGGCAAGGACGTCCTTGCGCATCGCCTTGACGGTTTCGCGGGCAATGATCTTGCCGCCGATGCAGGCCTGGATGGGTACCTCAAAGAGCTGACGGGGGATATGCTCCTTAAGCTTTTCAGACATTCTGCGTGCGCGGGGGTACGCTTTTTCCTTATGGACAATAAAGGAGAGGGCGTCCACCACCTCGCCGTTGAGCATAATATCCAGCTTGACCAGCTGGGAATCCCGATAGTCTGCCAGCTCGTAGTCCAGAGAGGCGTAGCCGCGGGTACGGGATTTTAAAGTGTCGAAAAAGTCATAGATGATCTCGCCCAAGGGGAGCTCATAATGGATGTTGACACGGTCAGTGTCGATATAACTCATATTTTTGAAGATCCCTCGCCGATCCTGGCAGAGATCCATAATATTACCCACAAATTCTTTGGGGGAGATGATATCCGCCTTGACGAAAGGCTCTTCGGTCATTGCGATCTCTGCAGGGTCGGGATAGTTGGTGGGGTTATCGATCTGCAGGACAGTGCCGTCCGTCTTGGTGACCCGATAGCTGACCGAGGGGGCAGTGGTGATGATATCGATGAGAAATTCCCGCTCGATCCGCTCCTGAATGATCTCCATATGCAAAAGTCCCAAAAAACCGCAGCGGAATCCAAAGCCCAAGGCAATGGAGGTCTCCGGCTCAAAGAGGAAGGAGGCATCGTTGAGCTTCAGCTTTGCCAGTGCCTCCTTGAGGTCGTCGTAGCGGGCGCCGTCGGCGGGATAGATACCGGAAAAGACCATCGGGGTGCAGGGCTTATAGGCGGGCAGAGGCTCGGCGCAGGGGCGCTCGCTCAAGGTGACGGTATCACCCACACGGGTATCCTCCACGCTCTTGATGGAGGCGGTGAGGTAGCCTACCTGCCCTGCCTGCAAAATGCCCGACGCTTCAAAGCCCAAGGGGCGCAGGAAGCCGCATTCCACCACTTCAAATTCTGCGCCGGTCGCCATCATAAGGATGCGGTCACCGGTGCGTAAGGTGCCCTCCATCATTCGGATATAGACGATGACACCCTTATAGCTATCGTAGTAACTATCGAAAATCAGCGCAGAAAGGGGTGCGGCGGGATCGCCTTGGGGGGCGGGGATATTTTCTA
>JAZQAQ010000053.1:0-3754 GCA_045545255.1 Eubacteriales bacterium | reverse complement strand
TCGGGTCGAGCAAAAATCATCTCAAAATCCATCCCTTAATCAACCGCATCTTTTGAGCGCTTTTCGTCCGACTCTCGCCTCGCAGGGCAGATAGCCCGGCGTCGCTCGGGTCGAGCAAAAATCATCTCAAAATTCATCCCTTAATCAACCGCATCTTTAAGGAATTCTATCAAAGTTTCAACTGTTTTCATAAAATTGGAGGTACAAAATGGAAGGTTATAAAAGAGAGTTTATTCAGTTTTTAGAGAGTGCAAATGTATTGAAATTCGGCGATTTCACCGCCAAGAGCGGCAGAAAGATCCCTTATTTCGTGAATGCCGGCGAGATCAAGACCGGTGAGCAGATCGCAAAGCTGGGCGAGTTCTATGCCAAGGCTTATTTTGAAAAGGTAGGCAATAAAAAGGCGGTCCTGTACGGACCTGCTTATAAGGGCATTTCCATCGCCGTTTCCGCCGCTGTTGCTCTGGCCAAGGAAGGCTTGGATGTTCCTTTCTTCTTCAACCGTAAGGAAGCCAAGGATCACGGCGAAGGCGGTATCTTCGTAGGCTATACGCCCAAGGCAGGGGAGGAGATCGTCATCGTAGAGGACGTTATCACCGCAGGTACTGCCATTCGTGAGAGTATGGCAAATCTTTCCTCCCTTGAGGGCGCGAAGGTGATCGCCACCTTTGTTATGGTAGATCGTAAGGAAAAGGGACAGGGCGAGAAGGGCGCAATGCAGGAGATTTCCGATGAGTTCGGCTTCCCCGTTTACTCCGTCGTGGATGTTTACGACATTATTGAGTATCTGGAAGAGGACGAAAAGAATGCGGAGAATGTGGAACGCATCAAGAACTACCTGGCAGTAAACGGTGCAAAAGTATGAGAAGTCTGATTGATATTTTAGAGCTCTCCACCGCCGAGATCGACGAATTGGTGGCGGTGGCGGAGGATATTATTGAAAATCCCGCAAAATATCGGGAGAGCTGCCGCTATAAGAAGCTGGCGACCCTCTTTTTCGAGCCCTCTACCCGTACTCGCTTGAGCTTTGAGGCAGCGATGTATGAGCTGGGCGGAAACGTCCTTTCTATGGCGGATGCAGGCAGTTCCTCTGCCGCCAAGGGCGAGAGCGTGGCAGATACTGCCAAGACCATCAGCTGCTATGCGGATATTATTGCGATGCGTCATCCCAAGGAGGGTGCGCCGTTGGTGGCTTCTATGAACGCGAGTATTCCCGTCATCAACGCGGGTGACGGCGGTCATAACCATCCCACCCAGACTTTGGCTGACCTTTTGACCATCTGGCGTGAAAAGGGTCGGTTCACCGGTCTGACCATCGGTCTTTGCGGTGACTTGAAGTTCGGACGGACGGTCCATTCTTTGATCTCTGCCCTTTCCCGTTACAACGATAATAAGTTTGTACTGATCTCTCCCGAGGAACTGAAGGTCCCCGGCTATGTGATGCAGAATGGGATCAACTTTGAGGAAACCACCGATCTGGAGGAGGCTTTGCCGAAGTTGGATATTCTGTATATGACCCGTGTTCAGCGTGAGCGTTTCTTCAATGAGGAGGATTATCTGCGCCTGAAGGATAGCTATATTCTGACCCCCGAAAAGCTGCAGAAGGCAAAGAGTGATCTTTCCATCCTGCATCCTCTGCCTCGTGTTAATGAGATCAGCGTGGGGGTGGACGCCGATCCCCGTGCGGTTTATTTCAAGCAGGTGCTGAACGGTAAGTATATGCGGATGGCACTGATTCTCAAGCTTTTGGAGGTGGAAGTATGACAATAGATTCCATTAAAAACGGATTCGTTATCGACCATATCACCGCAGGTCGCGGGATGAAGATCTACCATCTTTTGAAGCTGGATCAGTTGGATTGTCCTGTGGCGATCATTCAGAATGTGACCAGTAAAAAACTGGGTCGTAAGGATATCATCAAAATTGACGGTGATATCAACATTGATATGGATATCCTCGGCTATGTGGATCCCGACGTGACAGTGGATATTATTAAAGACAGTGTGTTGGTGGAGAAACGCTCCATCGACCTGCCCGAAGAGCTGCGGAATGTAATTTTTTGCAAAAATCCCCGCTGTATCACCACTACCGAGCAGGAACTTCCTCATATTTTCCGCTTGACCGATCCTCAAAAGCGCATTTATCGCTGCAGATATTGCGAAACCAAAGCAAAATAATAAAAATGGGTGCAAAAGCACCCATTTTTATTATTTTGCAACTTTTTCCAAGTTTCGTTCGTATTCTTTTCAAAAGGAGGAATTGCTATGAGACGATGGGTTGCATTTTTATTGATGTGTTGTTTGCTGCTTTCCGGCTGTGCCGCACCTGATACCTATTTGACTCCGCCTTCCGGCGAGGGGAGTGTCTTGCTGCGATCGCCGACCGCAGGCAATCCTTCAGATCGCCCTCTCCAAGAGCCGTCCGATGAATTTGCGGCGGGGCAGATGGGTTTTTCGTTGAAGCTTTTTCAGCAGGTGGCGGGGAAGAGCAAGGGTAAGAATATGCTGATCTCGCCCCTTTCGGTTTCTCCCGCACTGGCGATGACCGCCAATGGTGCCGCGGGAAAGACGGCAGATGAGATGCAAAAGGTACTGGGCGCGTCCTCGATGTCTCAATTGAATGAGGATTTAAGCGGTTATCTGGGCGGACTTTCCGCCGATGAATTAAAGGCGGCAAATTCCATCTGGATCCGTGAGGGGAAGGAAGTTCAAGCGGATTTTCTCCAAACCAATGAAACCTATTACGATGCCGCTATCTATCGCGCCCCCTTCACTGATACCACCGTTCGCGATATCAATCGGTGGGTAGATGAGAAAACCGACGGGATGATTCCGGAGATTTTGGATCGGATCGGCGGAGATACGGTGATGTATCTCATTAATGCGCTGGCATTCGATGCAAAATGGAAGGAAGAGTATCATTATACCCTCCCGGGTACATTCAAATCCTATGGCGGCGAGGCGCAAAAGGCAGAAATGCTGCCTTCCTCCGAGAACTGCTATCTGGAGGATGCGAATGCGCAAGGAATCCTGCGGGATTATAAGGGCGGCGAGTATCGCTTTGCCGCCTTGCTCCCCAATGAAGGGGTAAATGTCTATGACTATGTAAAGGGGCTGACTGCCGAGGGGCTGCAAGGAATGCTGCAAGCACCCAAAAAAGGAATGGCGCAGGTGATGCTCCCGAAGTTTTCTTATGAATACGAGATCAAATTGAATGACAGCCTGAAGGCGATGGGAATGCCTACTGCCTTTGGCGGCGGTGCGGATTTCAGTAAAATGGCGGATGGGCTTTTTATCAGCGAGGTTCGGCATAAGACTTTCATTGAGCTCACCGAAATCGGAACGCGGGCAGGCGCGGTCACCAGTGTGGCAATGAACGAAAGTGCCCCGATGATCGAGCGTTTTATCACCTTCGACCGACCCTTTGTTTATATGATTATCGATGCGGAATATAATCTTCCCGTCTTTATGGGAATTGTGACCTCTCTATAAAAAGGGGCTGTAAAAATAGTCCGAACCGCAAAGGGCAGAAAAAATAAGAAAAAAATCACCAAGAATACTGTTTAAAAAGCAAAAAAGGAAGGAAAATATCAAAAATGATATTTTCCTTCGATTAAAATGCCCTTTGCTACCTCCAAACCTCGCCACTCGGCGTGCGGAAAAAGAAATGATAACCGCTCTGTTTCTAAAGTATTAGAAACTTCCGCCTATATCATTCCTTTTTCCTTTTCCCCAACAAACTTCGTTTGCCGGGG
>JAZQAQ010000052.1:0-4942 GCA_045545255.1 Eubacteriales bacterium | reverse complement strand
GACTTCTGCTGCAGCAGGCGGGATTTGACGGCTATTTCTTCACCTGGAAGCGGGGAATGGATTATCTTCCCATTGTGGAGGAGGGGAAACGCCTGGGAATGACCCTTCAGTCGATCCACGCCCCCTTTACCAAGGTTAAGCACCTTTGGGGCGAGGATGAGGCGGAGGCACAGGATGCCTTGGACGAACTGATGGAGTGCCTGCAGGTCTCAGCAGAGTGCGGCGCACCCATTATGGTGACCCACGTTTACATCGGTTTTAAGGAGTTTTATCCCATCACGCCGAAAGGGCTTGAGCGCTATGGTGTTCTGGTGAAGGAAGCGGAGCGGCTGGGTGTCAAGATCGCTTTTGAGAATACCGAGGGCGAGGAATATCTGGCGGCACTGATGGAGACTTTCAAATCCAGCCCCGCTGTCGGCTTCTGCTGGGATACGGGTCACGAGATGTGCTATAACCACTCCAAGGATATGCTGTCCCTTTACGGAGATCGGCTGTTCTGTACCCATATCAACGATAATCTGGGTATCAAAAATTTCGACGGTGAGATTTACTATACCGACGACCTCCATCTTCTGCCCTTTGACGGCATCGGGGATTGGGACGATATTGCCCGTCGGCTGGATCGCTGGGAATTCAAAGACTTTATGACCTTTGAATTAAAGCTGGATTCTCAAAAGGAACGCCACGAAAACGACTGCTATGCCGCGATGCCTTTGACCGATTATCTGGCGGAGGCCTATAAGCGCGCCTGCAGATTGGCTGCCAAGCGGCGGGTACATCAAAAATAAAAAGAGGCTCTGAGAGCCTCTTTTTTTTATTGAATATTCACGTCTACCGTAGCAGGCAGTCCTGCGGTGGAGCATTGCTGCGGGCAGACCAGATAAGTCAGCTGCGGGCAGTTGATCAGGGCGGTGGCATCGGTGACCTTGGTGCCCGAAATGTCCAGCGCGGTCAAAGTCTGATTGCCTGCCAGAAAGGAAATATCGGCGATCTGGGTGTCGGACGCCTCCAACACCTGCAGTCCTGCTTGGGACTTCAGGGGTGAGAGATCGACCAGCGGATTATGGCTGATATAAAGCTCGCTGACCTGCCGTGTGAAGGTAGAAAGGGAAGCGATCTCATTTTCCTCCGCAGTGAGAGAGACGAGGGCTTTAAAGTCGTTCACAACGCTTAAGGACGCCAGCCCGCAAGCGGAAAGATCCAGATGGGTCAACGCGGGAAGATTACTGAGTTTTTTGATGTTATTGGGACGGTTGCCCCGCAGAAAGAGATCGGTCAGCTTATTCAGTCCCGCAAGAGGGGCAAGGTCGGTAACAGCATTATGGGAGACATCCAGCGCCACCAGCTCGTTCAGCTCCGCCAATCCGTCCAGATCGTAAAGCTTATTATTGGCGAGATAAAGCCATTTCAGCTTGGTAAAGGCGGCGATGTCGACGGTGGTGGAAAGCTCGTTATCTGCTGCTGCCAAAAATTCCAGTGATTCCAATCCGGAAAGGGGTTCTAAGGTGGAGATTTCATTATCGTCCAGAATCAGCTCGGTCAGCTTGGTCAAACCGCTGATATAGCTGAGATCTCCGTCGGAGAGGGCGCAGCCCGCCATAGAAAGGATTTCCAGCTCGGTGAGGGTGGTGAGCGGGGTGTAGTCGTCGATCAAAAGCTCGTCGTTGAGCCGCAGATGGGTCAGATTCGGGAGGTATTCCAGATCCTCCAGAGTGCGGATCTCACCCTCAATACCGTCGTTGAAAATTCCGCTTACCGACGCCAGCTGCGCCGCATAAAGATTGCCGCTGGGACGATCTAATGCAGCCCGTACCATCCGCTCTATTTTTTTATCGGTAAATTCAATGGGACGATTGGTGTTATCAATTTCATAGTCCAGTCGCAGGCGGGGAGAGACCAAGCCGTTTTCGCTGACCGCAATGGCGGTCAGCGTGGCAGAGGTGCGCAGCGTGAGGGGCTCTTTATAGATTGCCGATGCCATCGTGGGATCCTCGCCGTTGAGCGTATAGTAGATCTTTTCGCCCGGCCGCTGATTGATGGTCACGGTCTGCGCCTTACTGTATTTACCATGGGCGGGGGAAAAGGTCAGATCGGCGGGACGGAGTGCTTGGATTTTTTTATTGATGTAGCTATCTCCGATATTGTCCAGAAAGTCTACCCCCTCTCCGATCTTACCGGCGGCGACCAGTGCACGCGCTTTGCCGAGGTAAAGCTCTTCTGCGCCGCTCATCCGATCGATTCCGTCCTCCAGAATTTCGATGGCACCGTTGTAGTCCTTCAGTCCGATCAGCGCGTCTCCGTATCCCAGATAGATCGCCTCCCGATTCTTTTTCAGGCTGAGAGCAGTCTCGAATTTATCGGCAGCCTTGCGGAAATCCTGCTCCTTCAGTGCCTTTTGCCCCTGGTTGGTCAAAAGGGTGGCGAAGGGCCCTCTTAAAAAAAGAAAAAAGATCAGCACGCCCAGAAGCAGAGCGGCGGCAAGGGAGAGCCCGAAAAGACTCCATTTATTCTTTATCCACGCAGGCAGACGTTCAAACATATGGCAGCCTCCTTTAATGTTGTTTTTTCATCATCATAGCATATGCGACGGATTTTTTCAAGTATGACCGCATAGACATAAGAGAGAAAGGCGAAAATATTAAATGAGGTGATACCGAATGAAAAGACAAGTCTATACCTACCGTGATGAGATGGTCGAGCTGCGCAATCGGATGCAGAATATTGAGACCAAGCTATCCCTGATCAATGAACCCCTTTTGGTGGACGCGCTTTCCTATGAGCTATTGGGTCTGCAGGCAAGGCTTAATTTCCTGATCGCCTCCGCCAAAGAGGCGGAAACGGCGACGAAATAAATTTGTCATTATGTACAAAAAAGGTTAACACCCCTTGTTGATGATTGCCAATTTTAATTTTTTTCTTGAAGTAGTTATAGCGGTATGCTATACTATAACTGATATATTATATGTCAATGTAGTTTAGGCTATTTCAGGAGGTATGCACATGAAAATGAGAAAAATCCTGGCAGCGTTGTTGGTTATCGTCGTGCTGGTGTCACTGGCCGGCTGTAACTATATCAATCGTCCTGCCGGTGTGGCAAACTACGGTGCGGATATCAGTGATAAGTTGAAAGACTTGCTGATCATTCCGGATTATCAGTATGAAGAGCCCACGGTTCAAAATAAGCCCGAAGACTTCGGTCCTCCTCTGGACGATGGGAACGATGAGCCCGAGCCGGAAGTTCCTGAAGAGCCGGTAGAGCCCGATCCCGTTTATACACCCTTTACCTCTACCTATGATGCATCGGAGCTTTTGAGCAAGATCGAGAATCTGATCTCTACTATGAGAGTGGAGCGCGGTGTTGCCAATAGTGCCACCGGTGTCAGCGATGAGCTGCTTTCCGGTCGTGCTGTGAAGATTTTGGTACCCGATGATTTCCCCATCGAGGAAGAGAACGAAGCAGTAAAGGCAATGGCGGCTCAGTACGGCGTTGCGGTCAATGTGAGAAGAGTCGGTACCGGCTCTGCTTATACCGCTGCCTGCCGTCGCGCGGCACTGTCCGGTGATGATGTAGATCTGATCTATGTGGATAACTCCAACTGGGGTGACGTCCATACCTTCACCCAGCCCGTCAACTCTTTTGTGAACCTTGATCTGGCAGATGAGCTGAATACCTTCTCCTCTGTTGCCTCCAAGCAGTTCTTTGTACGGGACGATCTGGACGAAGCCATCGTGTATTATCATGTAGCTGCAGGTTTTGGTGCGCCCTATTTGCTTGCCTATAATAAAGCAAACGTTAAGGCCGGCACTCTGGCTGCCCAGACCGTCGTGGATGCGAAGACCGGCGTTGCTACCACCTATCGTGAAGTTAAGGTTACCGATCCCGTTGCGATGTATAACGACCGCACTTGGAGCGTCAACGCCTTCACCGAGATGCTGAAGGCAAGCACCGGTGGTACCAATGTAGGTATTGCATCCAAGCTGGATGCACTGGAAGGCTTGGATATCTGGTACGGTATGGAAAACTGCGCCGGCTTTACCCTCAGCGCAGGTACCGGTAAGTCCACCTTGACCTCCAGTGAGGCGCAGAGCTTGACTGCAGACGTTGTTCAGTCCTGGTACTGGACCAATAAGGGTGCAGACAATAAGAATTACGTCGGCTCCTTTGAAAAGGCAAGTGCTTGGGCAGATGAGTCTGTATACGAGAAGCTCTTCAACATCTATGCAGGCAGTGATCCTGTCCGCTCCTACTCCTTCCTCGCTTGCGAGCTGGAGGATCTGGATAATGTAAATGCAATGGCGCAGATGACCGTCTCCGATTGGGACTTCGTTGCTTATCCCTACGGTAAGACCTATGAAGATACCTATCGCGCTCTGCCCGAGGATGAATTTAACACCAAGGTTCAGAACGATAAGGATATGAGTGCTGCCGATGATCTGGATGAGCCCTATGAGAAGGAGATCGTTACTCCTGTAGCAGGTTGGGCAGGCGGCTTCGCCGTTATGAAGGGCTGCCAGAATCCCTCTGTTGCACTGCGTGTGGCAGAAGAGTACGTCAAGGTCTGGAAGGCAGAGCACGAGACTCCCTATCTGGAGCTGATGACCGATGAACAGAAGATTCGTTATCAGGATATGAAGGAAAACATCGCCATCTCCTTTGTCCGCGCTTGGGCAGAAAAGGCAGCCGATGTGAACGCAGTTTATCCCAACTATGCAAACTACATCTACGGTGTAGGCACCAACAGTGCTAATGTCACTAATCAGAATCCCGATGCAGCCGCTTCCGAGCGTGCATACTATCTGGGTCTGACCTTCTTTGATAACAATGCAAACCTTGCAACCCACGCAATGTATCATAAGAACGAGACTGCTTCTATCTATAATCCGTCTATTCATACCACCTATAGCTCCTTTATGGAAGGTGCTATCAGTGAAACTGCCGAGG
>JAZQAQ010000051.1:0-3290 GCA_045545255.1 Eubacteriales bacterium | reverse complement strand
CACCAGAGCAATCTCCTACTATCCCGTTGTTTAATTTCGGTAAATAAAATCGGCTCGGATGCCATTAGGCATCCGAGCCATTTTTTATTGTGATATAAATCTGCCTTGGAATCTCGGCGGTTGAGCTTTGCGCAATTGATTTAAAAAAGGGCTGTAAAAAACGCACGTTTTTTTACAGCCCCTTTTAGTTCGTACTATTCTTTCAGCTCATAACGGTGTCGGTTCAATATTTAGCAATGATGGCTTGCATTTCATCCTGCTTTTCTTCCATTTCCCGTACCAGCTTGAACTGATTGCGGGCGCGATCCAGATTATGCTCCGGATAGGCAGTTCTGAAGTAGACATCGCCATTGAGATAGTCGGCAAGGAAGCGTGCGCCGCATTCCAGCGTCATCATCCAAGCACCGGTGGGGAGCAGGTCTTTTTCTGCAGGCGTCAAGGCACCGTTGCAGCCCTCCAGAAATCCTTTCGCATAGGAATCAAAGAGGTCGAGATCCAGATGAACCTTGGAAAGATCGGTTTCGTCCTCGGCTGCGGTGGTAGCACCAAAACGGATGGAGTCGCCAAAATCGAATATCGCTTGCCCGGGCATCACCGTATCCAGATCGATAACGCAAACCCCTTCTCCTGTTATGGGATCTAAAAGGACGTTATTGAGCTTGGTGTCGTTATGGGTCACCCGCAGGGGAAGGACTCCTTGCTTCTGCAGATCCATTACGATGCTGCTGGAGTCTTCACGATCCAATACGAATCGGATCTCATCCTGCACATCCTTTGCCCGTCCGACGGCATCCTTTTCTACCGCAGCCCGTAGCTGCTTCATTCTCTCGGGGGTGTCGTGAAAATGAGGGATGGTCTCAAAGAGGGTTTCGGCAGGATAGTCGGCGAGCAGGGCTTGGAATCTGCCGAAGGCTTTGCCGCTGGCGTAGAAATCCATGGGAGATCTGGCGGCATCAAGCGCCATTAGATCACCCTGAAAACGATAGGTGCGCCAAGCCCCCTCCGGTCCGTCATAGTATAACGCTCCGTCGCGGGTACGGATAAAGGTCAGCGTTTCCCGATTGGGATCGCCTCCCTGCTCCAAAATCCGCTTCTTCAGATATTCGGTTACACCAAACACATTTTTTATCAATCCTGCAGGGTTGGTAAATACATAGGTGTTCATCTTCTGGAAGATGTATTGAGTACCTTTTTGCGTGGTCGTCAATAGGGTCGTGTTGATGTGTCCGTTGCCAAATGGCTCTGCTTTTACTACAGAGCTATCAAGGTCAAAGGCATCGAAGACCTTTTGCAACTCATTTTCCATTGATTATGCCTCCCAGAGCTTTTGGGGATAAAGACCCTTGTTTTTCAGATTCTGAATGCTCTTTTCTACTTCGGGTTTATCCTCTTTATAGGTTACGCCGAACCATTTGTCCTCACTGCGCAGAACCTTGACGGTCGCTTTCTGCTCCTGCAGCAGCTCGTCTACGACGACGGGCAGATAAAATTCGCCCTTCAGAGGATTCTCTTTGACGGCCTTTTTGAGGAACTCGGGGAACTTCTCTTCCAGAGCACGCAGATATGCAAGGGGGAAGCCCCACATATTCATAGAGACGGGCGCGGTATTGGAGACGGGGGTAAAGGTTTCGCCGCCGTCCTCGGAATAATGTGCCTGACCGTCGATCTTTTGGATCA
The DNA here is from genome assembly GCA_045545255.1 of Eubacteriales bacterium. Classification (GTDB taxonomy): domain Bacteria; phylum Bacillota; class Clostridia; order Oscillospirales; family QAKW01; genus QAKW01. The sequence continues at coordinate 1,613 of JAZQAQ010000051.1, read as the reverse complement.
TCGTCCGCTCGTCGATTTTCTCCAGATACCCCTCCTCGCTGACGCGGCAGACACCGCGCGCCACGTGACCGTTATCGGTAAGGGTGTTCTCCAGAATGTAGCCGACCATAGAAATCTTCATGGGATCTGCTTCCTCGGTGTTTTTGAGAAAATCATAGAGCTTGGTATAAGCATCCTGCCCGTAGAAGTCGTCTGCATTGATGACGGCAAAGGGGGCGTCCAAAAATTCTTTGCAGCAAAGGATCGCGTGACCGGTGCCCCAAGGCTTAGTGCGATCGGCGGGAATTTCGATGATCCCCTCAGGAATCTTATTTATCTCCTGGTAAGCGTAGTGAACCTCTGCCACCTTTTCAATGCGATCGCCGATGGCGGCCTTGAAATCCTCTTCGATCTGCTTTTTGATAACGAATACAAACTTCTTAAAGCCTGCACGCATCGCATCAAAGACAGAAAAATCCATAATGATGTGACCCTGAGGGTCCACGGGATCGATCTGCTTGAGACCGCCGTAGCGGCTGCCCATACCTGCGGCCATAATTACTAAAATTGGTTCATTCATTGGTAGAGTTCCCTCCGTGATTCAAAAAATCTTCCTTATTATAATATATACGATATAAAAGGTAATATCATTATATCATCAAAAAATGCAGATGTAAATACAGATACCATATTTTGAACCAAAAAGGTCTAAAAATACAAGAAATTGTGTTTTGTGCATAGTGACAGAAAATTCGAAAAATACTTTGTGAAAATCGTTAAAAAAATTCAAAAAAAGTCTTGAAATTCCCGGACGAGTGTGTTATCATATACAGGCTGACTTCGGATGCGACGAAGCGGGAGGTGGCCATAGCGCCGAGTTTTCCCCGGCGTTTATGGGGAATTTCCGCTGAGCAAGTCCGGCTTGAAGCCGGGCGCATAAGTGAGGAAAACAAAGAAGGCCGTTCTTTGGAACTGCGTGGGTTTGCTGCGTAAGCCGCTTTTTGGAATGGGAGCTTTGTGCGGGTGAAAATCCCGATTTTATTTAGCCCGACGGGTGAAACACCCGGATGTGTGTTAAAGAATTTTCCGTCAAAGTTGCGAATCCCAAGAGTCAAATTTAAAAAGGAGGCTAACTCAGAATGGCTGAAAAAATCAGAATCAGAATCAAGGGCTACGATTCCACCCTGGTGGATCAGGCTGCTCAGAAGATCCTGGAGACCGCCCAGAGAACCGGCGCGGTTGTATCCGGTCCCATCCCTCTGCCCACCAAGAAAGAGGTCGTGACCATCCTGCGTGCTGTTCATAAGTACAAGGATTCCAGAGAGCAGTTCGAGCGCAGAACGCATAAGCGTCTGATCGACATCGTAAAGCCCGCTGCCAAGACCGCTGAGGCTCTGGCAAGCGTAGAACTTCCTGCCGGCGTTGAGCTTGAGATCAAGCTGTAATCGTTCGGGTGAGAAGGTCATGTTGGTGAAAACCAACCAATAACCATTATGGAGGTAAAACAAATGAAGAAAGGTATTATCGGTAAGAAAATCGGAATGACCCAGGTTTTTGACGAAATGGGTAACGTCATTCCGGTAACAGTAATTCAGGCTGGTCCCTGCACCGTTGTACAGAAGAAGACCGTTGAG
>JAZQAQ010000050.1:0-17214 GCA_045545255.1 Eubacteriales bacterium | reverse complement strand
CTGATTGGCGGGGTCCAAAAAGAATTTTTTATGCTCCGGATGCTTGAGCTGGTGCCAGACCATCCGCTTGGGGCTGACATATTTTTCCTTGGAATAATCCTCCATGGGAAGCTCCAGTCGGACGCCGATCTTTCGGTAGGTTTCATAGATGAGCTGCAGCTCCTGAGGCGGAAATACGGGGGGACGCGTCTTGGTTTTAATAAAATCGCTCAATTTAGCGGGGTCATAGCCGTAGCCGAGGATCTCCACCGTCTGCCCCCGCAGGGTGCAGGTCAATTCTGTGCCGGTGATGATCTTGCCGGAAAAAAGGCGGCGAACCGCAGGCTCCTTCAACGCTTCATAAGCGCCGATTCGGTCGTGGTCGGTGATGGAAAGGAGGGTGAGTCCTTCTTTTTCCGCTTTTTCTAAAAGTTCTGCCGGAGTAAAGGTCCCGTCGGAGCAGGTGGAATGGATGTGCAGATCGGTCATAATATCATCTCCGTTGATTTTATGTTTAAATAATAACTTTTTATAAAGAAAATGTCAACTTTGGGGTTGCTTTTTCGTGTGAAAGGTTGTAAAATCTCCTTGAACATATCAAAGGAGGGCACTTTTATGTTTAAGATGGGTATCATCGGATGGGGCGGTATGGGTCACTTCCATTATAGAACCGTTAAAGAGAAAATCGCTCGTTTGGAAGTTAAGGGCGTTTACGATATCAATCCGGATAAGAAGGCGGATATTTTGGAGCACGGTCTGCTCGCTTATGAGACCGCCGATGCGTTGCTGCAGGATCCGGAGATCGATCTGGTACTGGTCAGCACCCCCAATAATTTCCATAAGGAATATTCCATCCGCGCTTTAAAAGCAGGTAAGCACGTGCTTTGCGAAAAACCCGTGATGATGGACAGTGCCGAGCTGGAAGAGGTCTTGGCTGTGGCAAAGGAGACGGGTAAGATCTTTACCGTCCATCAAAACCGCCGCTGGGATCGGGATTTCCTGATCGTGAAGGATGTATATGAAAAGGGTACTATCGGTAAGCCCTTCTTTATTGAGAGTCGCGTGCAGGGTGCCAGAGGCATCCCCGGCGATTGGCGCTGCACCAAGGTCGCAGGCGGCGGTATGATGCTGGATTGGGGTGTGCACCTCATCGACCAGTTGCTCTTTATGATCGATAGCCCTGTGGTGGAGATCTACGCCCAGGTGCTGAAGCTGAAATATGAAGAGGTAGACGATAACTTCAAGATGATGATGAAGTTTGAAAACGGCATTAATGCCTTGATCGAGATCGGCACCCATCATTTCACCACCCTGCCCCGCTGGTATATCAACTGTGATGCAGGCTCTATGACGGTAAAGGATTGGTCCAGCGGCGCGGATATCGTCAAGGAACTCAAGACCGAGATCGATTGGGAGATGAGCGTCGTTTATACCGCGGCAGGTCCTACCCGTACTATGGCAGGCAGACCCGACGGTACTACCGAGGAGTTCCATATTGATATCGACGAAGAGAAGCGCAACTATATGCTCCACGAAATGCTGGTAGACGGTATGGAGAGCGGAGACTATTCCAAGGTTGCCGTCCAGCCCGATGAGCTTCGCCGCTCGATGAAGGTAATGGAGGCGGCGTTCCGATCTTCTGAAGAAGGCATCGTGATTAAGGAAAGAATTTAAGACGATCAAAAATGGCACAGACCGCAATCGAATAGGAAGCATCCCGGGAATTCCGGGATGCTTTTTTATTGCTTTCCACCGAAAAGACCGCTCGCCGTATCGCATACGCCGTCGGGATCTTTTCGGCGAAATCTGCACTCATTTTAGATCGTCTTGGAAAATAAAAGAAAAAATGAAATGAAAAGAAATGAATGGTTTTAACCTTTACAATTGCAATAATATCGTGTATAATTACGATGTATAATTATAATAATATCTCTATTTAAGGAGTTATTTTAAAATGGACGATAAGAAACGCAATATAACCGGCTCTTATCCCGGTGCGGGCGGTGCATCCAAACCCAAAAGAAACAGCAACCCTTCCGGCTCCTATCCCGGTAAAAAGCGGTTTTCTTCCGAGGTGGAGCGAAAGGTCGAGCCTTCCGAGCCGACCATCGCGATCCCCAAGGTCAAAGAAAAGCCTGCGAAGAAAAAAAAGCCTGCCGAGGAGAAAAAGACTGTCCCCGTGCAGCCTGCAGAGGAGATTTTCACCCCTGCGGCAGAGCCTGCTCCCAAAAAGAAGAAATTCAAGTTTTCCACCCTCTTTTCCAAGGAGACGATGAAGAAGTACCGTAATACTCTTATTTACTATTCCTGCATCCTGATCGCAAGCGTATTGCTGGCGGCGTGGCTTTGCGGGATCGGCAACGAGGTCTTGGGTCTCATCCGTCCCGATAAGGAGATTACCGTTACCATCCCTGAGAAAAGCTCTACACTGGAGATCGCCAAGGAACTGAAAAATGCGGAGATCATTGATCATCCTTATGTCTTTACGCTGTATTGTAAGCTGAAAAAGGCAGGCAGTGATTTCCAGTCCGGTGAATTTACCATCAACTGCAAGGGAGACTATAATCAGTTGATCCGCGCCCTGCGGCGCAAGACCGCCAATAAGACCAAGGTCTCCTTCACCATCGAGTCGGGCTATACCCAAGAGGATCTGGTCATCACGCTTTGCGATTCTCTGGGCTATCTGGAGCGGGAAGAGCTGGAGGATGTCCTGCAGAACTACGACTTTTCCGATTACTCCTTCCTCAAGGATCTGCCCGAGCGCAATTATCGGCTGGAGGGCTACCTTTATCCCGGCACCTATGAAATGTATGAAGGCGAATCTCCTTTGGCAGTGGTAAAGCGGATCCTCAATAAATTTGAGGAGATGGTGCTGACCGAGGAGAATAACGGTAAAATTCAGGCGTCCGGCTATACGTTGGATCAGTTGATCACGCTGGCGTCCGTACTGCAAAAGGAAGCGGGCGGCGAGCTGCCGCACGCGGCGGGCGTATACTTTAATCGTCTGAAGAGTGAGACCTTCCCGTATCTGGAGTCTCAGGCGACGGTTGCCTATATCCTGCCTGCAGGGCACGGCACGGTGGATGCAAACGATATTAAGACGGATGATCCTTATAATACCTACCGCAATACGGGACTGCCCACCGGTCCCATCTCCAATCCCTCTATTGATGCCATTGCAGCGGTGCTGACTCCTGCAGAGACGGAGGATTTCTATTTCGTTACCACCGCCGATAATAAGATGCTTTTCTCTGCCGATCAGGCAGGTCATAAAGGAAATCTCAAGAAGGCCGGGGAAAATCCTCGGGGAACGGGGACGGTCAATTGAGTATGGAACTGCTTGCCCCTGCGGGCAATATGGAAAAGCTGCGCTATGCGGTCTGGTACGGTGCGGATGCGGTGTATGCCGCGTACCGCTCCTTCGGATTGCGTGCGTCCAGCGAAAATTTTGATCAGACCGAGCTGGCAGAGGCGATCGCATTTTGCCACGCAAACGGCGTGAAGATCTATATTACCGTCAATATCTATCCCACCGCCCGTGATCTTTCGGAGTTACCTGCTTTTTTTGAAATGCTGGCAGAGCTGAAGCCGGACGGAGTGATCATCGCCGATTTAGGGGTGATGTCACTTGCGAAGCGGTACGCCCCCGAGCTGCCCATCCATATCTCTACCCAAGCGAACGTTACCAATGCGGAGACCGCGCTGGTTTATCGGGATCTGGGCGCAAAACGGATCGTGCTGGCGCGGGAGATGCCTTTGGAGGATATCATCGATCTGCGGCAGAAATTGCCTGCCGATGTGGAGCTGGAGGCGTTTGCCCATGGCGCGATGTGCGTTGCCTATTCGGGACGCTGCCTTTTATCGGCGGCGATGACTGCGCGGAGCGGCAATCAGGGTGCTTGCGCCCAGCCTTGCCGCTGGAATTATGCCTTGATGGAGGAAAAGAGACCCGGAAGCTATTATCCCATCGAGGAGGATGAGCGGGGGACCTATGTCTTTAATTCCAAGGATCTCTGCCTCATCGAGCATCTGCAGGCTTTGCAGGATGCGGGTATCGCGTCCCTTAAAATTGAGGGGCGGATGAAGAGTTTTTACTATGTGGCCTGCGTTACCCGCGCCTATCGCAGAGCGCTTGCGGATTTGGCGGAGGGTAAGCCCTTTGATCCTGCCCTCGCCGAGGAGGTGCGGGCAGTCTCGCATCGGGATTATTGCACCGGATTTTTGTTCGGCGATCCCGGCGCAGAGGGGCAAAATCCCGATGACGGCGGCTATCTTCGGTATACCGATGTTGTGGCGATATCGGACGATGCCGCAGGCTGGGTCATTCAGAAGAATAAGTTTATAAAAGGCGAGACCCTTTGGGTACTCTCGCCGGAAAAAGAGCCGTATCCCATCGTGGTGGAAACGATGGAGGATGAGAGCGGCGCAATGATAGAAAGTGCACCCCACGCGGAGATGCGGGTACGGCTGGGTATGGAACTGCCGCCCCATTCCATCCTCCGCAGGGAAAGAAGGAGCTAAAAAATACAATGAGCAAAGTAATCATCCCCGCCGGATATAAGCCGGCACTCTCTCTTTATGATACACAAAAGGCCATCGGTCTGATCAAGCGGTTGTTTGAGGATATGCTGTGTGGCGCGCTGAATCTGCGCCGCGTCTCCTCTCCGCTATTCGTGCCTTCGGACAGCGGTCTGAATGATAACCTTAACGGCGTGGAGCGTCCCGTCAAGTTCGATCTGCGGGATACCGGCAGCTATGCCGAAGTGGTACACTCGCTGGCGAAATGGAAGCGTCAGGCACTCCGCGACTACGGTTTCAGCATTGATACCGGTCTTTATGCCGATATGAACGCCATCCGTCGGGATGAGGAACTGGATAACCTTCATTCCATCTATGTGGATCAATGGGACTGGGAAAAGATCATCAATGAAGAGGATCGCAACAAGGAATATCTGAAGAATGTGGTGGATCGGATCGTTGGTGCCATCTGCGATACCGATCAGACCTTGCGGGTGATGTTTCCCCAGCTGCAGGTGCGCCCTGCCATCAAGCGGGAGGTTACATATATCACCACTCAGGAGCTGGAGGATCGCTATCCCGATATGACCGGTAAAGAGCGGGAGAATGCCATTACCAAGGAGTGTAAGACGGTCTTTATTATGGAGATCGGCGGCAAGCTCAAGTCCGGCAAGCCCCACGACGGACGCGCTCCCGACTATGACGACTGGGAGCTCAACGGGGACATTCTCTTCTGGAATGAGACGCTGCAGCAAGCCTTTGAGATCTCATCTATGGGTATTCGGGTCAGCCCCGAGAGTCTGGATCGGCAGCTTCGGCTGGCAGGCTGCGATGACCGCAGAGAACTGCCCTTCCATAAGGCACTTTTGAATAATGAGCTTCCGCTGACCATCGGTGGCGGCGTCGGTCAGAGCCGCCTTTGTATGCTGCTTTTGGGCAGTGCCCATATCGGTGAGGTGCAGTCCTCCATCTGGGATGAAAAGACCCTGACCCTCTGCAAAGAAGCAGGGATTCCTATTCTTTAAATGCGAAAAATCGCCACGCAATAGCGTAGGGTTGCTAAGGACAGTAAAAGATGCACGAAAATTTCGTGCATCTTTTATTTTTGTCTTATACCGGAACAAGCAGGGAACTTGTACGGCAGTTCCCACTTGTTAGGAGAACCTAAAACCCTTTCACCTATCTCAAAAGAAAGTGATATTGTGAGACGGCTCTCACAGTTATATTTTGCGTAACGGCAAAGTGATATTAAAAGCTTGCGGTTTTAGTGATATTTTATTCGCCCCAAAACTGCCGAAGGCAATACCACTCGGCATTAGCCGAATATAACTGCGTAGCAATATAACTCGCCGTAAGGCGAATAAAACTGCGAGACTTCCTTATGAGAAGTCTCGCAATGCGTGGCGATTTTTTTGTAATATCAAGTCTCAAAGCAAAGATACCAGTCGATGCCGATGGCACCTTCCTTTTCCTTGGCGGCAAGAAAATGACGGCTCTCGTTACGGGTGGCAGGCGGGAGGCAGAGGGTATGCTCCCCCGGCACCCAGCCGTAGGGGGTGAGCTTTTCGGTCTGCATGGCAAGCAGGGTGCGTAATACCTCGGTGAAGTTTGCGCCGACAGAATGGGAATAGGAAAAAAGTGCCTTCGGCTCACCGCCGGGGGCAAGCAGCCAGATGTATTTTTTGGCAGGATCCAGCTTCAGTTCTCGGCGCAGCGTCCCGTCCGGATCGTGCCCCAAGGGAAAGCGGATAGCAACGGGAGAGGTTCCCAAGCGATACCGTCCCAAGGTTTCTAAAAATGCCAGATGTACCGGTACGGTATCTCCACTGATGCAAAGGATGCCGCAGCCATTGACGGAAAGTTCTGCTTGCATAGCGGCAAGCCCTAAAAGCTCGGTGGCGGTGACCGGCTGAAAATCGCCTGAATAATAGAAAAGCAGCGTCCAGTCCTTTTGAAAGTCGGCTGGGTAGCGTCGCACCCCATCGGTGGTATTGAGTTCAAAAACCATAGAATCACCTCACCCTTAATTTATGAACTTGCGCTTTTTCGTGTTATTCTATATAATAGATTTAAAGGAGTGTGACGAGATGCTGAAATGCATTTTTCAATATAAAAGAATCTGGCTTTTGTTGGCGGCACCCTTGGGACTGATCCTGACCCTTGCTGCCCGTGTGGATGCAGGCTGGGTGGAGAAGGTCCACGCCCGCTATGTCTATCCCCTCTTTGCAAACAGCTTGGGTTGGCTGATCTCACTGGTGCCTTTTTCGGTGCTGGAGATTCTGATCCTGCTGCTGGGTGCAGGTGCGGTATTTTATCTGGTTTGGGCAATTATCGGCATCTGCCGTCATCGCGCAGTCTGGAAAAACCGGCTGTATCGCTTGGGGTTGAATATTCTGGCGGCGGCGAGTGTGGTCTATCTCGGTTTCGTCCTCTTTATGGGTCTGAATTACTATCGCGCCTCCATCACCCAATACTTGGACCTCAACGTCCAAAAAAGCACCAAGGAGGAGCTTTATTCCCTTTGCGAGCTTTTGGTATACGATTGCAATTTCTATCGGGGTCAACTGCAGGAGGATGAAAAGGGGATCGTCCTTTTATCGGACGGCGGATTTTACGAGACCGCCGATTCTGCGCGGGACGCCTATTCAAAGCTGGAAAAGGAAATTCCGGTGCTGGAGGCGGCAGATGTCCGTAATAAGCCGCTCTTGACCTCTAAATTATTTTCAATGACCCTCACGACGGGAATTTATATCCCCTTTGAATCGGGAATCAATGTGGACGTCCCCGCCTATACGGTACCTGCAACGATGTGTCACGAGTTGAGCCATTTTCGTGGCTTTATGCGGGAGAATGAGGCGAATTTTCTGGCATATCTTGCTTGTATGGAATCGTCCCGCGCCGATTTTCGCTATAGCGGCAGTCTCCTTGCTTTTGAATATGCCTTTAACGCCCTCTATGACGAGGATGTGGAGCTTGCCCGAAAGATCGCCGCCCTCTGCGCGCCCGGTTTGATTCGGGATATTCAGGCGGAGGATGATTATTGGGAGCAGTACCGCCATACGGTAGTCAGTGAGATCTCCGGTGAGATCTACGAGGAATATCTTCAGTCCAATAACCAGGAATCCGGTCTGAAAAGCTACGGCGAGATGATCGACCTGCTGCTGGCGTATTATCGCGACTTCGGTAAGGTATAAAAAGGATCCGATCTTACTCATTATGTATCCGATTTTACATAGAAAATAATGAAAAATGTGTTATAATAAAGAAAAAGTTTAAAACGAGGAGGAGCATTATGTATCAGATTAAAAAGATGCGCGCGGATCATGTACTGGATTTTGCGGCAGAGGAACTGAAAAAGTACCTGCGGATGATGATGCCGGAATGCGGCGAGATCGATATCGCCTATGAGCCCGGTGCCGAGACCGGATTCCGTCTGGGACTGATGGAGGATTTCGGACTGGATACCTCGGAGGCAGAGGATCTGGTGCTGGATGATATCCTGCATATCGATACCGACGCGGAGGGTGGTATCATTGCGGGCAGCAACGGACGCAGTGTGTTGATGGCAGTCTATCGCTATCTGCGGGAAAACGGCTGCCGCTGGCTGTATCCCGGTGTGGACGGTGAGCATATTCCCGTCGCCGATATCAAGCCGATCAAATATCATAAAATGGCAGACCATCGGTTCCGCGGCGTCTGCAACGAGGGTGCAGAGAGTCAGCAGTGTATGCTGGAGACCATCGACTTCAATGCCAAGGTTGGTATGAATGTCTATATGATCGAGTTCGACTGTCCCTACAGCTATTATGAAAAGTACTATAGCCATACCTATAACGGTCAAAACCGTCCTCCCGAGATGATCACCCGTCAGCAGGTTACCCAGTGGAAGCGTCAGTGCGAGGTGGAGATCGCCAAGCGCGGTCTGCAGTTCCACGATATGGGTCACGGCTGGACTGCCGAGCCCTTCGGCATCAGCTCTGTCCGCGGCTGGGCTACCAGCGATCAGGAACTTTCCGAGGACCAACGCAGCTATCTGGCGATGATCAACGGGGAACGTGCTCTTTATAAGGGCGTCCCCATCAATACCAACCTTTGTATGTCCAACCCCAAGGTGCGGTCTATTATGGCAAACGCCATCGCCGACTATGCAGAAAAGCATTGGAATGTGGATTATCTCCACGTCTGGCTGGCAGACGGTAAAAATAACCATTGCGAGTGCCCCGAGTGCCAAAAGATGATCCCCACCGATTATTATCTGATGATTATGAACGAGCTGGATGAGATCCTGACTGCAAAGGGGCTGAAGACCCGTATCGTCTTTATCTGCTATGTGGATACGATGTGGGGCCCCGAAAAGGTGGAGATCAAGAACCCCGAGCGATTCTCCTTGCTCTATGCGCCCATCCACCGTACTTATACCGAGTCTGCCAACGAGAATACCGAAAAGGTAGCACCGCAGGTCTATAAGAGAAATCAGTGGGTTCAGCCCCGCTCGATGGAAGAAAATCTGGCACTGCTCCGCACCTGGCAGGAAAAATGGCAAGGTCCCTGCTTTAGCTACGAGTATCATTTCTGGAAGAACGAGTGCTATGATCCTGCAGGAATGTATCTGGCAAAACGGATCTATGAGGATATCCGCGGTCTGCGCGCTATCGGCGTAGACGGCTATGTGGAGGACGGTTCCCAGCGGAGCTTCTTCCCCAATGGCTTTGCAATGTATACCTATGCATCCACCCTCTTCGACCGTGAACTCTCTTTTGAGGAGATCAAAGAAGATTACTTCAGCCACGCCTATGGCGAGGATTGGAAGCAGGCGGCAGATTTGCTGACCGAAATGAGCGATACCTTTAACTTTGCCTGGTTCTCCAATGATAAGCGGATCGAGGTTGAGGGGGATCCCTACCTGGATCCTGCCCAGGCTGAAAATCTCAAGAAGATCGCACCCTTGGCGGAGAAGGAGCTGGAGCTGGCAAAGGCACACCAGTTTATGCCTACCCGTCCCCAGAGTATTTCCTGGTTGCTGCTGCGCCGTCATTCCGAGTTTGCTGTCGATCTGGCGGAGGTGATGTCTGCCAAGGCCGCCGGCGAGCAGGAAAAGGCAGAGAAGCTGATGAAGGATTTTGCTCATAACTTCGGTCGTTTTGAGTGCGAGATCGAGCGATATTTCGATCAGCGGCAGTATATGTACTTCTATGAGCGGATCATTCAGAACGGCAAGAAAAACATCGTTTCCTTTGTAAACGGGGAGTGATAAAAATGAAAGCATTTTTGATTCATTTAGGTAAAAATATGTGGCATAAGCAGGATACTTGGACGCTGATCGGCGAGGAAAACAGCGGATACTGCAAAAAGCTTGCCTGCGATAAGGAAACTTGGCGTAAGGTGACTGATTTTCTGCCCACCTGCGGCTTTGATACCCTGCTCATTGATATGGGCGAGGGCGTTAAGCTGGATCGCCATCCCGAGCTTGCCATCGAAGGGTCTTGGAGCAAAGAAGAGTTTATGGCAGAGCTGGAGCGTCTGCGCTCCATCGGTCTGACTCCTCTGCCTAAGTTCAATTTCTCCTGCGGGCATAACGCTTGGTTGAAGGACTATGCTTATATGGTAGGCACCGAGACCTATGATCAAGTCTGCAAGGACGTGGTGGAGGAGACCATCGAGATGTTCGGCAACCCTGAATTTTTCCATCTCGGGATGGAGGAAGAAACCCTGAAAAACCAGCGGGTTCAGCCTGTGGCCATCGTCCGCTCTCCCTTGAAGAAGATCCGCGATTGCAATTTCTTGTTTGACGTTTGCCGCAGTAGGGGCGTTCGCCCCTGGATCTGGGTCGATCCCGATACCATTGAGGCCTTCGGCGGGGAAGAAATGTTCCAAGCGCATATCGGCAAGGACGTGCTGATCTCCAACTGGTATTACGGTCGGTTCCAGACCTTCGCCCCCGGCAGTCCTTTTGGAGATAATGCCGGCGCAGTTGCCAGCAAGGAGCTGTATATCAAGCTGGGCGAGTGGGGCTATGAGCAGGTTCCTACCTGCTCCACCTGGAGCACTCCTGCAAATGATAAAGGAACGATGAAATTCTGCAAAAAGAATGTTAAGGAAGGCAGCATCAAGGGCTATATGACCGCCTCTTGGCTGACCACGAACGAAGAAATGTATTATGGTCTGCTGCACGATGCCCATATTTTCGGATGCGCTTATAAAGCCATCTACGGCGAAGAATAATAAAAATGAGGTTTGGTGAAAGCCAAACCTCATTTTACTTTGCTGGGCGGTTGACCCATGATCCGTTTATAAACCGTGCTGAAATAGTTTTGATCGTGGTAGCCCAAAAGCAGGGCGGTCTCCTTGACGGAATGTCCTTCCCGCAGAAGCTCCGCTGCGCGGTGCATCTTGATGCGTGTAAAGTAGTCCATTATTCCCATGCCTGCATAGCGAGAGAAGGTCTTTTGCAGGTTGATCTCGCTCATATTGCAAAGCTTTGCGATCTCCCGTACCGTCAAGCGGCGGTGAATATTTTGCTGGAGTGTCTGCATAATGGCAGTGTAGTTACGGGCACTGACCGAATCGCTGCGGTGAGAGTCGGCAGGGGAAAGCTGAAGCAAGAACAACTCCAGCTCCTTGACAAATTGCAGATAACCCGGCTTTGCGTCATCTACAAAGATGCGTTGGTAGGTGAAAAACTTTTGCGACAGCTTATACAGTCGGTTGATTTGGGTGGGATCCTCCGCCATACAGACGGTATCGGCGATGTAGGGAATGTTCTTTCCCGTGAAGGAAATGAATACTACGGTCGGTTCGTTGGAACCGGTGCTTTGGATGCTGTGAAACTGCATAGGCGGATGCAAAAAGCATTGCCCCGGTTCCAGTTCAAAGACAAGGTCATCGGCGGTGATACTGACCCGTCCGTCCAGTACGCAGACCAGCTCCCAAAAGTCGTGGCTTTCACCGCGGAAGTGGTAGTCTTTGGCGAAGGTTTTTTGAAAAAGAGTGTAGAGGGTCGCAATATGAGGATTTTTTTGAACAATAAAATGAGGGCGCATAGCAGTCTCCTTGTATATAAAATCAAAGATATTGTATATAAAAATCAATAGACAAAATTGAAATTATCTGCAAAAATAAAGGCGATAAACGGATTTTATCAAAAATATCTCTGTTTGTCAAATCTTTGAAAATGAGGAACGGTATATGAAAAAGCTGAAGGTTATTTTGATCGGTGCCGGGGGACGGGGCAGACGGTATACCAACGTCATGAAACAGATGCCTGAACAGTTTGAGCTGGTGGGCATTGCCGAGCCGGCAGAAAGTCTAAGGGAGGAGATCCGTGCTTTGCACGGTGTGGACCCCAAGGATTGTTATGAGAGCTGGGAGCAGATATTGGATCGTCCAAAATTTGCGGATATTGCTGTGATCACCACCATGGATCAGCTGCACTACGCCCCTGCCATGAAAGCCATTGAGGCGGGCTATGATCTTCTCTTGGAGAAGCCGGTGGCGCCCACGCCCGAAGAATGTGTGGATATTTGGCGGCAGGCTGAAAAGTACGGTTCCAAGATTATGGTCTGCCATGTTTTGCGTTATACACCATTTTTTATGCGTTTGAAAGAGATCATTCAGGAGGGAACCCTGGGAGATATCATCTCTATGGAGCATATTGAAGCGGTGGGCAATATCCACCAGACCGTCAGCTACGTGAGGGGGCGTTGGGGGAATGAGGGTCGCAGTGCTTCCATGCTACTGGCAAAATGCTGTCATGATTTAGATATTCTGCAATGGTTGTTGGATAAGGAATGTACCAAGATCCAATCCTTTGGCTCCTTAGTGCATTTCCGCTCCGAAAATGCGCCGGAGGGTGCCACAGAGCGGTGTATGGACGGTTGTCCTCATTTTGATACCTGCTATTATAATGCGTATAAAATCTACGTGGATCATCTTTACGGGATCGGCGGTCCCCGCCACACAACGATGAAAGCGAATGCCACCAAGGAGGACGTTTTGCATACCATGGCTACGACCCAGGTGGGTAAATGTGTTTATAAATGTGATAACGACGTGGTGGATCATCAGGTGGTGAATATGGAGTTTGAGGGCGGGACTACCGTCAGTATGACCATGAGCGCCTTCACCAAGGGCGGCCGTAAGACTCATATCATGGGCACTAAGGGCGAGTTTTGGGCAGAGATGAGCAATAAGGAAACGCCCTTTATCTTCTATGATTTTGCTACCCGTGAAAAACGGGCGCTGCCTGCGGAGATCGCCATCGCAGGGGACAGCATTATGACCGGTCACGGCGGCGGTGACGGCGGCATCGTTGACGCTCTCTACCGCTACGTCACGGGAGAGTTGACCGCCGAGGAGGTCAGCGAGATCGGCATCTCCTGCAAGAACCATATGCTTGTATTTGCGGCGGAGGAGTCCCGCCATAACGATACGGTGGTCTCGGTGCCGGATTATTCCGCAAAATATATCGGATAATTGACAATTTAAAGAATCTGCCGTATAATGTGTTTACCTTTACGGGAGGTTTTGAAGCATGAATGAATTACTGAATAAACAAGGCTTTATCTGCGATATGGACGGTGTCATCTATCACGGCAACCGTATCCTGGACGGTGTATCTGATTTTATAAACTGGATGCAGGAGCATGGCAAGAAGTTCGTCTTTTTGACCAATAGTCCCGAAAAAACGCCCCATGAGCTGAGTATGAAGCTGGAGCGGATGGGTCTGACCGTCTCTGCTGACCATTTCTATACCAGTGCCATGGCAACCGCCGCCTTTTTGAGCAGTCAAAAACCCGATTGCACCGCTTACGTCATCGGCGAGGCGGCCTTGACCAAGGCTCTGTACGATCAAAAGATCTATATGAACGATGTCAACCCCGACTATGTGGTGGTGGGGGAGACCCGCAGTTATAATTTCGAGAAGATCGAAAAGGCCATTGAACTGGTCAATAAGGGTGCCAAGCTGATCGGGACCAATCCCGATATTACCGGTCCCACCGAGCGGGGAATTATGCCTGCTACCGGTTCCCTGATCGCCCCCATTGAGATCGCCACCAGTAAAAAGGCGTATTTCGTGGGGAAACCGAACCCTGTGATGCTGCGGCACGGCTTGAGAAAATTAGGGTGTCACAGTGACGAGATCGCTTTTATCGGAGATCGGATGGATACCGATATCATCGCCGGCATTGAGTCCAATGTGGATACGGTGCTGGTGCTTTCCGGAGTTACCTCAAGAGAGGACATTGACCTCTTCCCCTATCGACCGAAATACATCCTCGGCGGTGTGGGAGATGTTTTGAAATAAAACAGAATAAAAATGAGGTTAAGAGTATGCGATTAAGAAAAAAGAAAAATGCGCCCGTCCGTTTTGAGCGTTGCGCCGATTATACTGTAGAAACCGAAGGGCTTTTGGAATCCTTTTACGAGCATTTTGATGCGGAAAAGCCGCTGGAAATAGAGATCGGTTCCGGCAAGGGACGGTTCATCGTCACTCTGGCAGAGCAAAATCCGGAAAAGCAGTTTATCTCCATTGAGCGGGTCATTGATTGCTTGGTGATGGCGATGGAAAAGGCTAAAAATAAAGAATTGAGCAATATCAAATTCTTCTGCTTGGACGCAGGAAATCTGACGGAGTATTTTCCTGCGGAGTGCGCGGATGTCATCTATCTCAATTTCTCCGACCCCTGGCCCAAGGCTCGGTATGCCAAGCGGCGGCTGACCCATCGCAGGATGGTGGCGGCTTATCTGCCGCTATTGAAAAAAGAAGGCAAGATCTGCTTCAAGACCGATAACCGTCCCCTCTTTGATTTCTCGGTAGAGGAATTTCAGGAGCTGGGCTTCCGTCTCACGGAGCTGACCTATGATCTTCACAGCACCGATACCCCCAATATTATGACAGAGTATGAGGAGCGTTTTTCCTCGATGGGAACGCCTATTAACCGATTTGTGGCGTACCCCACCGAAAAGACCTACGAGATACTGAAATAAGACACGCTGTCAAATAAAAAAAGAGCCGAACGGCTCTTTTTTTATTTGTCTTTAAAGAAATGGGATTTCGGTCGGCCGGCGTTGACGCTCATTGCCAGCCCCATACTCATACAAAGCGCCAGCACCGAAGAGCCGCCGTAGCTGAAGAAGGGGAGGGTAATGCCGATAACAGGCATCAGCCCCAGGCACATCCCGATGTTTTCCGCCGCCTGCACAAACAGCATTGCGGCCAGTCCCACGCAGATGAAGCTGCTCATATGATCCACAGCAAAGCGGGCGACATAGAGCAGGCGGATGATGATCGCCGCCTCCAGCAGAATGATGAAAAAGCAGCCGATGAAGCCCAGCTCCTCTCCGCAGACCGAGAAGATAAAGTCGGTCTGCTTCTCCGGCAGGATACTGTATTGGGTCTGGATGCCGTTATAAAGACCGGAGCCGGTCAGCCCGCCGCTGCCCAAGGCGATCTGGCTCTGGAGGGTCTGATAGCCGAAACCCATCGGGTCCAGCGAGGGGTCATAGACTGCTAAAATCCGCATCTGCTGATAGGTTTCCAGCTTATCAAAAAGGAAGGGTGCGCCGATGGCGACCACCGCGCCTCCGCCCAAAAAGAAGCCCCAATGCAGACCCGCGGCCATCAGCATAGCGAGGAAGATGAAGCAAAAGACCAGCGTTGTACCCAAATCGCCTTCCATCATTACCAGTACGGCGATGATTGCAAAGTGGATGGTCAGCGGGATCAGCGCACGGAAATTATTGATATAATGGTGCACCTTGGAGAGATGCTTGGAAAAGGTAAGGATAAAGCCGATCTTAACAAATTCCGACGGCTGGACGTTGACCGGTCCCAGATCGATCCAGTTTTTATTGCCCATAACCTCCTTGCCGAAGACCAGCGTCAGGACTAAAAGCCCGATGCAAAGGATATAGATGGGAATGGAAAAGCGGGCGAGATTCTGATGCTCCAGAGTGAGGATGACCAGGCAGGCAAAAAGTCCGATTATGATGCCCGCCGCCTGAATGATCAGCATCTTACGGGTGCCGAAGGTATCCGTGGCGGAGGAGATGAGCAAAAGTCCGTAGGAGGTCGCCAGAATAACCAGTGCGCCTAAAATCCAATCCACCCGTCTTGCCACGTGGCGAATGAATAATTTTGCCTGTTCCCACATCGCTTTTTCCTCCTCTCTCAAATCATTATGATTATTATAACAACTGCGACGAGAAATCTCAAGTATTTTTATGAACATCCACCTTGCAAATAAATATATACTATGTTATAATAGCAATATTAATTATTATGGGTAGATATACCCCCTGAAGCGGAGTGGGTCCGCATCAGGGCAATGATGAGGAAAACGATGGAAAAAACCTTTGTATGCCATAGCCTTGCCGATACCCAAAAAGCAGCCGCGGAAATCGCAGGAATGCTTCAAGGGCGGGAGGTGCTGGCTTATTTCGGCGATCTGGGCGCAGGAAAGACGACTTTGACCCGCTATCTCTGCGAGGCACTGGGAATCAAGGACGAGGTCACCAGCCCCACCTTCGCTATGGTGCACGAATATCATAGCGGTCCATTCCCCGTCTATCATTTTGATATGTATCGGGTAGACGGCGAGGATAGTCTCTTCAGTACCGGATATTACGATTATCTCGGGAACGGATTGCTTTTGATCGAGTGGAGTGAAAATATTGAAGATCTGCTGCCGCAGGATGCTTGGCGGCTGACCCTTGCTTACGGTGCGGGCGCAGAGGAGCGGATCATCAGATTGGAGAGAAACGAATGAAGCTCTTGAGTATCGACAGTGCGGGTACCACCGCCGCTGTTGCAGTCAGTGAGGATGGGCAGATTTTGGCAGAGGGCTTTGCCGATGCAGGGCTGACCCATAGTCAGATGCTGCTGCCTCTGGTAGATGAGACTTTGAAAAAAGCGAATACTCCTCTGCAGGAGATAGATGCCTTTGCCGTTACCAACGGTCCCGGCTCCTTCACCGGCTTGCGGATCGGCTGCAGCCTTGTGAAGGGAATGGCTCTGGGGCGCCCTTGCGCCGCTGTCCCCACCTTGATGGCACTGGCGTGCAATGAAAAGGATAGCGGGCGGATCGCCGTATCGTTGCTGGATGCCCGCTGTAAGCAAGTCTATATGGGCGGATACGCCTTTGAGGACGGAAAGCCCCTTTCGGTCATTTCCGATCGCGCCTGCTCCGTGGAGGAGGCAGAAGGATTGATCAATGCTTTGGCGGGGAAGGTGATCCTTTTGGGTGACGGCGCGTACCTGCTGGCGCATCTGGCAGACGGCGACCGCATTGTGATGAGTGAAAAGAACCATATCCTGGGTGCAAGCATTGCCTATGCCGCGGGATATTTGGAATTGCTCCCGCCGGAGCGACTGGTGCCTGCTTACTTCAGGCTTTCTCAGGCAGAGCGGGAATATCAAAAGAAAAAGGAGAACGAAAAAAATGGTAGTACTGGGCTGTGATAAGGCGGGTACCGAATGGATTGCCCCCATTGTGGAAAAACTGAACGAGCTTGGAATTGAGAATAAGGTCCTCTATGATGGCACCGAGGACGGCTGCGACTATACCGATGCAGCGTTTTTGGTAGCAGAGACGGTCTCTGCAGGTAAGGCGGAGAAGGGAATCCTCATCTGCGGTACCGGTATCGGAATGAGCATTGCAGCCAATAAGGTAAAGGGGATCCGTGCCTCGGTCTGCGGCGATTGCTATTCCGCCAAAA
>JAZQAQ010000049.1:0-2024 GCA_045545255.1 Eubacteriales bacterium | reverse complement strand
GGTGCTGCTGATCCTTTGAAGCCCATCAGTGAGACGATGGAAGGAAAACTGCCCCAGCGTAAGATCGTGACCACCGCGGCTGCGGGCTACTCCTCCTATGGTAATCAGATCGGTCTGGCTACCGGTATTGTAGATGAATTGTACCACGACGGCTATGCCGCCAAGAGAATGGAGATCGGTGCAGTTGTGGGCGCGGCTCCTGCGGAGAATGTCCGTCGTGAGTGTCCTGCTCCCGGAGATGTTGTGATTCTGCTGGGCGGTCGTACCGGTCGTGATGGCTGCGGCGGTGCTACCGGTTCTTCCAAATCTCATACCTTAAAATCTCTCGAAAACTGCGGCGCGGAAGTGCAGAAGGGTAATGCACCCGAAGAGCGTAAGCTGCAGAGACTTTTCCGTAATAAAGAAGCCTGCCGTATGATCAAGCGTTGCAATGACTTCGGTGCAGGCGGTGTATCCGTTGCCATCGGTGAGCTTGCCGACGGTCTGCATATCGATCTGAACGCCGTTCCCAAAAAGTACGACGGGTTGGACGGCACCGAGCTTGCCATCAGCGAATCCCAGGAGCGTATGGCGGTCGTTGTGGAGCCGGAGAACGTGGATCGCTTTATCGCACTTGCCGATAGTGAAAACCTGGAGGCAACCGTTGTGGCAAAGGTGCAGGCAGATCCTCGCTTGGTGATGGAATGGAACGGCAAGGTGATCGTGGATATCAGCCGCGAATTCTTGAATTCCAACGGTGCTGAAAAGCATATTTCCATTACACCCGCCGCTCCCGCTTGCTATAAAAAGGAAGTGGGTACGGACTTTGCTTCCGAGCTGAAAAAGCTGGCAGGGGATCTGAATGTCTGCCCCAAGCGCGGTCTTTCCGAGCGTTTTGACTCTACCATTGGTGCAGGCGGTGTGCTGATGCCCTTCGGCGGCAAGAATCAGCAGACCCCCGTTCAGGCAATGGTTCAGCTGATCTCGATGGAGAAAAAACATACCGACGATGTCTCTTTGATGGCTTGGGGCTATAACCCCTTCGTTACCGAAAAGAGCCCCTATCACGGTGCATATCTGGCGGTGGTGGAATCTGTATCCAAGCTGATCGCTACCGGCGCGAAGTTTGAAGATGTTTATCTGACCTTCCAGGAATACTTTGAGCGTCCCGGTAAGGACGGCAAGCGTTGGGGCAAGCCCTTGGCAGCCCTGCTGGGTGCCTTTGAAGCACAGAAGAATTTGGGAATTGCCGCCATCGGCGGTAAGGACTCTATGAGCGGCACCTTTGAGGATCTGGACGTACCTCCTACCTTGGTTTCTTTTGCAGTTACTACAGGTAAGGCCAAGGAGATCGTCCCCAACTATTTTAAGAAGGCGGGCAATAAGGTTGTCCTGATCGCCCCTGAATATAACGAAGATCATCTGCCCGATACGGCATCTCTGCTGGCAGTCTATGATCGTGTTTACGACCTGCTGCAGAGCGGTAAGGCTGTGACGGCTTATACCCTCGGCTTGGGCGGTATCGCAGAAGCGGTTATGAAGATGAGCTTCGGTGAGGGCTTGGGCTTCAAGTTCGAAGAACTGCCGATGGAGACTCTCTTTGGTTATAACTACGGTGCATTCCTCTTGGAGGTCACCGAGGATGTAGAGGGTACTCTTATCGGTACCATCACCGATACGGACGCCTTTGCTTATGGCAATGCCGCGGTCAAACTGGACGAGCTTCAGAAGATCTACGAGGATAAGCTGGAGAGCGTTTATAGCTGCAATATCACCCATAGTGAGCAGCCGATGGAGACCTTCTCCTATGAGGCTAAAGAGCGCGTTGCTCCCGCTATTAAGGTGGCAAGTCCCAAGGTGCTGATCCCCGTATTCCCCGGCACCAACTGCGAATTTGATAGTGCCCGCGCTATGCGGGATGCAGGTGCAGATGCACGGATTTTGGTTATCAATAACCGCTCTGCCGAAGGAATTACCCGCAGCGTCGAGCAGTTTGCAGAAGAACTTAAGACTGCCCAGATGATCTTTGTCCCCGGCGGCTTCTC
>JAZQAQ010000048.1:0-9400 GCA_045545255.1 Eubacteriales bacterium | reverse complement strand
CTTGGCCTCCGACTTGGAGCTGGCGTTGAATACCGCCATTGAGATAGAGAAATGAAAGTATTTTTAATCGTATTGGATAGTGTGGGTGCCGGTGCTCTGCCCGATGCTGCAGAATTTGGCGACGAAGGCGCTCATACGCTGAAAAGTATTTCCAAAAGTCCGAACTTTCAGATCCCCAATCTGCTGAAAATGGGACTTGGTAATATCGAGGGACTGGGATTTTTGGGCGCAGCCCTGCAGCCCGTTGCGGCTTATGGACGGGCAATGGAGCAGTCTCGGGGCAAGGATACTACTGTGGGTCATTGGGAGCTTTCCGGTGTGGTTTCCGAAAAGCCGTTGCCCACCTTCCCGAAGGGTTTCCCTGCGGAGCTACTGGAGAAATTCTCGGAAGTGACCGGTCGCGGCGTCCTTTGCAATTTGCCCTATTCCGGCACCGAGGTCATTAAGGACTACGGTGAGGAATCAGTCAAGACGGGAAAGGTCATCGTCTATACCTCTGCAGACAGCGTCTTTCAGATCGCTGCCCACGAGGAGGTCGTCTCCTTGGAGGAGCTTTATGAGATCTGCCGAAAGGCACGTGAGGTGCTGGTTGGCGATTGGGGCGTAGGAAGGGTTATTGCCAGACCCTTTATCGGGACGCCCGGGAATTATACCCGTACCGCCAATCGTCGGGATTTTTCCCTTGCTCCCACCGGTGAGACGGTGCTGGATGCTTTGAGCGATAAGGGGATCATAACCGTATCGGTGGGCAAGATCGCCGATATTTTTGCAGGGCGCGGAATCTCCCGCTCTATTCCTACCCACGGCAATGCGGAGGGAATGGAGGTCGCCTTAAAGCTGGCTGACGAGGATTTCGATGGATTTGTATTTGTTAATTTGGTGGACTTTGATATGCTGTACGGTCATCGTCAGGATACGGACGGCTATGCGGCGGCACTCTCTGCTTTTGATCGTTGGCTGCCCGACTTTTTGGAGCGGTTAAAGCCGGAGGATCGGCTGATCATTACTGCCGATCACGGATGTGATCCCGCTGATCGCAGCACCGATCATACCCGTGAATATATTCCTATTCTGATTTATGGGGAAAAGCCCGAAAACGTAGGTACACGCTTGAGTTTCTGCGATGTGGGACAGACGGTGGCCAACTGGTTTGGTGTAAATTTACACCGCGGAAAGGCGATGTTATGAGAGGATTATTAGACGCCGCGCTGGCGGCAAGAGCCAATGCATACGCACCCTATTCCGGCTATCGGGTCGGGGCAGCATTATTGGCGGAGGATGGGCGGATCTTCATCGGCTGTAATATGGAAAATGCCTCTTACGGGGCGACGATCTGCGCCGAGCGCAGTGCCTTTTCCGCCGCCGTCACCGCAGGAGCGAGGAAATTCAAAGCCATCGCCATAGCGGGCGGAAAAGAGGAGCAGGCAGAGCCTGCCGCCGCCCCCTGCGGCATCTGCCGACAGGTAATGGCAGAATTTTGTGACGGAGATTTTCGGATAATTTTAGGCAACCAAGAGGAGATGGCAGAGTATACCCTGTCTCAATTGCTCCCCTTGGCGTTTGAATTGGAGGACTAAAGGATGCGCGCGGTTGATCTGATCGAAAAAAAGAAGCGTGGCGAGGTGCTCTCAAAGGAGGAATTGCAATTCCTTATCGAGGGCTTTACCAACGAAAAAATTTTTGATTACCAGATGTCTGCCTGGGCAATGGCGGTCTGCTTCCAAGGGATGACTCACGAGGAGACCGCCGCCTTGACGATGGCGATGGCGGAGAGCGGTGATCAAGTGGATCTTTCCGCTTTGGGCGAAAAGACCGTAGATAAGCACAGTACCGGCGGAGTAGGGGATAAGACGACTCTTATCGTCACCCCCATCGTTGCCTCTTTGGGCGGCGTTGTAGCAAAAATGAGCGGTCGGGGCTTGGGTCATACCGGCGGTACGGTGGATAAGCTGGAGTCCCTCCCCGGCTATCGCACCGAGCTTTCCTCCGAGGAATTTATGCATCAGGCAGAGAAAGTCGGTCTGGTTGTGGCGGGGCAAAGCGGAAATTTAGCACCCGCCGATAAGAAGCTTTACGCCCTTCGGGACGTGACGGCAACGGTGGATTCCATCCCTCTTATCGCCTCCAGTATTATGAGTAAAAAGCTGGCAGCAGGCGCGAGATCCATCGTATTGGACGTAAAATGCGGCAGCGGTGCATTTATGAAGACACCGGAGACTGCCGCCGCCCTTGCGGAGGAGATGGTGGAGATCGGTTCCGCCTGCGGACGGAACGTATCGGCATTGATCACCAATATGGATCTTCCGCTGGGATCTGCTGTCGGAAACGCTTTGGAAGTAGAGGAGGCTCTGGCGGTACTGCAGGGAGAAGGTCCTGCTGATCTGCGTGAGGTCTGCCTTGCCTTGGCGGCAGAGATGCTGCGGCTTTGCAACGGCTGGTCGGAAGAGGAGGCAAAGCAGCAGGCGGAGGTCGCTCTCTATTCCGGTAAAGCATACGAAAAAATGAAAGAGTGGATCGCTGCTCAAGGCGGAGATCTGGAAGCCTTTCTTGCGGGACGGCGTGAACATCAGCCGATCAAGTATATCGTTGCCGCGCCTGCGGACGGTTATATTCAAAAAATGGACGCGGAGAAGATTGGACTTTCCGCAATGCTTTTGGGTGCCGGACGGGCGTCCAAGGAGGATCGGATCGATTTTGATGCCGGTCTGAAGATCCTTAAAAAGACCGGCGACGCGGTCAAGGTCGGGGAGCCGATGGCGGTTCTTTGCGCAGGGAGTCAGCGGGACTTCAGTGCAGCGGAGCAATGCTATCTGAATGCATTGACCATCGGAGATGCCAAGCCGGAAAAGCAGCCTTTGCTCTATCAAAAAATCGGAGGAAAAGTATGACATCGTTACATTGCCCTGTCTGCGACGCTGCTTTACGCAAAGAGGAGCGGCGATATGTATGCGAGGGTGGTCATTCCTATGATCGGGCGAAGCAAGGGTATGTGAACCTGCTGCAAAGCCAGCGTTCCTCCAAGCGTAACCACGGAGATGATCGGGAGATGGTCACCGCCCGCCGTCAGTTTCTGGATCTGGGCTATTATGCCCCTCTACGGGATCTGTTGACAGAAAAAGTGTATTTTTACACCGCGAAAAACGGCATTATTGTTGATGCCGGATGTGGAGAAGGCTGGTATACCGAGGGGGTTGCTGCTCGGTTACCGGAGGCAACCGTTATTGGATTTGATATTTCCAAGGAAGCATTGAAATGGGCAGGCAAGAGAGTGGGGTTGGATCATTTGGCAGTGGCAAGCTGCTACCATATGCCGCTGGCAGAGAATACCGCAGATGCCCTTTTGAATTTCTTTTCGCCCTTGGCGGCGGAGGAGTATGCCCGAGTACTGAAGCCCGGCGGATATCTCTTTCGTGCGGTGCCCGGGGAGCATCATTTATGGGAACTGAAATCTGCGGTTTACGATGTTCCGAAACCCAATCTCCCCGAGCCGGAGGAACTGGCGGGATTGACCCTTTTGGAGCGGTGCCCCATTGAGAGGGAGATCACCCTCAAAACCAACGAGGAGCTGCAGGCACTTTTTAAAATGACGCCCTATTACTATCGCACCTCGCCCGATGATAAAGCCAAGCTGGAAAAATACCAATCGCTTACCACGCGGACGGAGTTTACGTTACTTATTTATAAAAAATAAATCAGAGGCTGTAAAAAAACTTGCGTTTTTTTACAGCCTCTGTTGTTTTATTGAATGATTGCTAATAGATCCATCGGTTTTCGGATGACAAAGTCGGCGTTTTTGACTTGTTCCTCGCCGCCCAGTCCCCAAGTACAGCCCACCGAACGGACACCGGCGTTTTTTGCAACGTCAACATCAAAATGCATATCTCCCATATAAAGACATTCTTCCAATTTGACGCCGTTTTCCTTCAGGATCATATGCAGGGCAGTGGGGTCCGGCTTCATAGGAATGCCCTCCCGCTGACCGTAGACCTCGTCTAAATAGCCGGTTAGTTTTCCGCTGCAGATCTGCAGGGTCTGATTATGGGGTCGATTGGAGAGGACCACCCGACGGATCCCCCGCTCTCCCAAGGTATCAAGCATTTCCTTGACCCCGTCGTAGAGATCGACGAGCGGGGAGGGGTCATCCTGATAAAGACCGTCGTAATAGGCAAAGATCTCCTCGATATCCACCTGCAGTCCGCATTCCTCCATAACGCCCAGCAGCAGATTGCGGGCACCGTGACCCACGTGGCAGAGAATTCGCTCTGCGGGGAGCGGCTCTTTGCCGTAATGGGCGATGGTTTTATTGACGATGGCGGGGATCATTCGGGTGGTATCGGTAAGAGTACCGTCCATATCGAAGGCGATCAGCTTGATCATAACATAACTTCCTTTTTAAATTTTTCATTATTCTATCATAATCAAGGGTAGAATTCAAGCGGTAATTGTGGTATACTGGTCTTAAACGATGAAGAAAGGAGGCTTGCCCGATGGAGTTTCCCCAAAAGGTAACAGAAAAATTAGCAGTGCTGACTGCCCGCCCCGGCGTGTACCTGATGAAGAATCGGGAGGGGGAGATCATCTATGTGGGCAAAGCCAAAAATCTCAAAAATCGTGTGTCCTCCTATTTCACAGGCGTGAAAAGCCATACCGCCAAGGTGATGGCAATGGTAGAGAAGGTGGCGGATTTCGACTATATCTGCGTCAATACCGAGATGGAGGCACTGATTCTGGAGAACGTGCTGATCAAGGAGCACGACCCCAAATATAATATTCTTTTGAAGGATGATAAAACCTATCCTTATGTCAGCATTGATCTTCGGGAGGACTATCCCCGCCTGAAGGTACTGCGCCACGAATCCCGCGAGGGCAAACGGATTTTCGGTCCTTTCCCCCAAAACGGCGCGGCAGCGGAAATCGTCCGTACCGCCAACGATCTTTTCGGTCTTGCCACCTGCAACCGTCAGTTCCCCCGTGACTTTCGAAAAGGGCGTCCATGCCTGCGCCATCATATCGGATGCTGCGTCGGTGTCTGCACCGGCAGGGTTAGCAAGGCGCAGTATGCCGAGCGGCTGGAGGAGGCAGTGGACTTCCTGAAAGGGGATTATAAAGCCCTTTTGAACCAATTACGGGAAAAGATGGAATCGGCGGCAGAAGCACTGCAGTTTGAAAAGGCGGCAGCTCTGCGTGATCGGATCCGTAAGATCGAAAAATTGGGTCAGAACCAGATCATTACCGGCAAGGAGTATTTGGATCAGGACGCTTTGGATGCGGTACGGCTGGGGGATCTTCTGGCGGTCTGCGTGCTGGTGATCCGCAACGGGCAATTGATGATGCAGGATACGGTAGTGATTCGGGATGGACTGGAAGAAAACTGGGTCGGCCCCTTTCTTCAGCGGTATTATCAGAAGGGCGAGCGGTTGCCCAAAGAGCTTTTGCTGCCCTATCCGCCGGAGGATGAGGCGTTGCTGGCGGAATATTTATCCGAGCTGCGAGGGGGTGCAGTTCATCTTCGCTACCCCCAACGAGGGAAAGGAACGGAGCTTTTGGCACTCTGCCGTAAGAATGCTTCGGAAAAGCTGGCGGAGCGGGAGTCGGCGGGAGATCGTACCCGTAAGATTGCCAATCTCATTGCCCAGACCCTGAGCCTTTCTGCACCTCCGAGGCGAATTGAGATGTACGATATCTCCAATTTCGGCAGCGAGTCGATGGTGGGGGGGATGATCGTTTGGGAGGAGGGGCGCTTTAAGCGCAGTGCTTATCGGAAGTTTGAGATTCGTGACCAATATATGCAGGACGATTATGCGGCAACCCGCCAGATGTTGGAGAGGCGGCTCTCCCATCTGGAGGATGCCGAATTCGGCGGAGCGCCGGATATCATTTTGATGGACGGCGGCTTGCAGCATATCAATGCGGTCAAGGACCTTTGCGGAGCGATCCCGCTCTTTGGACTGGTCAAGGATCGCAGGCACCGTACCCGCGGAGTTATTTCCTCCGACGGCAGTGAACTGGATCTGCGGAGCGATCCTGCCCTCTACGGCTTTTTTGCCTCTCTGCAGGAGGAGGTTCATCGCTACGCCATTACCTATATGAAAAAGAAGCACACCAAAAAGATGACCCGTTCTCCGCTTCTGGATCTGCCCGGTATGGGAGAGGCTCGGCTGAAAAAGTTCAAAAAAGCCTTCCCGAAAGGCATCGGAGATGCATCTGTGGAGGAGATCCGTCAAAAGGCGGGTCTGCCCGAAGGGGTCGCCAAGGCGGTATGGGATTATTATAAAGGAGAAGAAGTATGATGCGCATTATCGCCGGTACGCGGCGCGGAAAGAAATTGGATACCTTGGACGGAGAGAGTACCCGCCCCACCTTGGAGCGGCTGAAGCAGGCTCTTTTCTCTGCCATTCAGTTTGAACTGGCGGATCGGTATGTGCTGGATCTTTTCGCCGGCAGCGGTCAGTTGGGACTGGAAGCCCTCTCCCGCGGTGCGGCATTTTGCTGGTTCAACGATAGCAATCCCAAGGCACTTTCGGTGGTGCATAAAAATATTACCGCCTGTGGATTTGAAAATGATGCAAAAGAATCTTGCATCGACTATACAATGTGTGTTAAAATGATAGAAAGAGAGCAAAAGCGACCGAATCTGATCTTTTTGGATCCGCCGTACGGCAAAGGGATCGCGGAAGATGCGCTGATGCGGTTGACCCCCCTTCTGCCCGACGGAGCGTTGGTGGCGGTGGAGACCGGAAGTGCAGAGACGCTCTCCTATGAGGGACTTTCCCTCCGCAAGGAATACCGTCAGGGGACGGTGAAGATCACCCTTTTGGAAAAGAGGAAGAAAGAATGAAAATTGCAATCTGCCCCGGATCCTTCGATCCGGTCACACTGGGTCATCTGGATATCATCTCCAGATCGGCAAAATTATTTGATAAGGTCTATGTGGCGGTATTGAAGAACAGCACCAAAAGACCCCTCTTCACCATCGAGGAGCGGATCGAGCTTTTGGAGCGGTGCCTGACCGATCTGCCCAATGTGGAGGTCATCACCTTTGAAGGGCTTTTGGTGGACTGCGCCCGTGAGTATGATGCGGTTGCCATCGTCAAGGGCTTGCGGGCGGTGACGGACTTTGAGTATGAGTTCCAGATGGCGCTCATTAATAAGAAACTTAACCGTGAGGTGGAGACCCTTTTCCTCAATACCAATGCGAAATATTTGTATCTTTCCTCCAGCATCGTCAAGGAAGTGGCAAGAAACGGCGGAGATATTACCGATTTTGTCCATCCCGCGGTGGCAGAGGATATTAAAAAAAGATTTTTAAAGGAGATTGAAGGATGAAGATCGAAGAAATTCTGGTAGCTATGGAAGACCTTTTAGAGGACGCGTGGAACTTTCCTATGAGCGGCGGCAAGCGTGTTGTGAACGCCACCGAGCTGCAGGATCTGATCACCGATCTGCGGGCATCCCTGCCGGAAGAGATCCGCGCAAGCAACGATATCATTGCCCGTCGGGATAAGATCATTCTGCAGGGTCGCGAGGAGGCAGACCTGACCATCCAGACCGCTCGTGCCAAGGCAGAGAAGCTGGTTTCCCAGGAGGCGGTCTATCAGGAGGCGCAGCATCAGGCACAGGAGATCATCGCTCAGGCGCAAAAGAAGGCAAAAGAGATGAATAATGCGACTGTGGAGTACTGCGATACCATCCTTGCTCGTACCGCCGAGAGTCTGACCAAGAGCAGTGCTGCTATTGAGGAGACCCGCAAGTCCATCCGCAAGCAGCATGACTAAGGAGCGTATCTATGCCCTGGACTGGATTCGGGGCATTGCCGTATTGGGCATGATTTTTCATCATGCCCTTTTCGCATTTGAGCAGGTGGCGTGGCTCTTTGATTGGGATATTACCTTCGCTTTTTTGCAAACGCGTGTATTTTGGGTCTTGCAGGAGGTGTTTGTGGGTGCCTTTTTGCTGGTCAGCGGCATCTGCACCGCCTTTTCCCGTAACGTCCTGCGGCGGGGTGTGATCGTCACTGCCGCCGCTCTGCTGATCTCGCTGGTGACGGCGGTGATCCTGCCCGCCCTTGGAGTGAGCGGGCTGGAGATCCAATTCGGCGTCCTGCATATGTTTGGCTTTTCGATGCTGCTTTACGGGCTTTTTACCTGCAAAAAACGCTGGGTGCCCGTGGCGGCAGGGGTTGCCTTATTCTGCCTTTATCTGGCAGCGGTGACCTGTCGTTCTATGGCTTGGGTGGATATTCCGCTGATGGTGCTGGGTTTTCCCCAAGAGGGCTTTTATTCGGCGGACTATTACCCCCTCCTGCCGTACTTTTTCCTCTTTTTGGCGGGATCTTTCCTCGGACCTGCTGTGAAGGAGCACCGACTGCCTGCGCGGTTTTACAGTCTGCGTATCCCGATTGTGGAGTGGATCGGCAGAAATTCATTATGGATCTATCTGGCGCACCAGCCGATTCTTTTCGGGCTGATCGCCGCAGGCTTTTACTTGTTTGGCTAATGAAGAATCCCCAAAGTGCCTTGGCACCTTGGGGACTTTTTATTTGATTAAGGGGAGGATTTCTTCTTCTACAACCTTGCGGGTGGTGGCGATCTTCCATTCGATGTGGGCTTTATCGCACATATATTCCATGGTGGGCTCCCAGCCCAAGCGGGAATCAAATTCCACGTAAGGAATGGTGGCTTCTGCATTGCGGATCTCCCGCTCGGCAATATCGGGCATAACGGCGTAGTTTTTATCTTCCTTGGCGATCCGCCACTCCTTGGTATGGCGGGTGGTGTCGGCAGAACGTGCCATAAATCGCCCCAGTGCGGCAAGCCGTTTGGCTTCCTCCTGCTTGCGGGCAGGAATCAGCGGAATGATGCCCTCCAAAATTTCCGCTCCCTTATCATAATGGGCAGCGGCGATCTTGGCACAGCGTAGCTCATGCTCGATCCGCACCCGTTTTTCCGGAGTTTCCAAAGTATAGGGATAATGCGGTTTGCAGATCGCATTCCCCGCAAATCTTGTCCAAGGCTCGCTGGGCAGAACGTATAGCTTTTCCATCAGCAGCGGAAATCCGGGACCGATGCGGTAGGGCCCGTATTGGTCGATGTTATTGGTGATGGTGTGACGGATGCCTTCGTCGAATTCTGCCCAGACCTCCAGTACCCGATCGGCAGTCTCTTCGGAAAAATCGCGAACCGCTAACCGACGCAGAATATCCTTTTCCTCGGTGTCGGGAGAGTGATACATCCACTTGGCAAGATCGGTAATAAAAGAAGGATAGACTCCGAAATGATGGGATTCCATCAGGCCGATCAGCCCGCAGGAATCGTGATATTCCCGCATGGCACGGTAGCGGCGCATCCATTGACCGGGCGCGGGTACGTAGGGGATGACACCCATATCCCAGGTAGCGCCG
>JAZQAQ010000047.1:0-23333 GCA_045545255.1 Eubacteriales bacterium | reverse complement strand
CCGGCGCACCCTTTTAGGGTGCCTTTTTTGGTGCCGGTGCTCCGAATTGAGCCGCACCTCCGCAGGAGGTGGCGGGTCAGTCGAAGCAGACGCAAAGCCGCGTCAGGCTTGGCGGTCTGCGAAGTCGGGAGCACGATGGCTTTGCCGCTCACCGCCCGGGGGCGGTGCTCCGCAATTCCACTTTTTCGGGAAACTTGACATTTTTTGCATACAATGCTATACTCAATAAAAATTCAGGAGGAATAACAGATGGAAATCAATCTTCTTTATTTAATAGACGGTGCCAAGCAGGCGAGAGGGACCACCGTTATCATCGACGTGTTTCGCGCAATGTCTGTGGAGACCCAGTTGCTCCTCAATCACGCGGAGAAAATCATCCCGGTAGGGGATATGCAGATCGCCTTTGACTACCGCGATAAGCATCCCGAGACCATTCTGGTCGGCGAGCGGGGCGGCGTCATCATCGACGGCTTTGACTATGGCAACTCTCCTGCTCAGATCGAGCACGTGGACTTCACCGGCAAGACGGTGATCCATTCCACCAGTGCCGGCACCCAGGGTATCGCCAACGCCGTACACGCAGATGAGATCATCGGCGGCAGCCTGCGCTCCGCGAAGGCCATCGCCACCTACATCAAGGAAAAGAATCCCGAAGTGGTCTCCATCGTTTGTATGGGTCTTGCCGGCGGCAAGAGAATGCCCGAGGACGACCTTTGCGGCGAATACATCAAGAGCCTTTTGGAAGGCAACCCCATCCCCGATATCAAAGAGCGGGCGGAAGAATTGAAATTCTCCAGCGGACGCCAGTTCTTTAAGCCGGAAAATCAGAAGGTTTTCCCCGAGCGGGATTTCGCACTTTGCGTGGATGTGGATAGCTGTCCCTTCATCCTGCGGCTGAAGAAGGACCCCGAGACCGGTCTGGACTGTATGGAGCGGGTGGACGTCCCCAACGCATAAAAAAGAATGAATAATAAAAAAGGAAGATTTTTGCCGAAGCAAAAATCTTCCTTTTTTATTCTGCTTTTACTTTTTCTTCCTTTTCTGCGCCGATCACCAGGCAGGAACCCAGCACCAGCACAATACCGATGATCGCAGGAACAGACAACGCTTCCTTAAAGAAGATGACGCTATAAAGCGTTGCCGCCACCGGCTCCACGATTCCCAGTGCAGAGGCGATCCCCACCGGAACGTGCTCCAGAGAAAGGGAAAAGAGAAAATAGGGGAGGACGCAGGTGCAAAGCCCCATCGCAATCAAGAGCGGGACCATCAGCGGCGGCATCTTGCCCACCGCCTCGGTATAGGTGGGCAGATCCAGAAAGAAGAGTCCCACCGCGCCCATCACGATAAAGTGATAGAGGGTAGCGGTCAGGCTGGAATAGCCGTGCATCGCCTCCACCTTGGAGAGGATACAATACACGCTATAGAGGATGCCGGAGCTCAAGCCCCATACGATGCCCCAAAAGCTGAAGGTCAGTCCGGATACGATACCGGAGACCAGCATACAGCCCGCCAGCATTGCAATCAGGCAGAGCAGCTTCTTTTTCGTAAGCTTTTCCCCCAAAAACGCCACCGAATACGCCATCACGAACGCAGGACAGGTATACATCAATACCGCCGCAGTCGCAACCGAGGAGGTGCGGATGGCGGTATAGTACGACGCCGCGGTGCAGAACACCGAAAGACCTGCGACGGCGTGGAGCAAAAACTGCTTTCCGCCCACCCGAAAAAGCTTACGGTCAAAGATCAGCGCATAAAGGGCGATGGCAACGCCGGAAACGATACCGCGGGTAGCGGTAAGCTGCAGAGAGGAAAATCCGTAGGGGGCCAACAGATTGGAGAAAATACCCGAGGAGCCCCAAAGCATCCCCGCCAAAATAATATAAAACAATGCACTTTTTTTCATTTTATTGAATATCCCTCAAATTGATCAGCTCGATTTTTTGACATTTTTTCGTCTTGGTATCGATCTCCGCCACCAGTCCGTTGATGATGCAGGGCGGCTCACCGTCGGTGATCTTCATACGGTTTTCGGGATCGATAAAATTATGGATACAAGGCTCCGGACCCTTACCCAAAATACTATGCTGCGAGCCGCACATTCCAATATCGGTCAGATAGCCCGTCCCTTGAGGGAGGATCTGCCCGTCATTGGTCTGGACGTGGGTATGGGTTCCGAAAATAACCGCCGCCCGTCCGTCGAAATGCCGCGCAAGGGCTTGCTTCTCGGCGGTGGCTTCGCCATGGAAGTCCACCACCGTCACATCACGGGGCGTGCCCGCCTTTAAAAGCCCGTCCAGCACCAAAAAAGGATTCTCGCACTTATTCATAAAAAGCATCCCCTGCAGAGAGATGACCCGCAGGTCATAGCTGCCCATATCCACCCTGCAATCCCCCCGTCCGAAGGGGTCGCCCTGCCAATTAGCAGGGCGAAGCAGGCAGGGCATCTCCTCGTGCAGTTCGTCTGCTCCCTTCCGCTGGAAGGAATGGTTGCCGCCGGTGACCACATCCGCGCCCATAGCAAAAAGCTCCTCGGCAGAGGTACGGTCAATGCCGTTGCCGATCGCACTGTTTTCCCCGTTGATGACGATGCAGTCAGGGCGGTATTTTCTTTTCAGCATCGGCAAGGTCTTGCGCACCGCCTCCAAGCCGATGGCGGAGACAACGTCTCCCAAACATAGTAAAATCATTCTGTATCCTCGCAAAAGGGAGGGATAAAGCTTTCCTTCGCCGTTTCCCCCTCTTGAATATACGCAGTTTTAAAGCCCAAGGAGCGGGCATAGTCCACCACCGTCTGATAAGCGGCGGCAGGCAGCGGCTTTTGCAGCTCCTTCGGCAGATCCTCGCCCACCGGGGTATACTGGTTCATCAGGCTGACGATGACCCCATCTCCGAAGGTCTCCCGAAGATATTTCAGATTCATCATCGCCTCGTGCTCGATGGAGGGCAGCACCAAAAGCCGAACGATCACTCCGCGGCGCAAAAGCCCGCCTTCATCAAAGGTCGGTGTGCCCACCGCCTGCACCATCTCCTCCAATGCCCTGCGGGCAACGGTGGGATAGTCGGGTGCGGCACTGTATTTCTCGGCGGATGCGCTTTCGGCGTATTTCAGGTCGGTGAGATAAATATCCACCGTCCCGCAAAGGGCACGGACCGTCTCCGCCCGCTCATAGCCGCCGGTATTATACACGACGGGCAGACCGCCACCCGCCTTGCGGTAGCAGTCCACCGCCTCGATAACGGACGGCGCATAGTGGGTGGGGGTGACCAGATTGATATTATGGGCACCCTGCTCCTCTAAATCGGCAAATACCTCCGCCAATTCCGAGGGAGAAACGGTTTTTCCCACGTTCCTGCGGCTGATCTGCCGATTTTGGCAATAGACACAGCCCAGATTACAGCCGGAAAAGAACACCGTCCCCGACCCGTTTTGCCCTGAAATGGGCGGCTCCTCCCAAAAATGGAGCGCCGCCCGCGCAATTTTCATTTCCGCCCCTGCACGGCAACGGCCCAAGGTCTTGGTACGATCCGCGCCGCACCGTCGGGGACAAATTTCGCAATGCTTAATATCCAATTTCTTCTGCCGAATAGTTTTCGGGCTTGAAGGTTTCCAGATCCACCTCAGAGGGGACGACATCCAGCTCCTCGCAAATCACGCGAATGACCTGCCCGCCCAAAAGACGGCGTCCTTCGTCGGTGGAATAGTGGGTACGGTCGGACATAGCACCACGCTCCGCAGCCAGCTTGGAGAGGGTGTTCAGATCGTTGATCTTGGTATCGTTCTGCTTCAAAGCATCAATGGCGATCTGATTATACTGCTCGATCTCCGCATTATAACGGCTGTGATTTCCGCCGTTACCCGCCTCATTGACCGAGGTATTGAGGGCAAACACAAATTTGGCATTGGGGAACAACGCCCGCAGCTTACGGTCAATACGACCGATCATATAGCCATAGTATTCGGGGGTGGAGAGGGCATCCTCATCGACATGTAAAAGATCCCAAAGCCCCACGTTCCAATGGACCAGATCCACGTCGTCGCCCCATTCGCCTTCCTTCTTCCAGGAGGCGATCATCCGTAAGACGTTCTGGGTAAACTTACAGTTGACGGAGGGATAATAGACCTCTGCCACGCCCTCCAAAGCGGCTTTGACATACTTATCATAGCCCATACGAATAGAATCGCCTAACAATACTACCTTTTTCATCTTTCTTCTCCTTCTTTTTTATTCTTCGCCGTCGTTATAGACGCGATCAGTTTCCTGCGAATCGTTCCGCACTTTGCTGCTAAACGCTTAAAAGTATATATCGCAAATCCCGAAGGGATTTATATCGCTGAATCCGTCTGCACTAAAAGTGCGACAGATTCACAATGATGAGTCCTCGGAAAAAGGTCCACCGGCGTGGCGCTTACTGTACGAAATCCGTTTTCTTCCAATATCTTCAAATCTCTTGCCAGCGTTGCCGCATTGCAGGAGACATAGACCAAGCGTTTGGGTGCCATTTGACGAATGGCGTCCAAAGTCTCAATATCGCAGCCCTTACGGGGCGGGTCCACGATGATAACATCAAATTTTTTGCCCTCTGCCGCAAAGCGGGCGGCGGCATCCTTTGCGTCGGCGCAGAAGAATTCCGCGTTGTCAACGCCGTTTAATTTGGCGTTTTCCTTGGCGTTTTCGATGGCCTGGGGGACGATCTCCACTCCGACCAATTCTTTACATTGCTCCGCCAGCGAAAGTCCGATGGTACCGATGCCGCAATAGAGATCCAGCACCCGCTCTTCACCGCTCAGCTCCGCCAGCTCGATGGCTTTTCGGTACAGCACCTCCGTCTGGCGGCGGTTGACCTGATAAAAAGACTGGGGCGCAATGCGATACCGCTTGCCCAGCAGAATATCTTCGATATAGCCGGGTCCGAAGACCGTCTCGGTCACCTTGCCCAGCACAACATTGGTATTGCGGTCATTATAGTTGATCGCCACCGTCCGTACCGCAGGATAAGCGGCGGTCAGCTCTTTGGCAAACTGCTCCTTGAGCGGAAACCGCTTGCCATTAACCACCAGGCACGCTAAAATCTCGTCGGTGGCTTCGCCTCGGCGGAGATAAAGATGACGGACAGTGCCGGTATAATGCTGTTCCTCATAGGCGGATAGTCCGTAACGGTCCATAAAGCCCAGCGTCCAGTCTAAAAGCTCATTAAAAATCTTCGGCTGGATGGCGCAGGGCGCACCGCTGACCACGCCGTGACTGCCGGCGGCGTAAAAACCACCTTGAGGCTTGCCCTTGACCTGACGGATGGGGAACTGGGCTTTATTACGGTAACCGAGCTGCTCCGCAGCACCGATGGGCGGGGAGATCTCCAGCTCCAGACCACCCAGTCTTTTCAGCTGCGCCTGCACACGGGCGGCTTTCAGCCGAACCTCCTCCTCGTAAGAGAGATGCCAGAAGGCGCAGCCGCCGCACCGCCGGCCCAGTGCACAATCCGATTCAACCCGATGAGGAGAGGGGGAGAGCACCCGCAACAGCTTGCCGTAGCCAAAGGTTTTGCCCACCTTGACCACCAGCACCTCCGCTTCTTCGCCCGCCACCGTACCGGGGACGAACAGCACATAACCGTCTACCCTGGCGACCCCGAAGCCTTCGTCGGTATAATCTTCAATTTTTACAATGTGTTTTTCATTTTTCTTCATAAATTTTATTTTAACACAACGGATAAATCTTTACAATAAAAGATTTACAAAAAACAGCGGTTATGATATACTTTTTTCGTTATCAAACCTAAAGGAGCCTTATTTATGAAAAGATCTGCCCGTCTATTTTTAATCTGCCTTGCGTTGGTGCTGACCTTATGCAGCTGCAGCGGCAAGAGCAGTTACGCTATCAAGATAGGCGACAAGACCGTCACCGAAAACGACTACTTCCGCACCATTACCACGTTGCGTACCAACTATCTCTCCTCCGATCCCGAGGCAGAGGACACCAAAGAGTTTTGGAGCAGCAAGACCGACACCGGCTCCACCCTCTCCGATACTGTCGTCGATGTAGTAAAGGACCATCTGATCGAGGCAAAGCTTTATTCCCTGCAGTTTGATAAGCTGGGTCTCACCTTTACCGAAAGCGAGGAGAGCACCATCCAGTCTGCCCTTTCGGACACGGTGGAGAGCTTCGGTAGCCTGAGCACCTTCAATGAATACCTGACCGCCAGAAACTATACCTACGATGAATATCTGGAGGAGGTCTACGATTCCGCCAAAAAAAGCAAGGTATTATCCTACTATTACGGTGCAGACGGCAAAGACCCCGTCCCTCTGGACGATATCAAGGAATACTATAATTACCATAACGCACTGGTCAAAATCGTCTACATCCTGAAGACCGACAGCGAGACCGAGAAGCCCCTCGAGGGCGACGACCTGAAAAAGGCGCAGGCGCGGGCAGAGGATGCCTATGCCGCCGCCACCCGTCCCGCAGACGGAGATTCCTTCAGCGATGTCATCGCCGTATACAGTGCTTATCCCAAGGATACGGACAGTGTCGTCATCAACGCCTCCAATACCGACGAAAAGGTACTCAAGGACGTGATGGCACTGAAGGTGGGCGGAGTGACCAAGATCGAGACCGAGGACTGCTTCTTTATCGTCAAGCGATACGACGCCACCGCCGAGGATGTTTTCACCGCTTCTATGCAGCAGGCCGTCTTGGAGGAGGTGCGCGCCGAGCAGATCGCAGAAATGCTGGCAAAATGGGAGGCAGAGGAAGAAATCAAGATCAATAAACGGGTGATCAAAAAATACAGTCCTGAAAAACTGATTAACGATTAACCAAAAGGCTGTAAAAAAGGCACAGACCGCAGAAAAATTTTAATTAAAATCCGCATCGCAATGCGGATTTTTTCCTTATAAAGATAACAGCGAGAAAGAGTAGAAACTTTTTTCTCGCTGCTTTCTTTAAATATTGGTGCCAATTATGTATTTTCTTATTTTTCTGCGGTCTGTGCCTTTTTACAGTTCTTTTCAGCAATATTTACGGGTATTTTCGCAATATTTCTTATGGACTTTAGGATGATGTCCCTTTAAAATTAAATTAACAAGAGCAAAGGAGACGCATCTATGGAGCTTATCATCATTGCAGGAATGCCTGCATCGGGCAAAAGCACCATCGCTCGGAAGATCAGCCAAGCCTTTGGCTATCCCATTTTGGAAAAAGACGATATCAAAGAAGAATTATTCGACACGGTGGGCTATAAAGATCTCACCGAAAAGCGGATGCTGGATACCGCCGCCACCGCCGTCTTGATGCGGTGCGCAGAATCGATTTTAAAGGTAGGCACCTCCCTCATTTTAGTCAATAACTTCGAGTCCGCCCGCAGCGGTGAAGTGCAGGCGATGATCGACCGTTGCGGCTGCCGCAGTCTGACGCTTTTTTTGGGCGGAGATGCAGACGTGCTCCACGCCCGCTATGTGGCGCGGGACAAAATGGGCATCCGCCATTTGGGTCACACCTTTATTGACCGCTACCCACCTCATCCTGAGGATGAACTGGGCAAGCCGATGACGCGGGAATACTTCGCCGACCGCTTTGAAAAGCAGGGGATGGCAGATTTTCGCATCAGCGGCCCTCGCATTGAGGTGGATGCTACCTATCCCGAAAAGGTGGATCTCGATCAACTGATTGCAGACATCCGTGCTGCGCTGGAGGAGAAATAATTATGCTGAAACGCTACGCTTTAGAAACAGAAATTGCCGTCATCGGTGCAGGACCCGCGGGTCTTTCCGCCGCCATCACCGCCGCACGGCAGGGGAAAAAGGTACTGCTTTTGGAAAAGGCAGGCTTTTTGGGCGGCAACGCCACCTTGGGTCTGCCCCTTTTAGGCTTTTTGGATCTGGACGGCAGACGAATTGTGGGCGGCATTGCTCAAGAGTATGTCAACAGATTGGCCGAGCGGGGTCAGTGCCTTGGGCACCGCACCTGCCCCAAGCATAATTCCGTTACCAATATCGATCCCGAGGGCTTCAAGGTCCTTGCCATCGAAATGTGCCGCGAGGCAGGGGTGGATATCCTGCTCCACGCCGAAGCGTGCCGC
The DNA here is from genome assembly GCA_045545255.1 of Eubacteriales bacterium. Classification (GTDB taxonomy): domain Bacteria; phylum Bacillota; class Clostridia; order Oscillospirales; family QAKW01; genus QAKW01. The sequence continues at coordinate 15,254 of JAZQAQ010000047.1, read as the reverse complement.
GTGGAAAAGCAAGGAGATCGCATTGAAAAGGTAATCTTCTACGGCAAGGGCAACGAGATCACCGTCACCGCCGAGCTTTTTATCGACTGTACCGGCGACGGCGATGTGGCATATCTTGCCGACTGCTCCTATGCATCCGGCCAGCCGGACACCGGTGTCCTCCAGCCGCCTACCGTGATGTATACCCTGGAGAACGTAGACACCGCCAAGCTCTTTGATTATATTGAGGCGCATCCGGACGAGATGACCTATAGTGCCACCATCGACCATCGCCCCGGCTACGATGCCGATTACTTCCGCGCCAGCGATAACCACGTTTTCGTCGGCTTGAGCAAGATCTTTGCCCGCCTGCGGGAGGAGGGTAAATGCCCGGTGGAGCGCAACACCCTTATCTACATCAAAAGCCTCAATCCCGGCGAGGTCTACGTCAATAGTACCCGCCTTTTGAATACCGATGCCACCGATATCTACGACCTGACCAAGGCAGAGCTGGACGGTCAGTTGCAGGCCGCGGCACTGACCGCCGTCCTCAAGGAGCACGTCCCCGGCTTTGAAAACGCCTTTATTTCCTCCATCGCTCCCTCGCTGGGCGTGCGGGAGACACGGCGATTTAAGGGGATTTGTGAGCTGACCGCCGATATGCTGCTGGACGGCGTCATCAACGAGGATACCATCGCTCTGGGCGGCTATAAAATCGATATCCATTCCGGTACCGATCGCAACACGGTCTTCAAGACCGTCAAAGAGCCCTTTGGCATCCCTTACGGCTGTATGGTCAGCGCAGAAATTTCCAATCTGATGTTTGCAGGGCGGTGCGCCTCGATGGATGCGGGTGCATTGGCTGCAGTACGGGTGATGCCCCAATGTATGAGTATGGGTCACGCGGCAGGCATCGCCGCCGCCATGGCTCTGGAAAACCGCTGCACCCCCGCCGAGGTGGACGTGCAAGCCCTTCGCAAGACCCTCCTGGAGCAAAAGGCCGTCCTCACGATGAACCAGGTCCGTACCCTCCCCATCAACGAGTTTTAAAACCGAAAAGAGGCTGTAAAAAACTTCCGTTTTTTACAGCCTCTTTTTTATACTGACAAAATCAGTTTTTCCAATGCCAAGGCATAGAAATCCTCGTCGGTCCGTATATTTTTAAATTCTTTGCCGGAAATATTCATTTCCTTAAAAGCAATTCTATCCCCTCGTATATTGATGAGAAGCTTCAGATATTGCCATCCGGCGTCCTCTTTTCTCCTGCTATCACTATACCACTTTGATGCATAGTAATGCAGTCTGTGTAATTGCTTCGGATCTTTCACAAGTGCCGCAAAAATCTGCTCCAGGTTATATTTTTGATCCATTTGCACGATCATCAACCAGGTTGCAACACAAGCTATATTCAACTGCTTATGCTTTTTGACGCATAGGCTGACCGCTTTTCTGAAATTCATTTCGGCTTGCTCGCGTTCTTTCTTTTTGAAATGAATATAGCCGAGGGTCTCCCAATAGTAGATTTGGGCTCTGATTTTAGTCGCCGGATGCTTGCTGCGCTTGCAGCGGGCGATCGCCTTAATGATCTCCTCCGCTTTCTCATACATCTTATGATTTGCCAAAACAGAGGCGGCTTCGTGCATATTATGGATACAGGTGCCCTGCGCCAGTTGACCCATCTTCCGCATCTTTACGGGGCAATTCAAAAAGACGCGGACGATCTCTTCGATCTGCGGTTGATCATAGCCGTCGTCCGAGTTTTTTCCTTTTTCCAGCAGTCTGATCAGGTAACTCACGAAGATTTCATAGTACTCCACCGTTGTATCGCTTTTTCCTGCGATTGCGGAAGCTGCGATCTCCTTGATCACCGAAAGTTCATATTCTTTTGAGAAAGTAGGCAGCCGCAAAATTCTTTGCGCAAGATTTTGCACATCGGCAGAGTCCGGTGCGTGAGTAACCAGCAATTTATACGCCTCTGTATAAGCACTTAAAGCATTCTTGTATTCACCGAAGGCCTGACAGATATCGCCGTAGGACGACAGCGCATAAATCACGTCATTATGCTCATCGGAGCGCAGTCTGCGTACCACATCAATCAACTGTCTGCCCTGCTCGATAGCCTCGCGGTTTCCGTACATACGGTTGATGACCACCGCCACCTGAAGGTCCGAAAGCTCCTTGACGGTAATATTATTAACGTCGATCATCTCGACCAAGGAGCCGGCGTATTTCTTAACTGCACTATCGGGGAAGGCGGTCAATAGCCCGATGACTCCTGCAATACTGTCGCAAGCGGAGGCGAGGGTATGCTGGCTCTCCAAGCGATACATATGCAGATTGATGGCGGCCTGAATCACGGTTTCCATATCCAGATAGCCGTCATCCACCACCCGTATCCCTTCGCCGTAGAGCATCTGGAACGAGACCAATACCGGATCGTTCGTTTCAAGATCTTTGATTTTTCCCATGATCCGATTAACGCGGTGCCACAAAATCGGATGGCGAAGAATTTTCTTAAAGAGATAGCCGTACCGATCGCTGTACACATCATTGATGATATTAGACGCCACCGTATAAAACTCTTTCATCTCTTTAGAGGTAAGCAGTGAAAAATAGTCGTACCAGAACTCCAGATACAGCAGGGAGTCTCTTTCGTCGCCCATTTTTTTACGGGTATTGACATAGTTTTTCAGTTTTTTCAGAATCCCCGCTTCTTTCCCGCTTACTACAATGCTGTATATCGCCAGATCCAAAAGCGCAAAATGATCGTCATACTTCATCGAAGCCTCAAACGCCTTATCAATGGCATTTTCAAGAAACGGCTTATATTTGGGAACTCTGCCCACGTGCGCCATCATCACGGAAAGACTGCGCATCACCCATTTATAGTCCTCTGCATTGCTCTCAAGAGAGTGGATATACTTATCCAAAAGCTCCGTCCTCGTGGGAAATTGCTCCAGAGTGACCATATCCCCATAGGTCGTTACGATCAGTTTTTCGTTTTCATTCTCAATCCGCGTTGCCAGCTGATGTACCTTTTTGGCGGTCTCCTCGGCATTTACCAGCAGATGATTGACATCTACAAATCTGGACCAAAGCTCTTTGGAAAGCTTACGGCAACCGCCCGCAAGGACATAGCAGGCGTAAAAGAGTTTATTCTCCAATGCGGTTACGTTCGCATAAGAAAGGTGACGCTTTTCCGCATCCGTTTTTCTGATAATATATGCCACCATATCCGCGGTATTGCTTTCGGTGGGGACAAGCAAATTTGCCATCAACAGCGACAATACCGGATGGAGATAAAGATACTCGCTTTTTTCGTCTGCAGTCTCTCTGTCCTGCCGATCCAGCCAGCCGTTTTGCACCAGTTCCTCAATCTCGTTGCGATTTTTGAGGCTCAACGCCTGCACCAATTCCTCCACCGCAATGGTCCCGTCGCTTAAAAGGGACATGGACCGCAAAATATCGGTGGCTCTCTCGCTGAGATTGCTGATATTAAATAACGTTTTCAGATGACCAAGCACCGTATTCGGCGTACTGTGATCGTTATGCACAAAATCCACCTTGGCATCTGTTTCGTCATCTTTTCCCAGCTCATCCAAAATTTCCGAGATCCCCATTTTATGGACCGCCATCATCTTTGCCATAATGCAAAGGGTGATGGTATGCCCGCCCACAATGGTGTATAACGCTCTGAAATCCTCCTCTCGCACTTGATTTCTGCTGATTTCGCAAAAAACGTTATATGCAATCTGCTCGGAAAGGGATTCGACCGGAATGACCTTGGTATTTTCCCGCTCATTGATCGTCGCACGGGTTGTGATCAAAATCCTACAGTTCAGTTTGGATTGGAGCAGTTTTATATCTTCTTCAGTCATCGTATTAAAATTATCAATGACCAGCAAGACGGTCTCCGGCAACCCTCTCAATGCGCCAAGCTTTCTTTCATATCGCTCTTTGGCAGAAAGGGTGGAAAGGCTGTCGTATACGGAATCCACGTAAGTGACCGATGAAATCACAGAGGCGATTCCGGTGGCTTCCCCCACCTGATCGGGGACATATACCACCTGAGGGCACTTCAAATACCCCATCTCTTCACACCGCTTTGCAATCTCCACCGCAAGCGAGGTCTTTCCGAATCCGCCCTTTCCCTGCAAAATAACCGTCTGCGTTCCGCTCGAAAAAGCTTTTAATGCAGCTTCAATCTCCTCTTCACGCCCCTGAAAAACATCATCGTTGATTAATTTCTCCGTGGCAATATCGACCTTTGCCATCTGCGAAAGCATCGGGTCGCCTGCATTACGCTTTTCCACAAATGAGCGGCATTGCTCCATAATCTCATTCAGGGTTTTGGGCTGCAATAAGCCTTCCTCATCCTTTTGACCGTAAATTTGAGAAAAGCCTCGGGTATGAGAATAAAAATGCCAGCCGATCACATCGTTATAATCGTGGAAAGGTCGGTCAAACCGAAAAAACTCCGACATACAAAGAATGACGATATTCAATTCATTTGCCGCTTCAAGCTGGCAAGCAAGCGAGCACTCCCTGCGCACCTCTGTGAGACAGCCTCGTTCACTGATCATCGGATCGTTCTTCAGGTTATCGGTAAGCAGCATCAGATAAACACGGCTCTGATCCAATGCCTCGCAAAAATCAGCCCGAAAATTCCCCTTGCAATAGAGGTCACTATCGTAGCATTTCAATCCGTTTTCTTCTAAAAAGCACCGAATCCCGTTTTTCATTTCGCGATCTGCGCCGGTAAAACTCAAAAAGACATCATATGCGTAGTTTTTTGCCATATGAACTCCCTCTAGGGTGACAAAAGCCGAACCCGTCACGCCTGACAAATAATATTTTTTTGTTTTTTCTCGCCTTATCGCTTGTAATACAGCAGTATTACTGCGCTCTTCGGCTTCACCCCTGCAAAAAATTATTAATCTGCCAGGTCGAAGAGTTTCTCTTCGACGGCTTTTTTCGAAAGGCGAAGCGTGAAATTTGCAGTAAGGCTGACGCCTTACAAAAATGAACGCAAGCAAGGCGGGAAAAGGCGTCAAGAGAAACCGTAACCGGTTCGACTCTTGTCACCCTAAAGTTCAAACTGCTCCGCAGGCTCTGCGTTGCTCCATAAAAAGTCAAATTCCGCTTTATAAAGCCCGAAATGAGAGTCTGTGGACTCAAAATTCTGGGAATAGTTGCGGTTGATCTTGGCGTTGCCGTATGTATAATACTTCACCCGCACCACATCCTCCGACGGTTCCTCCATCCGAAAAGCATAGTAGATCCGCAGAAGAGGGATCTCCGATACCCGCACCTCCACGTTTTCGTAGGCTTCGTCAAAATCCTTCCAAAGCTGCACCGCCTCGGTAAAGGGGACATATCTTTTCCGCTTATGCCGCATATATTTCCCGATGGACTCTGCTGCGGCGGGAGAATTGATGATCACCCGAATCTGTACCCCCGCATCCGCAAGGTCGGTCAGAATATCCAGCCGATCAATGTTCTCGTGCCACTCGGAGCCGGCGTGGAAGGCAAGGTCGATCCCCTTGATCTTCCCCATATCCTGCATCCGATTACGGAAAAAACTGTCGATATCCGTAGCAGGCTGGGTACGGCTCTCCTTCTTTTCGGCGATGGCACTGCCGTTATCGCGGATATGGTCAATGACCTTATCCACCATCGCGTCGATATATTCATAGCTCATAATGACGCTGTTATAGTTTGCCAGAAGGCGGATCTTCTCCGGCACTGCGCCATTCCATTGCTTGGGCCATTCAAAGCCGTCGCAAAGGACGGGGATGATGTTTCTGCCCGAATCAATGGCGGTGATGATCTCCTTGGTAAGCCAGTCATCCTCTTCGCCGCAGCGATCCAATGCGCCGGGCGGCAGAATCAGGATGAAAGAAGGGGTGGCTTGGATTGCCGCCAAAAGCTTATCATCAAAGGTGCCGCTGCGCAGCTCGTCCAGATCCATAAAGGAAGTGATTCCTTTGGTTTTCAGCAGTTCACGGAGCATTTTTGCGATGGCGAAGCCGTTTTTTCGTCTGTAGCTTATAAATGCGTCGTACATCTTTTTTGCCCTTTCGACATTTTTCTCAATTATATCACAGCCTTCCCGTGCTTTGCAAGTCCTTTACGACGGCAAAAGCTCCGCCAGCTTATTGGCGATGGTAACGGGCAGATTGGAATACCGCCCGTCCTCCACAACGATATAAAACGCCGTTTTGGAGGATTCGATGACCCCCATCAGCAGATTATCCACATTTCCGTCGCCCTGTTCGGCAGTTCCTGTTTTGGCGTGGGAAATACGGCTGTTCAGGTCCTTATTATCGTAGTAATACCGATCAACGGCCCACTCCCAGAATCTTGCGGTCTTATCAGCGGTCTTTTTTTCCAAAAGCTTCTTTGTCTCAGGCTCCGCCTGATAAAGAACCTCATCCTCCCGATTGGGATTTACGACGGAGGATACGATATAAGGCGTCGCCGTCTCGCCGCCGTTGACCACCGCGGCGGCAATCATCGCCATATCCACGGCGTTCACCTCGGTATGCCCCTGACCGATCAGTCCCCACACGTTTTTGAAGCTGACGGTATTGGTGATATTGGCAGTTGAGCCTGCCTTGATCAGCCGATCCAAAGCACCCTTTTTCCCTTCCTCTTTATTAACGGAAAAGCCCAGCTCCTCCAGCGTTTCCAACGCCTGATCCAGATTCAGATCCTCGATCAGTTGGGCAAAATAGCAGTTACAGCTCCTGCCGATGGCACCGGCGAAATCCAGCCAGCCGTGGGTGCCGGTACAATTGATCTTATCGCCGTTTGAAAGGGTATAAGAGCCCTTGCAGGAATAGAAGGTCCAGGTTACATTCTTTCCCTGGTCAACGGCCAAAGCCGCCGTAACCACCTTCATCGTAGAGCCGGGAATATAGGTGGAATCAAAGCAACGATTGATATAGGTCGTCCCTGCCGCATCAGGCTCGTACGCCGGCAGAGAAAGGGCGGTATAGACCTCACCGGTCTCGTAATTATACGCAAAGCAGCATCCGGATTTGGTATCGAAAAACTTTGCCAGCTCCTTTTGGGACTCCTCCGAGAGCAGTGTCGTATGCATAACGCGGGACTCCGCCTCCATCGACGAAAGACCCAATATCGGGTTGATTTTCGCCGAGGTCAGCAGATCGGAATAGCGATACACCAAGGAATTATGGATACGGTCCTTATAGCCGATCAGATTGCCGAAAACCTTATAGTCAGAGACCTCTCCGTCCCGATAGATCGGCTGACCGAAGCGATCCTCGATCCGACCGGTCACTCCGGTCATTACGATGGCATCCGCCTCGGAAAGCTCGTCTGCGGCAATCATCACTCTTGCAAACATCCCGCAGAAGACCGAAATCACCAGCACTGCCGCCAGAATGATAAACGGCCATTCCCGTCCGAAGGGACTGCGTCTTACGATACGGTTTTCCGCCGATCCGCGCCTCATCTTTTCAAAAAACTTCATCGATCCTCCACCTCCAACGGCTTGATCACAGGATGCAGCGTCGCCAACACGATGCCTGCCATTGCGCAGAAGCTGACCAAAGCAGAGCCGCCTTTAGACAAAAAGGGAGCCACGATCCCCGTGAAGGGCAGGACATCCACCGCGCCAAGGGCATTGAACAGCACCTGCACCGCCAGCACCGCCGAAACCTGCGCCGATGCGAAATAAAACTGACGGTAGACCGAAGCCTTCCGCAGCGGGATCAGGATCAGCACCGCATAGCAAAGCAATACGATCAAAAGCATCCCGAAGCCGAAGACGGCAGTGATCCCCGCGATGGCCATATCGCTTTCAACTGCATAGATATTCAGAATATACGAGGAATTTTCCGGACCGAGTCCACCAAGACCGCCGCAGATCAACGCCTTGAGCATCTCCGCCTGCTGACCGCCCCTTTCCATTGCAGAGCCCACATTACCGAGGCGTGCCCGCGCATAGGGGAAGAAGGTCAGGGCAACAACGAAGAGACTGACCGTCAGAAGCAGGGTGATCACCAAAAGCTTCCGATGCTCAAATAAGGAAAAGGTCATTTTGTTGTCCAGCAATAAAAACAGCATGGTGAAAAGCATCGCAATGATAATGATCGCTCCGCCCATATCCCGCATAAGCAAAAATGCCACGGTCGTCACGCCGCCTACTGCAATGGAGAAAATCGCCCGCCACATCTTTCCGTAGGATGAGGCAAACAACACGATCATCAGTACCTTAACAAACTCTCCCGGCTGGACCATCACGCCGCCGAGACTGACCCAAAGGCGCGCACCGTTGATCTCCTTGCCGAAAAGCAAGGTCACAAACAGCAGGATAAAAATCCCCGCCGCCGGCAGAAAGAATAAAAGCTCACCGGAGGAAAAACGTCCCTGCAGCTTGACCCGCTCACTGATTTTAGAAGCAAAATAAGGGCTTTGGCGATAGATCCAAAAAGAGAGAAGGCCCACCGCTACTGCGCCTGCCAGCATCAGAAAATCCATCAGCTCCAGCGAAAGGATCATCTGATAGCTGACGCCGACCGCCAGCAAAATACAGACGGCGGCCAAAGGTGCGCCCAAATAAGGATAGTACCCGCCGGGCGTATCCTCGCCGTCACTCTCTGCTTGATCTGCAAAGGTGGCTGTTTTGATGTATTGCATCACAGCCCCCGCCACCAGCACGCAGATCAGAAATGCCATCGAAACCGAATAGATCTTATCTCTGCCGCGCAGCATCCCCATCCGTTCGGTATAGAACTGAATATCTGCATCAATCTCGGCAAGCTCATTCAGATCGTCTGCCGCCGACACCCGCTTTTCTTCCAGCCTTTCAATGCGCGACCCGCAATCCTCCAGCCGACTCTTGGTGGCAGGGGCCAAATGAACGAGGGTAAAGATCATCAAAAGAAGGATAAAAACCGCCGCAGCCATCTGCAAGATAAAGCCTCGACGCTTGGTTGTCCATTTCATCGACGTCCCTCCTTTTCCCGATCGATCACAAATTCGGTATTGCCCATCAGCACCCGATCTCCGATATGCAGCGGCAGTTTTTTCTTTCCGTCGAAATAAGTAACCTGCTGCTCGGAGCAGTAAAACGCCTCGGGCACCGGCGGTCTCTCTTGATCCGGCTCCGCCGCCATACACCGTACAGTTTTTTGATCTGCGCTGCACACCCAGATCGTCGGCTGCTCCAGCCGACGGACATAAATACAACGCCGATTTTCCTCCGGCTCGATGGTAAATTCCGCTGCCGCGCCCTTCAGACTCTCATCCTCGGTCGCGATCAGGAGATCCACCTGATCATACCTTTGGGCAATTTTCCTGCCGCAGGTAATGCTGGTGGACACAACGGGATAAATCACCGCCTCCTTCGCCTTTACCGTAATCACCAGATGACCGAAGGCGTTTCGGATCTGGCTGTTTTGAGATTCCGCCTCGCTGCGCAGCTGCACGATCAATAAGACTGCCACGACGAGACCGACTGTTATCATAATATAGTTCAATGCTCTTCCTCCTTCGAAGAATGCTGTTTTTTGGTAAAATATATAACAATTATAGCAATCCGACAAATTAAAAGCAAGAAAAAGGATTCCCGCTTTACAAAAAAGAATTTTTTTGTCATAATATAAAAAATGACAGAATTTGCATCATTGGGAGGGTACAATATGATCCAACAATTCTTTACCTTTATCGGGGAAAAAATCGCGATGTGGTTCGCACTCCCCTGGTGGGAAAAAAGCGTCCATCTCTTAATCGTGTTTGAGAGCCTGATCTTGCTCCTCTTTCTTTCGGAGTGGATCCGCAAAAAGAAGCGGGATTCCGCCTTCCTTTTCTTGGCTCTTGCTTTTTCCGCCAACCTTTTATTGCATCTGATCCCCTTCTTTTACGAGCTTTCCAAAACCGTAAAGCCCGAAAATTGGCTTTTGGACACCTTAGATTGCATTCTGGCGGTCATCAAAACCTTTTTGGGCGAAGGGGACTCCTCCTTTGCCAAGGAGTTTGCCAAGACTGCCCCTGCCTTTTCCGTTGCCTATCTGCTGGGCGTCACCTCGGTCCTGATCGCCACCGTCAATGCAGGTCTGCAGGCATTCAGCTTTAACCTGCGGAATAAAAAGCGGTTGTTCTTTGCTCTGCGGGGAAGATCCTGCGATATCGTACTGGGCACCGACGAAAACGCCCTGCGCTACGCCAAGGACGGTGCCGCAATCGTCGTTCCCGTCCCGTACATTGATAAAAACAGCACGCTGCGCCTTATCGAGCGCGGCTATACCGTATTGCGGCGAAGCTTTTCCAAAGAGCTTCTGGCAAGCCGCATCCTGACCCACTATACCGAATACAACATCATCTGCCCCGGTAAAACCGATAAGAATCTTGAGCATCTGGATACCTTTATCTCCTATTTCAGAGAAGAAAAACGGCATAAGAAAATCCGTCTTTTCGTGGAGATCGAAGGGGAGAAGGCCAATACCATCCGCAGAGAGATCATCGACAAAAGCCCCTGCAAAAAAGCCGTCATCACCTTCTGCTCCAACGAGCTTTTGGCGCGGATGTTTGCCGAGGCGCATCCCCTGACCGAATATATGCCCCGCGATTTTCTGGAGGAGGATACCTCTATGAAAGGGGATGTGGGGCTCCACGTCACCTATCTGGGCTTTGGCGCCCTCAACCGAGAGATGTATCGCCAATCCATACTGAATAACCAATTCGTTACCTGGCGGGACGGCGAATACCATACCTTCCCCGTTAATTATCACCTCTTCGATACCGCCATCGACAAAAAAGATTGGCTGATCGACGGACTCAAGACCAAGCTGGAGTCCTTTGAAGAGAAAAAAGAGCAGTATTACCCGCTTCCTCCGCTTCCGTACTGCACCACCACCTATGACCGCGCCCCGCAGGATCTTGATACGCTGGACGAGGTGGAGACGATCATCCGCCAAGAGAAAACCTTCCACTATGTCATTGTGGATGTGGGGGATACTTACTTGAATATCGAAGCAGGCTCCCGCCTGCGCGCAATGCTGAGCGATACCGATAATTACCATATCTTTATCCGCAGCGAAACCGCTTATGTGGAGGACGATGCCCGCATCACCTATCTGGGCGATGCAGACGATATTTTCACCCACGATATCATCGTCAATGACGCCCTGTCTAAGATCGCCTATAAGCTCAACGAAATCTATACTCTTCGTGATATTGAAAAGGACGAGCAAAGAGAGCCCACCCCCGAAGAAAAAAGGACTGAACCCCAAAAGTCCTGGGATAGAATGGACTTTTTCACCCGCTATTCCAATCTCTATGCAGCACTGAATATGCGGGTGAAGCTGCAGCTTTTGGGACTGGACTATACCCGCGAGCCGATGGCGGAGATCCCCGGCTGGAGCAATACCGACTTATTGAATGACCGCTACCAAAGACCCGATAGACCCTTCCCCTTTGCAAACTATCTCCAACGCAGTACCTATACCGCGCTGCTGGCGCAGGAAAAGACGCGCTGGAACGCCTATCATCTGCTTTCGATGGTCTTGCCAAAGCGCAAAGATACGGTGGTCATCGTAGAAGAGATCAAGAATGGCAAGAAAAAACCCAAGGCGACCACCAAGGATGAACCGCTGACCCATCACGCCTGCGTCACCACCTATGCGGGACTTGCCAAGCTTTCCGAAGATCTGCGGCAGAAATGGGAAACCTACTCTAAAGAGCTTCATAAGATCGAGGAATATGATTATTATCAAAACGATGATCAGCTTCTGGCTGCGGTAACCGATCTGATGGAGGAGCTGGGCTGTTCCGTCTACCAAAAGATCCACGAAAATAACGGCTCGGAAGAATAAATACATCTTCCAAATAAAACAACGCATAAAAAATCTCCCTATCGCAAGTTGCGATAGGGAGATTTTTCTTATTATTTGCGGTTCGGACTATTTTTACATCCCGTTCACGCCATTGTTTCCAGCATTTTGAGCGACACCTCATAGCAGGTAGCCTCGCCGCCGAGATAGCGACGGCATTCCTCCGCCATATAAGCCGCCATCCGTCGGCATTCATTGGCCTGACTGCCCGCAATATGAGGGGAGAGGAAGATATTCTCGTAAGTATAATAGGGGCTATCCACCTCGGGCGGCTCGGGATCGGTAACATCGCAGAGTGCTGTGAGGTCGGGACGCTCCCGCATCACACGGAAAAAGTCCTCCGGCACCAGTTGTGCCGCGCGACCGGTATTGATGAAGGTGGCGTAGGGCTTCATTGCTGCGAAATGCTCATACTTCAGCATCCCCTTGGTCTGCTCGTTATTGGCAAGGTGGTTGGAGACGATCTCGGAGCGTTGGAAAAGCTCCGCAAGACCGACCTTTTCCACCCCCAGCACCTTGGCGGTCTCCTCCGGCAGGAAGGGGTCAAAGACCAAGACGGTGACGTTTTCCAGCGTCTTGATCCGTTCGATGACCATTTTACCGATCATTCCCGCGCCGATAATACCGACGGTGGTATCATAATTTCCGGGATTGGCTCTTGAAAATTCCCGAGCGGTACGGTAGGCATCCGCACTCATTCGGCGCACCGCCTGAAAATACCCTTTATTTGCCAGAACGATCTGGGCGAAGGTAAATTCCGCCACCGGGACGGCGTTTGCCGCCCAAGCACTAAAGACCTTCACACCGCAGTTGAGGAACGGGCGGGCAAAGGCACGGACCGAGCCTGCGCCGTAAAAGACTGCCTCCAGCGCAGGGAAATAGGCGCGGATCTCCTCTTCATTCGGCTTTTCCATTCCCCAAGTGGAAAAAATGTATTTCACACCCTTGAATTTCTCCGGCTCTGCCTTGACCGCTTCCAGCGAATAGACGGTCTCGTCCAGTTCCACCAGCGACTGAATGGCGGCGATATTTTTAGCATCAAAGACCGTATGGATCCGATCCTCATTCTTATTCAGAAAAATAGCGTTCATTGCGTGATCCTCCTTAATGCATCTGCCTCGGCAGGCAGACTTTCAATGCGTCCGTCCGGCATAAATTCCAAAAGCAGATAATGCTCTCCCGAAAAGCGGGCGAGATATTCCCGCCAAAGATCTACCGCCCCGCCAAGCGGCATTTTTTCTTTTCCTTTCCAGTTGAATACGTGAAGATGGTAGGTATAGTCTGCCAAAAGGGCGGCGTAAGCGAGATTCTCTTCCGACGGATTATCCTGATTGGGCTGCCAATACATTCTGAAATGCTTGGAATTCACCTCTTGCATCAGCTCCAAAGCACCCTCCTTGCAGTTTGTAAAGGTCCCTTTATGACATTCCATACAAAGAATGACCCCCTCTGCCTCTGCGGTAGCGGCCAGACGCCGACATTCCGTAAAAAAAGCTTGCTTTTCTGCTTCACTATAATCGGCGTATTCCTTTCCCTTTCCCGCCCAAAGCCGCAAAACATCGGTTTTGAGCAGCTTGGCGGCACGAATATAATCGGTCAATTCCTCGCAAGGCGTTTCTCCGATGCGGAAATAGGTGCCATAGGAGCAGCACTCAATGCCGTATTGCGCTTGGAGGGCGGCGATCTCCTCTGCCTTTTCAGGCGGGCAATGAACGTCACTGCCCCATTCAATATAGGAAAGACCCGCCTTTTGCATCGCCTTTAAGATCTCCTCGGGAGAATCTTTTCGAAAGGAGACCGAGACCAGTCCCAGTTTATGCTTCATCTTTTTTCTCCATTCTGACGGTCAGGTGATCACCGTCTATTTCATAGACCCGATAAAGGCCGTTGCGGTTGCGGTAATCCTCCTGACCGACGATCTTCCCATTGAAGGTATAGCGGCAAACGGCACCTTGGTATTCCACCGTGATCTTCCCGTCCTCGATGCAAGAGGGAACCTCCTTTTCGCCGTCAAAGGCAAAGACGGGGAGCATAAAACCTTTCTGGTCATAGGCAACTTCCACGCCTTCGGCAGTGACCGCATATCGCTCCACACCCTTTTCACAGCGAAACACGGCGGTCACCCGCTCCGCACCGGCTTCCCACTCTTCAAGAGTATAAGGAACCTCTGCACCGCCCACGCAGCAAAGGGACATCTGACGGGGATTGGGCATATCTAAATGATATTTGGACTCAGGTCCGGGGAATGGAACGGAAAGGCAGAGCATACCGGGGCAACCCTTTTTATGGACTCTCCCCAAGCCGTTGCCGTCATACTGCTCGCAGGCAGAAAGCTCAAACTCCAAGAAGTACCCGCCGCAATTGATAAACACTTTATGGAACTTATCGCTTGTCTTTGCAAGATAACCACCCTTTTCGGCGGGGGCAACGGTGGCAGGAATGCTCTCATCCGCAAACAGCACCCCAAGATAAATAAAGGAGGCCATCGTGATCATATATTTATTGAAATAGCCGTAGCCCTCGCAACCGAAGCGGGTGGAAACGTCGTAACGGTTTTTGATGTGACTGATGGGGTCAAGAGCCAGATATTCCAATACTTTTTCGGTCGCCATACGGGCAGAGGCTTTGAATTTTCCTGCAGTTTCAAGATCTCCCTTGCGGGCAAACCGCACCGCCTCCATCTCGCCGTAGCCTGCAAGCCAAGCCTCATTATGCAAAAACTGATTGCTTCTGCCGCCGAAGGCAAGCTCACCCGTAACCGATTGCATCTTAAGATGCAGCGGTGCCGCACGGTCGAGATATTCCTCCAATTGCTCGGCATATTTACCCTTATAGCCCATAAGCAAAAGGCACGCCGCCAAGCCTCTCGGCACCAGATCATACACAACGGGATTGACGGGCGGCGCATCCTGATACATTCCGTTTTCATCAAACCGCACCACCTGAGTGGCAAGCTGCCACTCTACAAACTCTGTGGTATCAATGCCGCAGCATATTCCGCGCACATAATCGCTGACCGCGGCAAAAAACGCCCAGTTGGAGACGATCGAATCGGGACTTTTTGCCACCTTATCATACCCCGTCCAAGGATCAAAGCTTCTCAAAAGCCCCTTCCAATGATCGATTTTTTCCTGCGCCACCGTCTTTTTTTCTTCCATCAGCATCAGGCAGAAGCAGACCTCACGCATAGAAAAATCGTTGGCAGCCTTGCGGATGAGCATCTCATTGCAGCAAAGCTCCATCATCTCCAGAAAGGTATCTGTCAGATCAAGACGCCGTCCGTAGGCGATCATAACGCCGATATTGACGGTCAGACGGGGGAAGCCGTGCTCCTTCAGTCCGTCACGCTTGACCTCGTCGATATAATCCAGAATCCGCTCGGTGCTGTACGCAGAAAGAGCTTTTTCCATTATA
>JAZQAQ010000046.1:0-3622 GCA_045545255.1 Eubacteriales bacterium | reverse complement strand
TTTTTAAAAAAGGAGAATTGTGATGAAAAGAGTTATAGCGGCAGCACTTGTGCTTTTATTGCTTCTTGGAATGTCTGCCTGCAAAAAGACCGAGACGGCACAATATGACGGCGAGACCTATACCTATGAGACGGGGAACCGTCTGAAGATTCTGGACTATAATATTCGTTGCGTTGACGACGGTGAGGGGAAGACTATTTTTGATCGCTCTATGCGGTTTGAAGATTTGGTGGATCGTTACTCACCCGATATTATGGGTTTGCAGGAGGCGACCCATAATTGGATTATGTTCCTGGAAGAAACCTTCCTGGATGAATATGAAATGCGCTATATGTATCGTGCCGCGAGCAGCAAGGAGTCCACGCCCATTCTCTGGAAAAAGGATAAGTTTGAGCTGCTGGACGAAGGCTATTTCTGGCTCTCCGATACCCCGGAGGTCTCCTCTAAAGGCTGGGGATCCAAGCATTTCCGCATCTGCAACTGGGTCAAGCTGAAAGTTAAAAAGACCGGCAAGGAATTCTTGTTCTTCAATACCCACCTCACCGGCGAGACCACCTGCGCCATCAATAGCGAAAATCTCATCATTGATCGGGCAAAGGAGCTGGGCGGTTTTACCGATTATCCCGTCTTTTTGACCGGCGACTTCAATTTCGCTCCCTGGAGTGATCCGTATAATAATCTGGTGGCTACCTTTGTCGATACCAATGATGCCTTGGGCTTCGATGAGACCGCCACCAATAATGGCTATAACGAAAGAGATGAGGGGTCCTCCGGCAATAGCATCAAGGATTACGTGATGTTCTCTCCCGAATTGGTGCTGCCCTTGAAGTATAAGGTTCTCAATGAAAAGATTATGGATGGCTATATCTCTGATCATCGGGGCGTCTATGTGGAGGCTGCTCTTCTTTGATCTCAAAGAAAAAGAGTATCATATTTTACCCATATTGTATCTTTTTTTATCTTTAAAAAAGAAATTTTGGATGATATAATATTCAAAAAGGAGGATGCTGCTATGGACTATCAAAAAGAAAACATCATCAAGGTATTGGACTATAATATCCGCTGTGCCAATGACGGCGAGAATAAAATGATCGTCGATCGTGCGCCCCGTCTGGAGGCACTGGTGAATAAGTATGACCCCGATGTGATCGGTTTTCAGGAAGCGAAGCGTAGATGGATCAATCAGTTGGAGGATCGTTTCTGGGAAAAATACTGTATGCGGTATATGTATCGCTCTATGACCAGTAAAGAATCCTGCCCCATCCTTTGGAAACGGGATAAATTTAAGCTGGTAGATGAGGGCTATTTCTGGCTCTCCGATTCTCCCGACGCCATTTCCAAAAGCTTCGGCACCAAGTTTCAGCGTATCTGCTGCTGGGTTAAATTGAAGGATCGGGTGACGGGGAAGAAGTTTATCTTTTGCAATACCCATATGGCAGGCGGTTGGCCTACCGTTCCCAGCAGTAAGCTGATTTTAGAGCGGCTGGAGGCAAACGGTGCCTTTACAGATTGCGGTGCATTCCTTACCGGTGATTTCAATATTCCTCCCAAGCACGATGGATATAATGTTTTAAACGAAAGCGGTAAGCTGCGAGACATTAACGATGCCTTGGGCTTTAACGAAGCATATACCAATAACGGCTATAATACCAGACCTGACGATCACTACTACAACAGTATTAAGGATTTTATCTTTTTTACCCCCGACTATATGATTCCCTTGAAATATCAGGTACTTAACGAAGAGTATTTCGGCGGATATATCTCCGATCATCGTGGGCTTTATGCAGAGGTGGCACTGAAAGACTAAAAAATTCTTTACAAATTTGTTTAAATATATTATGATTAAATTAAGTGATTTTTTTAAAAGGAGATATAGGAGATGAATTTTAGAAAAATATTAGCCTTACTTTTGGTTGTATTTATGGTCGTGACGATGTTCGCAGGCTGTAAATCCACCGATAATGATTACGAAAGTGCATTCAAGGATGATTTGGTCAATAATAATGGCGGCAATTCCAACGATTCCTCCGATGATGATCAGAATCAAAGCCAGAATCAAAATCAGAACGAGACCCCTGATGATGATCAGAATCAGCAGCCCTCCGGCGAGAATAACATCGGCAACAATAATAATTCCAATACCGGTAGCAACAATAACAATAATAACAATAGTAATAACAATAGTAATACCAATAATAATTCTAACACACAGACACCCGATGATAAGACGCCCAATGAGGAGCAGCCCAAGGATGAGACTCCCGATGAAGAAACTCCCGACGAGGAGGATCCCAAGGTAGAGGTTCAATACGATAAGGCAAACTTCATCAAGGTCGTAGACTATAATATTCGCTGTGCAAACGACGGTACCAATAAGATGATCGCAGATCGTGCGCCCCGCCTGCTTGCGCTCTTGGATAAGTATGATCCCGATATCATTGGTCTGCAGGAGTCTGTACCTGAATGGAATAAATATCTTGAAGGAAATCTTCTGGGCGAGTATGAGATGCGGTATAAATACCGTGCAGAGTCCAGCTTGGAATGTACTCCTATCCTCTGGAAAAAAGATAAGTTTGAACTGATTGATGAGGGCTACTATTGGCTTTCCGAGACTCCTGATCAGGAATCTAAGGGCTGGGGTGCGTCGCACTATCGTATCTGCAACTATGCCGTATTGAAGATCAAGGCAACCGGAAAGATCTTCGTCTTTGTCAATACCCATCTGCAGGGCGGTACTCCTGCAGTCAACAGTGCGCCCTTGATCGTAGCGCGCACCAAACAGGTAGGCGGCTTTACGAAGTATCCCGTCATTCTGACCGGTGACTTTAACTATGCGCCCTGGAGCGAGCCCTACGGTGCTTTCATCGCGAGCGGTTTTGTTGACCTTAATGATGCCCTGGGCTTCAATACTGCTTATACCAATAACGGCTATAATGAACGCCCGGATAGCTCTAAAGATAATAGTATTAAGGACTATATTATGTTCGGCGGTGAAGACGATATGATCGCTCCCTTCACCTATAAGATCCTCAATGAGAATTATTTTGACGGCTGGATCTCTGACCATAGAGGTCTCTATGGCGAGTTTGCAATTCTGTAACTAAAATAATGAAAAAGCCCCGCTTGAGGCATACTCCGTAAGGAAATCTGCCCCAAGCGGGGCTTTATTCTTATATCATAATTAATATGGTGCCAAGCAGAAAAGATAAAAAGCCAAAAGAGAAGCACCCCAAATGAATTGGGGTCACGCTCCGTTCGTTGACACTGGAACTAATTTTACCCCAATTCATTTGGGGTAACGCTCCGTTCGTTGATCCTGGAAATTATTTTACCCCAATTCATTTGGGGTAAAAACTCAAAAGCAGACGCAAAAATAGGAAGGATACTCTGCGCCGCTTGATTTTTCGACCGCCCCGGGCGGTTTGCAAAAAGTTCGATCCATCGGATCTCCACTAAATTAAAGAGGGCATCCCGCAAGTGGACCGATCCCGATTAAATAGACATGAAAATAAAAGCTCTGTCGTAGAATATCGCTGAATTAGGCGGCTTTGCTCCGTATTTCGTACGGAGTAAGGCCGTCTTTCAAGTTAATACGCTCAAAATTGTAGAATTGCACATA
>JAZQAQ010000045.1:0-6770 GCA_045545255.1 Eubacteriales bacterium | reverse complement strand
AAGCCGGTCTCGTGGGTACCGCCTTCGGTGGTATTGATGTCGTTGGCGAAGGAGACCATCGTCTCGTCGTACTTGGTGGTATACTGCATGGCAATTTCCGCCATAGAAGTACCCTTCATTCCGCTGACATAGATGACTTCGTCGTGGATGGGCTCCTTGGTACGGTTGAGGTAGGTAACAAACTCACGGATACCGCCCTCGTAGCACATGGTCTTTTTCTTTTCCTTGCCCTCTCGCTGATCCTCAAATTCGATCTTCAGACCCGCATTGAGGAACGCCTGCTCCCGCAGCCTCTTGAGAAGGACATCGTATTCATAGTCCAGAGTCTCAAAGATCTGATCATCCGCCAAAAAGCGCACGGTGGTACCGGTCTTTTCGGTGGTGCCGATCTTTTTCAAATCCTCACCCGACTTACCGCGCTGATATTTTTGATAATAGATCTCGCCGCCGGAATGGACCTCCACCTCCAGCCACTCGGAGAGTGCGTTAACGACCGACGCACCTACGCCGTGGAGACCGCCGGAGACCTTATATCCGCCACCGCCGAACTTACCGCCGGCGTGCAGGATGGTAAAGACGACTTCCACCGTGGGGATGCCCATTTTGGGATGGATGCCCACAGGGATACCACGTCCGTTATCCTGCACCTCGATGATATTGCCGGGCAGGATGGAGACCTTGATGGTATCGCAATAACCCGCCAGAGCTTCGTCGATGGAGTTATCCACGATCTCATATACAAGATGATGCAGTCCCCGAATAGAGGTGGAGCCGATATACATACCGGGTCTCTTCCGTACTGCTTCCAGTCCTTCCAATACCTGTATCGAAGATTCGTCGTATTGGTTGGTTACTTTTTCCTGATCCATTTTCATACTCCGTTTCTATAGATTAAATAAAAGAAATCTTTTTTACAAAATTGCAGCGTTTCATCAGCGTCGGCGCCGAGATCTGCGAGATATAGACCACCACGTCCATCCCCCAGTTACATACAATGAAGGATTTCGGAATATCGGTGGCTACGTTAATCAATTTATGTTCTTTTTCTTTCTCCGCAAGGAACATCCTTGTTCGCTTGGAGACGGTGGCCTTGTCCATATCGAAGATGCCGATGATATCGTTTTTCTTAATGAGTACATCCTGACCCAGATGCAGGTACACGAACCCTCGCCACCTTTCCGTCTTTAATATGAAATACCTTATCGCCTTTTTTACGGATCTTACCCAGCTCACAGGTGGTCAAGACCGTCTGCCTGCCCTCCATCTTTCGGAAAATGAACTTCTGCCGATGGGCGTCCAGCTCCGATAAGATATCGTCCAGAAGCAGGACCGGCTCACTTCCCTGCCGCTTGGTGATGCATTCTGCCTCTGCCAGCTTGATTGCCAGTACCGCCGAGCGGATCTGACCCTGGGAGGCGAAGAATTTCATACTCTTGCCCGCAAGGAGGATGAGGATATCGTCCTTATGGATGCCGCACATCGTCTGACCCATCGAAATATCGGTCTCCCGCATCCGCAGGAGCCGCTGACGGAAAAGGCGGGCGTATTCCTCTCTCGAGACCGCATCCTTGGTGAACTGATTGAGATAGATCAGCTTGAGCTTTTCCGGCTTTTGGGAGATCTCTCCGTAAAAGCCCTTGGCGTATTCCGATAGCTCCGCCACATACCGTTGCCGTGCTTCGGCGATGTATGCTCCCGTTTCCGCCAGCTTTTCGTCCCAAATATCCAGCATCTCGCTCATCGCGTAATCAGACCGGCACTGACGCAAAAGGGCGTTACGGTTTTTAATGATCTTCTGATAGTTCAGCAGGGTATCGGTATACTTCAGATCTAATGAACAAAGTGCCATATCCAAAAAGCTCCGCCGTTTATTGGGTCCCTCTTTGATAAGGTTGAGATGGTCGGGCGTAAAGATCACCGACTGGAAGCATCCCAAAAGATCCCTTAACCGCGGCACGACCAGTCCGTTATGCCGAAATTCTTTGGGCTTTCCCCGGGCAAAGAGGATCTTCATCTCCTCTTCCCGCCCGTCGATGGAATAGGTCAGGGTGATGGAGGCATTCTCCGCGCCGAAGCGGATGAGCTGCTCCTCTTTCAATACCCGATAGCTTTTCAGGCAGGAGCAAAAGAAGATTGCTTCAATGCAATTCGTCTTGCCTTGCGCATTATGCCCTGCGAGGATATTGATGCCGTCTGTGAAAGAAAAGGTCTCGTCCTCAAAATTTCTGAAATTTTCTAACCGTAGGGTTAAAACGGTCATTGGATAATAAGATATTCCGCGCCGTCGATGGTAAACCGATCGTCGGGATAGAGCTTTTTGCCCTTCATCAGGCAAACCTCACCGTTGACCTTCACTTCACCGCCCAGAATCAGCATCTTTGCCATTCCGCCGGTATCTGCCTCCCCTGCCAGCTTCAAAGCATCGCAGAGGCGGATATATTCATCTCTGATTAAAAGCCTGTTCATAGATTATTCCTTCATTCTCAAGGGCAGCACCAGGAAGAGATAATCCTCGTTATCGTCGATGGGCTTGACGATGATGGGTGCCAGATTGGACTGCAGCTCGATATAGACCTCTTCATCATCGCAGGCACCGAGGGCTGCCAGCATATACTTATAGTTGAATCCGATCACCATCTTTTCGGAGAAGGGCTCGCAATGCACGGTATCGCTGAACTTACCGATATTGGAGGCAGTAGAAATATTGATATGATCGAAATCAAAATCGCAACGAATGGGGCTGATAATGGTGGCGTTTGCCATCAGGGATGCTCTTTCAATGACCTGAGCAAATTCCCGCACATTGACCTTCACGCGGAATTTATATTCCTTGGGAATGGCAGCTCTGTAGTCCAAAAATTCTCCCTCAAGCAGGCGGGATACCAGCTGGACGTTGCCAAAGCGGAAGGAGACGAAATTCTTACTGTTATAGATCTGGATGGTCTCTTCCTTACTGTCCGGCAGGATCTTGAGCAGCTCATTCAACGCGCGGGAAGGAATAACAACCTTTCTGAAATCGCCGAAGGCCTGCACATAAGGAACTCTGCGGATGGCAAGGCGGAAATTATCCACCGCCACTGCATTGACATATCCCTTTTCGGAGATCTCAAAGAGTACACCGGTCAGAATCGGCTTAAGGTCGGTAATGGATACCGCAAAGATGGTCTGCCGTACCAGATCCTTAAAATCGGTATAGGTCAAAATCATTGCCTCATTGCTGAGCACATCGGGTACTTCGGGAAAATTCTCTGTGGACATACCGGTAATGGTAAAATTGGAATTTCCGCCCTGAATGGTGGTCAAAAGGGTCTTATCGTCGATCTCCACCGTCACGGGACCGGAGGGCAGCTTACGGACGATATCACCGATCAGCTTGGAGGACAAGATCACATTGCCCAGCTCGGTATCCTCCGCCTCGATTTCATAATTAATGGAGATGCTCATATCGTAAGCAGTGAACCGGACGGAGCCGGGACGCTCGATCTCAATTAAAATACCCTCCAAGGCAGGGATGGTGGATTTCACGCTTGCCGCTTTCTGGACGATATTGATTGCCTCATTCAGAGCGTTTCTGTCACAAGAAAATTTCATGCGTCTTTCCTTTCTTTTCTATAGTTATTGTTGTATTGGTTGTTGTAGTGTGCAAAACTCGCAAAAATTGAAGTTTTGAAGAATATGATGCGAAAAAATGCCTGTTAATCAGCTGTGATTTTACGGGTTTTGTATCCACAAGGTATCGACAGAATTATGTAAACTGTCGAAAAATCTGTGGATAATGTTCAAAACCGCCTGTTGAAAAATAAAAAAACTGTTAATAAGATTTCTTGATATTTTCCGTCAGCTCGGAGGCAATTTTAGCCATATTGGGGTCCTGCTTGATGGTCTCCTCCATCTTTTTAATGGAATAGAGGACAGTGGTATGATTCTTACCGCCCATCTCCTTACCGATCTCCGGCAGAGAGAGGCTGGTCATCGTGCGGATGAGATACATTGCCATCTGGCGGCAGGATACGATCTCGGTCTTTCTCTTTTCACCCTTCAGATCTTCCGCAGTAAGATTGAAATAGCGGGCGGTCTGATCAATAATGGCGGCGGGGGTGATGGCGGTATGGGTATTTTCTTTATTGACCGCCTCCATTGCTTCCTTGGCAAGGGCAATGGTGGGTGTCTGACCCCAGAGGGAATTATGCGCCTTCAGCTTGATGATGGTACCCTCCAGCTCCCGTACGTTATTTTTAATGGTTTTGGCGATGATCTCCACCACTTCCTCGGGGATATTGAGGTTATAGAATTTTGCCTTTTGCTTGATGATCGCCATACGGGTCTCAAATTCGGGGGGCTGCACGTCTGCGGTAAGACCCATTGCAAAGCGGGACTGCAGACGTTCTTCGATATTATTCAGATCCTTGGGCGGGCGGTCACTGGTGAGGATGATCTGCCGATTATTCTCGTAAAGAGAATCAAAGGTATGGAACATCTCTTCCTGCACCGAAGGTCTGCCGCTGAGGAACTGAACGTCGTCCATCAGCAGAATATTGGCTTTGCGGTATTTATCTTTAAACTGACGCTGGGTCTGATGCTGGATGGCTTCGATCAGCTCGCTGGTAAACTCGTCGCCCTTCACATAGACGATGACCGCGTCGGGATTATTGCTTTGGATCTTATTGGCGATGGCGTTGATCAGGTGGGTCTTGCCCAGACCGCTGTGACCGTATAAGAAGAAGGGATTATACGCGCCTGCGGGATTATTGGCAATGGCCAGCGCAGCCGCGTGCGCAAATTCATTCTCCTTGCCGACCACGAAGTTTTCAAAGGTCAGATTGGACTTGGCGTTGAATGCCTGCAGCTCCTGCTCCTCCAATCTCGGCAGAGAGCTTTCCACCTCTTCGGATACTTTATGAGCGATGTTACTGAAACGGGGCGGGACTTCATCCTCCATCATCAATTCCATCTGCACATCAAAGCCCATTACGTTCGAAATTGCTCTTTCTACCTCTTCTTTGTATTTTTTTTCAATAATACTCTTTTGGAAGAGGGTGGAAACGCAAAAATAAGCAGTATCATTTTCCATTTTCATCGGGACAAGCAGTTTGATCCAGGTATCGTACGACGTACTGTTCAGATCGTTTTTCAAAATAACGAGTGCTTTATCCCAAACATCCTTAAACGATTGCATCTTTTATCTCCCCTCTAAAAATTAAATAGTTATACACATATAGTTTAACATATGTTTAAAACAAATGCAATATATTTATTTTATATATAATAACTATAAATATAGTTTCCTTTAATTTATTTATTGGCAAATGAAACAGTTGACATTCCTAAAAATCCATTATATAATCTTTTTTTAGAATATAAACGGAGGGAAAACCATGAAAAATACAGAAAAAACAATGGAACAGATCGTAACCCTTTGCAAAAACCGCGGCTTTGTCTATGCAGGCAGTGAGATCTACGGCGGTCTTTCAAATTCTTGGGATTACGGTCCTTTGGGCGTTGAATTTAAGAATAACGTAAAAAAGGCGTGGTGGAAAAAGTTCGTTCAGGAATCTCCCTATAACGTAGGTCTGGACTCCGCCATCATTATGAATCCGGAAACTTGGGTGACCAGCGGTCATGTGGGCGGTTTTTCCGATCCTCTGATGGACTGCAAGGATTGCCACGCCCGTCACCGTGCCGATAAGCTGATCGAGGATATGGGCGGAAAGGCGGAAGGGATGACCTTCGAAGAGATGCAGGACTATATCAAAGAGAATAACATCGAGTGCCCTGATTGCGGCAGCAAGAACTTCACCGATATCCGTAAGTTCAACCTGATGTTCAAGACCTTTATCGGCGTTACCGAGGACGCTAAAAATGAGGTCTATCTCCGTCCCGAAACTGCGCAGGGTATCTTTGTCAACTACGCCAATATCCAGCGTACCACCCGTAAAAAACTGCCCTTCGGCGTATGCCAGATCGGTAAGTCCTTCCGTAATGAGATCACGCCGGGCAACTTCGTCTTCCGTACCCGCGAATTTGAGCAGATGGAATGTGAATTCTTCTGCAAGCCCGGCACAGACCTGGAATGGTTTGCCTACTGGAAGGATTTCTGCAAGAACTGGCTGACCAGCCTGGGCATTAAGGAAGAAAGCCTGCGCCTGCGTGACCATGAGCCTGCAGAGCTGGCCTTCTATTCCCGGGCTACCACCGATATTGAATATCAGTTCCCCTTCGGCTCCGGCTGGGGAGAGCTCTGGGGCATTGCAGACCGGACCGACTATGACCTGGGCCGTCACCAGGAAGCCTCCGGCAAGACCCTGGAATACTACGATCAGGAAGCAAACGAGCACTACATTCCCTATGTTATTGAGCCCTCTCTGGGCTGCGACCGTGTGGCCCTGGCCTTCCTGTGTGAAGCCTACGACGAAGAAGTGGTTGGTCAGGATAAGAACGGCAAGGACGATGTCCGTACGGTTCTGCGCCTGCATCCCTTCCTTGCGCCTTTCAAGGCTGCCGTCCTGCCCCTTAGCAAGAAGCTGAGCCCCAAGGCAGAAGAAATTTACCACGAGCTGCAGAAGGACTTTATGGTGGACTTCGACGATGCCGGCTCCATCGGCAAGCGCTACCGCCGGGAAGACGAGATCGGCACTCCTCTGTGCATCACCGTGGACTTCCAGACCGTGGGCGACGAGAATACTCCTGCTGATGACTGCGTCACCGTCCGTGACCGTGATACCATGGAAAGTCGGAGGCCAAGCGGTCTTAGGAAGACAAAAGCTCCTGAC
>JAZQAQ010000044.1:0-5257 GCA_045545255.1 Eubacteriales bacterium | reverse complement strand
GTTATCATATTCACCATAGATCAGTGCCTCGTCTTCCACCTCAATATTGTGGTATTTCCCCACCGAGCAAAAAGCACGAACCCGCTTAGGCATTCCAAAGATCCATTGCATCAGATCCAGATTATGGGGTGCTTGATTCATCAGCACTCCCCCACCCTCGCCGCACCAAGTGGCGCGCCAAGATCCACTGTCATAATATGCCTGCGTACGATACCAATTCGTAATGATCCAATTAAATCGCTTGGGTTCCCCGATCACGCCTGTTTGCATCAATTCTCGCGCCTTTTGAAAGAGCGGATTCGTGCGCTGATTAAACATCACGCAAAATACCTTACCGCTCTCATCAGCAGCGCGAATAAAAGCACGCGCAGCACTTACCTGAACAGCCATCGGTTTTTCGGACACCACGTGAAGCCCGCTTTTAAAGGCTTTTATACCAATTTCAGGATGATCATAGTGCGGAGTCGCAATAATGACGGCATCACAAGTCCCGGACTCAAACAACTGATCTGCACTTTCAAAAACTGGGATTCCCGGAAAGAGTCCCCCTATTTCTTTGCGGCGTTGCGGATCAATATCGCAAAGCGCAGCTAGCTCGGCGTGAGCCACCATCTTATCCATCAGATAGCGCGCGTGGGCGTGCCCCATCGTACCCACGCCGATTATACCAAAACGAACAACATCGCTCATAAACTGTACCTCAATAGGTCCCCTTTGTATCTGCAACTACCGCATTAACGTGCTCTTTTCTCCGAGAGGTCTTTACACGCTTCATCAGTTCCTCATAATAGAGTTCTTCGTCCATCGGCAAGGTGACAGGTTTCCCTGTGAAAGCAGAAAGATGCATCGCATTAGACAAAGTCAGGCCATTAATCCCCTCCTCGCCGTTTGCCAGAAGCGGAGTTCCCTCGAGAATGCTTTTAGCAAAAGCATTCAAGACGCCGGGATGCTTGCTGCCGCTATCCTCAAACTCAATCACTTCATCTTTTGCTTCAGGCTTGGAGAAAGTACCTCCACCAGTTGCTTTAAACTCGGTCAGGGATGTATTCAAACGGGTAATCGTCAATTTTTTACCCTCCGCAATGATACGCCCTTTATCCAAAGTAACCTCAAAGCGATTGGTGCCCGGGCAATCACCGGTGGTAGTCACAAAAACGCCGGTTGCACCGTTGGGATACTCCACATAAGCGGTAACATCATCTTCCACCTCGATATCGTGCCATTTTCCGAAATGCATTCTGGCATCAATCATAGCAGGCATTCCGCAAATCCATTGCCATAAATCAAGATTATGGGGGCACTGATTCAGCAGCACACCGCCGCCTTCACCGCTCCAGGTAGCGCGCCAAGCACCACTGTCGTAGTATTCCTGAGAACGATACCAAGCGGTAATAACCCAGTTGGTACGACGAATTTCACCGAATTCACCGCTTTGAATCAGCTCGCGCATTTTGATGTACATCGGATTGGTACGCTGATTAAACATCATACCAAACACAACGCCGCTATTCGCCGCCATCTCATTCATCTCACGAACCTGCTTGGTATAAACGCCCGCAGGCTTCTCTACCATAACGTGAATTTTTCTCTTAAAACACTCTATAGCATAACGGGGATGATCATAGTGCGGTACAGCAACCAGGCAAGCGTCCAAAAGACCGCTGTCCAGCATTTCCTCAGCAGAACTAAAACGTTTGATATCAGGATAAGTTTCCTCTGCCCATTTCAGACGGTCGGGGTTCGTATCTGCCACAGCAACCAATTCGATTTCAGGGCACTTGCCCTCCATAATATTTTTAGTATGGGTCGTACCCATATTACCGACACCGAGAATACCAAGCTTTACCTTACTCATCTTTTATACCTCCTTAGTACCCAATGGAATGCAAATACTTAAAGCTACGCTCAAGGCAGTCAAAAGGATCTTCATCATAGCAATGATCCTGCTCAATAAAGACATACTCCGTCCCCGCCGCTTTTAACGCCGCCATAATACCCGGAAAATTCATATTACCATAGCCGATCGGTGCCATTTTAGCATCCTTATTATTTTCTTCTAATTTCTGATCCTTAATATGAACAATTGAAAGTCGTCCCTTCAATTTCTCAATCCACTGATAAATATCAGCCCCGCCCTGATGAAGCCAATAGGTATCCAACGTGATACCCATTTGAGAAGCATCATAGCGTTCTATGATGCGATCCATCGTAACTTTACCATCCACCTTATTAAATTCAAAAGCGTGGTTATGATAATTAAACTGCAGACCTGCGTCCGTAATCTTCTTAATAGCACCTTCTAAGGAATCCAAGAACTTATCCATTTCTGCACCATCGTTTCGGATCTCTTTGGGCATCGAACCAAGACCAATGCAATTGCAGCCGAGAAGCTTATGCTCATTAATCAAATTATCGGTATCCTCCAAAATGCGATCAAGAGGATTATGGGTAATGACAACCTCAATACTCAAGCGATCGCAAGTCTCTTTGAGCAACGTCCAATCAATAGGTCCACATCCGGAGAACTGGACACATTCAACGCCCATTTTCGCCAACTTTTCTAAAGATTCAATAATTCCCTCAGGGGTCTTGCAAGCCTCCCGAATGGTATACATTTGCGCGCCGATTTTCATAGTTTAACCCTCCATAATCATATTTTTTAATGCAGTTGCAGCCGCATCAAACGATTCGTCGTTATTCTTATAAGAGACTGCCGATTCGGTCTTTTCACCGTTTTCCAACTGATCCAACCCCAAAAAAGATTTGAGATGCGGCTCCAAAGTCACAACACACCCACCCTGTGCAGCGTATTTTTTCAAGAGCACGGGAAGATTTCCGCATCCGGTTCCGGGGAGTACGACCTTTCCTTCCGCATTGCAGTCTTTAATGTGCATATATTCAATATACGGACTCAAAAGCTCCCAGGCAGCCAAAGTATCTTCATTACACTGCAGAAAATTCGCCGGATCAAAAATCCCCTTTAATTCAGGAATTGCGCGATATAACTTCAAGCAACGGGCTGCGGTATCACCGTAAATCCCTTTTTCATTCTCGTGGCAGATCATAACGCCGCTTCCTTTGGCAGCATCGATTAGCCGGCTCATACGCTCGCAGACCAGATCAAAGCAGGCATCGCTATCATCCGCATCATAAAAGCTGAATAGGCGAAAATGCTCAGCCCCCAAAACATCTGCAAGCTCAAGCTGATGGCGGAACTGATCCAGATGAGGGATAAAATCATCACTCAATTTGATCTTTCCGGTAGGAGAGCCGATCGACCAGACGCCGAGACCGTTATCGTCCATCATTTTGCGAATTTCATTAGCTTCTTGAAGCTCAACCGCAGATATATTCTTTTCGCCTACCTGGCGAATTTCCAAGAACGAAATCCCGTTGCGCTTCATTGCCGCAATCTGACCCGTAATTTCCGCCGAGGCTTCATCTGCAAAAGCAGCCATTTTTAAATCAAGCATAGTCCACCCCCATTTTTTGTTATAACCATTATATAACACTCCTTTTTACAAATCTATTACATTTATGCTCATATTTCATTGTAAAAATGAACATAAAAGAAGAGCTGTAAAAAAACTCGTTTTTTACAGCTCTTCTTGATATTTTTATAGTTTCAACAAATCTTTCCAAGCGTCAATATAACCCTGTGCCTGGCTTGCGGTTTTCCCTTCCGCAAAAATCCGCAGCAAAGGTTCGGTACCGCTAAAGCGGCAGATTACAAAGGAATCATCCTCGAAGTAAACCTTGCAGCCATCCTCATAGCTTACCTTTGTCGTCTTATGCTCAAACTCAGGCAGGATGCGATCCATCATCACCTTTTTCACGATTTCATCCTTTGCTTCAGGTGCAAAAGCAAGATTGAACTCAACCAATTCATACTTGCCGTATTTTGCTTCAAGCTCTTCAAAAAGTTCGGTAGGAGATTTCCCGGTCTTGCAGATCATTTCCGCAAAAAGTGAAGCAGCATAAACAGAGTCCTTACCGTGGATATGACCGCGAACAGTCAAACCACCGGAGGATTCACCGCCCAATATCGCATCTACCTCATCTATTTTAGAGGAGATATATTTAAAGCCAACGGGAACCTCATAGCACTGTTCGCCAAGATCCTTCGCAACAGCATCCAACATATGTGTCGTCGCCAAATTGCGGACAACAGGACCCTTCCAACCTTTATATTCGTGGAGATAGTAATAGAGCAACACAAGGATTTGGTTCGCATCGATGTATTTTCCGTTACGATCAATAATGCCCAATCGGTCACCATCGCCATCTACGCCGATACCGAGATCATATTCCCCGTCCACCACCTGTATTGCAAGATCGCGCAGGGTACTCTCGGTAGGAGCAGGCATCATTCCGCCAAAATACGCATCCTTATTACTATTGATAATATCCATCGTACAGCGTGCGGTATAGAAAATTGTCATCAAGGGATAGGTCGCACTTCCGTGCATCGGATCAAAAAGGATACGAAGCCCGCGAGCACGAATCGCATCCATATCCAAAACACCGATAATATCATCCAAAAAGTCGTTGAAGGGGCTCTCCCAATAATTAATTAACCCTTTTTTGATGCCATCATTAAAAGCAATACTCTTCGGTTCTTCAACAGCTGCGATCAACTGCTCTAATTTGCCGGTGGTATCCACATCGGCATCTCTTCCCTCTTCTACGATTAATTTGATACCATTATAGATCGGAGGGTTATGGGATGCAGTAATTTCCAGTCCATAATGAAGTTTTTGCCGCTTAACGGTATGCATAACCAACGGAGTCGGCGAACTACGGCGAAGAACAATAACACGAATTCCATTTCCCGCCAGTACCTCTGCCAACCACTGAGCCGCCTCTTTAGACAAAAAGCGACGGTCATAACCGATAATGACAGGTTTATCGGTTTTATTCTCACTCTTCATCAGTTCACAAACGCCCTGACCCACCAAGCAAACATTACTCTTAATGAAATCAGAACCTATTTGGGCGCGCCAGCCACCGGTGCCAAATTGAATCATATTTTTATCTCCTTTTCTATTTGGATATAATTGTCCATTTTTTCGGTTGCCCACTGCATGGGCGAGAAAATCGGACATCTTATACTATCCGCTATATTAACAAATGCTTATATTGCTTTATACAAATATTATATCACAGCATCTTTTTCCACACAACTCACTATAGGGTTATAAATTTATACTTTTAGTCCTATTGCAATTTATAAAAAAATATGTTATTCTTTAAAATG
>JAZQAQ010000043.1:0-1726 GCA_045545255.1 Eubacteriales bacterium | reverse complement strand
TGTCATTTTAGGCGGGTTCGGATCATTTGTGTCTGCTTAAGCAGACGAGAGTCAAACACATCACGCCTGCCAAATAATTATTTTTCGTTTTTTCTTGCCTCATCGCTTGAAATACGCCGGTATTCCTGCACTCTTCGGCTGCACCCTCCCAAAAAATAATTGATTTGGCAGGTCGAAGAGTTTCACCCGATCGTCTTTTCCCGAAAGGCGAAGCGAGAAATTTACACTAAGGCTGGCGCCTTACAAAAATGAACGCGAGAAAGGCGGGAAAAGCCGACGGGTCAAACCGTAATGGGTTCGTCTCTCGTCTGCTTAATAATAGCACTGGTTCCCAGCCGCTCTGCACCCAGCTTGATCATATCCTCTGCATCCTGCAGAGAGCGGATCCCGCCGGCAGCTTTGATTTGAATCCCCTTGACGTGCTTCGCAAAAAGAGCGATATCCTCGCGGGTGGCACCGCCGGTGGAAAAGCCGGTGGAGGTCTTGATGAAGTCTGCACCGGAAGCACTGACGATCTCACACATTTTGATCTTTTCCTCATCAGTCAAAAGGCAGGTCTCGATGATAACCTTTAAAAGCTTGCCGCCGCAAGCCGCCTTGACCGCCTTGATCTCCGCCAGCAGGTCCTCCCATTTTTGCTCCTTGACCCAGCCGATATTGATGACCATATCCACTTCATCGGCTCCGTTTTTCACTGCATCCTCCGCCTCAAAGCACTTGGCAGCGGTGGTGGCATAGCCGCAAGGAAACCCAATGACGGTGCAGATGGCAACCCTGCCCTTTGCATATTTCGCCGCATCCTTCACAAACGCCGCGGGAATACAGACCGAAGCGGTCTCGTAACGAATCCCGTCATCAATAATATCCTTGATCTGTGCCCAGGTGGACTCTGGCTTTAATAAAGTATGATCTACTCTTTTTAAGATTTCTTTCACTTCCATAGAACATTCCTCCATCTTCCTTAGGATGGCAAGGGCAATCCGCCTTTTTAAAACAGTTTCGGATTATTCGTGTCACCCTATATCTACATTATATACTAAAAATTCGGATAAAAAAAGAGTAAAAGAAAAATATCTCTAAAATTACCCGCTCAATAAGGAAGCCTTTGAAAACACTTGACAAAGAACTGATAAATCGCTAAAATAAACAAGTAATCTTATGAAGAACCGGCGGAATTGGCAGTTGCGACTGCGACCACTGCCCTTTGGCAGATTGAGGGAGCAGGTTAGCAGGTGCCGCAACACGGCAGATACCGAGCGAACCACGGCTCGCGACGGATATGCCGATGTTGCAAACGTCCGGTTGCTCAAGGCTCTATTACCGTATAAGTCAAAAAGCGCGGGCAGGTGCGTACGGCGCGGCTGCCGATAAGCGGCTACTATTCAAATCAAATATGCGGGCGTTAAGTGACGCTCCAAATCTTTGATTTGGTTAGCGGAACTTATGCAGAGCTGGCGGAATTGGCAGTTTTGCCTGCGATGCGCCGCCGGCGGCGGATGCAGCGAGCAGGTCAAAAGCTGCAGCAACACGAAAAATATCGAGCAAACTACGGTTTGCGATGAATTTTTCGCTTGTTGCAAAGGTCCTGTTGCTCAAACTTTTTCTTTTGTACCATTTTTAAAGCGCGGGCAGGTGCGTACGGCGCGGCTGCCGATAAGCGGCTACTATTCAAATCAAATATGCGGGCGTGGCGGAATTGGCAGACGCGCCAGATTTAGGATCTGGT
>JAZQAQ010000042.1:0-31069 GCA_045545255.1 Eubacteriales bacterium | reverse complement strand
TAGCACCTGAGACACCGGTATCCACTTCATCATAAATAACCGTATCAAAGCTTTGGTTCAAAACCGATTTCATCGACAGCATAATACGAGAAAGCTCACCGCCGGAAGCAATTTTTGAAAGCGGACGCAAAGCTTCGCCTGCATTGGCAGAGAGAAAAAACTCAACATCATCCTTGCCGTCAATACGATAGCGGATTCCGCCTCGATCATTCAAACGGTCCTGTACTCTGACCTGAAGACGAACCTTCGGCATATCAAGATAGCAAAGCTCGTCCTGCAACTTCTTTTCCATTCTTTTCGCTGCAAGTTTACGATCGTCCGTCAAAGCAGCAGCACAAGAATCCAGTGTTTTCCGTGCTTCAAGATATGCGGTCTCAAGTTCTTTTAATCGATCATCGCTATTATTCAGCAGCTCCAATTCATCTCGGAACGCCTTTTGCCGTTCCAATACATCACTGTCACCGGGGCCGAAGGCTTTTTTGATTTCCTCCAGCTGGTCAAGCCGCTCTTCAATCTCTTCAGGATCCATTTGCTCACCCGCATAGTCATCAAAAAGCTTTCCGAGTTCAGCTCCGAAATCATCTAACTCTGCAGAGATCTGCGCTAATCGACGCACCAACTCATCGCCTTGCGGAAGAAGCTTTTCAAGCGGAAGAAGCGCATCCAGAGCTTCTCTTGCGAGCTGCGCTGCAGGAAGCTCCCCGTCATAAACGGCGGTAACGGCGGTATGCAAGCCTTCGATAATCTCGCTGTTAACAAGCATATTTTTTCGCCGTTGCAAAAGCTCTTCGTGCTCTCCCTCCTTCAGTGCACACGCATCCAATTGAGCAAGCCACTCGGTCAATAGCTTTTTCCTTTGCTCTTTCTCCGCAAGCTTAAGTTGTAATTCATTCAACTGCTCACGCAGCATTTTAACCTCGGTATACGCCTCTTTATAGTGTTCGAGCGCGTCCTTGGTATTGCCGAACTCATCCAGATAAGTAATATGTCTGCGGTTATCAAGCAGTAAGACCCCGTCGTGCTGACCGTGAATATTAACCAGATGTGCTCCCAGTTCTTTCAAAACCGATACCGTTACACTAATGCCATTGATTTTAGTCACATTCCGACCATCCGCACCGATCCTGCGATAAATCGAAACATTTCCATCTGCATCCGGGGTCAATTCATTTGCAGAAAGGATTTCAAGAGCCTCAGGCGAAAGCGCGCAAAAGCAAGCACTTACAATTCCGTAATTCTCACCGGATCGAATCAACTCTTTGGATGCCTTATTACCCAAAAGAAGTAATATCGAGTCAATGATGATACTCTTACCCGCACCGGTCTCACCGGTCAGGACGGAGAATCCACTCCCAAACTCCAGATCCAAACGATCAATGATCGCAATATTTTCGATATGAAGCGCAGTCAGCATCGTCTCTTACTCCTTAATATCGGAAAGCATCTCTTGGATTTTTTGCGAAAATTCATTGTTCAAGGTGCAAATAAAGATGGTGTCGTCTCCGGCAATAGAGCCGGCAACGCCTTGAAGATGCAGATTATCAATGGTAGCACAAACGGCGCCCGCCATTCCGGCATAGCATTTTACGATCACGAAGTTCTGGGCACTGACCACATCGATAATCCCGCTATGTAAAATCGAATTGGCGTGAACAGAGGTGGGCTGCGGAGCTGCACCGACTGTACTTTTTACATAGCGAGTACCATTACCGTCGGACGCTTTACGCAAACCAAGTGCCTTGATATCTCTGGAAACTGTTGCCTGGGTGACATTCCATCCCTGCTCCTGCAAAATGGAAACTAACATTTCCTGGGTAAACACGGATTGCTCTTCAATTATTTTCAAAATCGCTTCACGGCGTAAATTCTTCATGACATCCTCCGACTGATTTTATCGTTCAGAACTTTATAAAAGCTCTTATTGCGCAATTTAACCAACTTCAAGGGCGTATCGTGACGGCTGATGCAAACCACATCACCGTCCTGCAGCGAGCAGACGACGCCGCCATCGCATTCAAGCTGCGCCTGTATGCGGTTCGCATTGGCAACTTTCACATAAATCAATTGCTGCGCAGCACCAAAAACAACCGATCGAGAGCCCAGCGTATGGGGGCAAATCGGTGTCACAACGATACCATCAGATCTCGGCTCCAAAATCGGACCGCCTGCGCTCATAGAATACGCAGTGGAGCCGGTAGGAGTTGCAATAATGAACCCATCGCAAAAATAATCTAAAAGGTCACTATCTGCATCACCGATCACAATATGAGCAGGCTTACCGATCCGACTGCGAATTACCGCATCATTAAGTGAGACCGTTTCAGAAATACAGCAGGATCCACGCAACACGGAAACAGAGAGCATCATCCGATCCGTGCACTCATAACTACCGGTTAGAATCTTCGGAAGTTTTTCGATCTCATTCGGCTCCATCTCCGCTAAAAAGCCAAGATGACCAAGATTGATTCCAAGCAAAGGTACATTGAATTGATGCGCATAAGATGCCGCTTTAAGTAAAGTACCATCGCCCCCGAGCGTCAGCACAAGATGAGCATCCTCAAA
Organism: Eubacteriales bacterium; assembly: GCA_045545255.1. Lineage (GTDB taxonomy): Bacteria > Bacillota > Clostridia > Oscillospirales > QAKW01 > QAKW01. The sequence continues at coordinate 28,507 of JAZQAQ010000042.1, read as the reverse complement.
GCATTCCGACGGATCGCAGAAAGGAAAATTTGCTTCTATTTCATTGTTGCAGCAGGAAACGGCATATGTAAATCCGGATTGCTCCAAAAGCGCAACAATGCGCTTTAAATGAAATAAGTTAATATCCTTTTCCGGATTAACAATAATTCCGATTTTACTCATAGTGATCCTCCGTATAAACTGCAGCATATGCTACCGCAGATATTGAGATAGAAGTTTTTACATTCTTCTCTATAAAAAGAAGATATTCTCGATTACCGCTTTCGCCTGCAAGTCCGCTAAACGAGATTCCTTTGATCCCGAATCCGCATTCTTCTGCAAAAGCTGCAATATCTTCCAATATTTTAAAATGAATTCTCCGATCGGTCACAACGCCGCTTTTATTAAGATTAGCGGAACCCGCCTCAAACTGAGGCTTGACTAAAACGACCGCTTGACCCGCTTCGCAAAGGGTTTGATAGATAGAGGGCAGGACAGCCTTGATGGAAATAAAAGAAAGATCGGCAGTAATAACTTCAATGGGATCCTCAAACGCTTCGGCAGTGAGGTAACGTGCATTGATGTGCTCCATATTAACGATACGATGATCGGATTTGATAGTAGGGTGCAGCTGCGCCGTACCGATATCCACAGCATATACCTTACGAATACCTCGCTCCAGCATAACCTGACAAAAACCGCCTGTAGAAGCGCCGAAATCGGCAGCAGTCTTCCCCTCCCAAGCAAGATCAAAGACATCGTAAGCTTTTAAAAGCTTATGTGCAGAGCGCGCAACATAAGTTTTCTCTTCTTTCAAAGCTGTAATTGCATCGTTTTCTGTAATCTCATATGCGGGTTTGATGATTTTTTTGCCATTTACTGCAAAGTATCCGGACTTTACAGCGGTAGATGCCTTATTTCGGCTTTCAAAATAGCCTTTTGACACCAAATACTGATCCAGCCTCATACATCCATCGCCCCAAACTTCCGAATCATTTCAGCAATACTGTCGGCATCTAAATGGCATTCTTTCAGCAAAGCATCCGGCTTTCCGGATTTCATAAAATGGTTTTTGATGCCAAAATTGCGATATAATCCACGATAACGGAGGTTCATCAGCATATTCCCGAGATAAGAGCCGATGCCACCATTCTGATAACACTCCTCAATAACAAGAATGCGCTTGAATTCAAGCAGTTTTTTCAATACGTCCTCGCCAATGGGATAAACACGGTTCAACTTCAAAAAAGATACGGCCAGATTTGCCTTACGGATTCCGGCAAGGCAAGATACCACTTGGCGACCATAGGAGACGACACAAAGATCATCGGAAACGCCAAGCCATTCAACCGCGTCTTCAGGATGCTCAAAAGGCAATACCATATCCGGCTCATAGCCACGCGGATAGCGAATGGCAGAAATCCCGACGGGATTCTCAATCCGAAGACGCAAAATCGTCTTTAAATCCGTATAGCAAGTCGGCGAATAAATAGAGACGCCCGGAATCGGAAGCAGCATCGGAATATCAAATAAACCTTGATGCGTCTCCCCATCCTCGCCCACAATGCCGGCGCGATCAATACATAAAGTCATTCCCACATCCTGAAGCGCAAGGTCGTGGATCAACTGATCAAACCCGCGCTGCAAAAAAGAAGAATAGACGGCAAATACCGGCTTCATACCATTTTTAGCAAGGCCGCCGGCAAAAGTCAAGGCGTGCTGTTCAGCGATGCCCACATCAAAGAAGCGATTCGGAAATCTGCGAGAAAACTCCGCAAGTCCGCATCCGGAACTCATTGCCGCCGTTATCGCACATATTTTAGAATCCTCGGCAGCAAGTGCACAAAGCTCTGTTCCGAAAATATCAGAAAAATCCGGTTTAACCTTTTTTCCGTGTTCTCCTGTTTCAACATCAAAAGAGCTCAAGCCGTGAAAATCAGAGGGCTGATCTTCAGCATAGGAATAGCCTTTTCCTTTAATCGTTTTAACGTGAACAAGGCAAGGTCTCTTTAAGTTTTTTGCACGCTCAAGGACCCGTTCTAAATCGCGTTGATTATGCCCGTCCAATGGACCAAGATAGGCAAATCCCATATTTTCAAAGATATTCCCTTGATAAAAGACGGATTTTAACGCCTGCTTGATCTTTTGAAAGAAACGATAAAAAGATTCCCCAACCAACGGCGTACCATTTGTGATGCGTGTCAGCATATCTTTAAAGCGGAAATAGCCCTCACGGGAACGAATTTTAGAAAGATAATTCGCAAACGAACCGACATTTGGGGAAATACTCATATCATTATCGTTTAACACAACAATCAGATTTCCCTGCGTTCTCCCGCCGTTATTTAATCCCTCATAAGAAAGTCCGCCGGTCATTGCACCGTCGCCCACAACCGCCACAACAAAACGATCCTCTTCCCCGTTGAGTTCAAAGGCTCTCAAAAGTCCGACCGCGGAAGAGATCGCAGTAGAGCTGTGACCGGTTTTGAGCACATCGTGCTCGCTCTCGTCGGGGCTTGGAAATCCGGATAAACCGTTTTCCTGACGCAACGATTGAAACTTCTCATACCGTCCCGTCAGTAATTTATGGACATAGCATTGATGCCCCACATCGAAGATGATCTTATCCTTCGGAGAATCAAAAATTCGATGAAGAGCCATCGTCAGCTCAACAACACCGAGATTGCTGGCCAAATGACCGCCGGTATTGGAAACATTATGAATCAGGCATTCTCTTATCTCATCAGCCAACGCAGCGGTTTCCGTATAATCCAGCCCCTTGATATCCAAAGGGCCGCGGATATTTTTCAGCATTTGATCTCGGCTCATTGCCGGCCTCCTTATCAATTACTTTTCGCGTTCTTTAATATAGTTTGCCAACCAAATTAAAATGCTATCCTCTCCTGCCGCAGAAATCGCAGCAGAAAGCTCTTTATCAAGATATCCCTTGGCAGATTCAAGTCCCAAAATGGATACAAAGGTAGATTTATTCTCCAAGGAATCCTTACCAACGGTTTTACCCAAAATTTCAGAAGACCCTTCCACATCTAATAGGTCGTCTTTAATTTGAAAAGCAAGACCGATATTCTTGCAGTAGTTTACATAATCTTCATTCTCTTTGCCCGAAAGTGCTTGTGCAATTTCAACGGGTGCAAGAAGCAACGCTCCGGTCTTATTTCGATGGAGTTTAAGTAGTTCATCTAGAGAAAGAATGCGGCTTTCACCGATTTTGTCCAGCACCTGACCAAGAAGCATACCACTCGACCCGGCCGCTCTGTAAAGTACAGAAAGTGCATCCAAAAAGCGATCAGGTTGATATAATTTTCTATGCGAAAGGAGATATTCTGCAGAAAAATTCAAAATTCCATCGCCCGCCAAAAGTGCCATATCGGAGCCATACTTTTTATGGCAAGTAAGCGCACCGCGGCGATAGTCATCATTATCCATCTCAGGCATATCATCGTGAACCAATGAATAGGCGTGAATCAGCTCCAACGCCACAGCAAAGGGCAGAGCCTGCTCCTCGGGTACAGACAACCGCTCACAAAAGATCATCGTCAAAACACCGCGAATCCGTTTGCCGGGAGTAGATACCCCATAAGCCATCACCTCCGCAAGAGGGTTGTCCCGCGGGAGATTATCTTGAACGACCGATTGAAGAAGTGCATCCAATTTTAACTTTTTATTAAGATATTCTTCATTCATCTGTACTTTGCCCCGATTCCTGCTGGAGAAAACGTACCTTTTGCTCCGCTTGTTCCAAGATCTCCGCACAACGCTTGCTGAGCTTCATCCCCTCTTCAAACAAAGCGATGGATTCATCCAAAGGCACCTCGCCACTCTCCAGATTCTTGACGATTTCGCCAAGTTGCTTGATAGCATCTTCAAATTTCATTGTATTCTCCATATTTTAATCCTTTATTATGTGCTCAACCCTGCAAGCAGCAGAGCCGTCTGTAAGACGAAGATTGATCCTCTCATCTTTCTCAAGCTTATCCACACTTGCAATCACACGACCATCTTCATTTTGCACCAAGGAAAAGCCGCGTTGAAGCACCTTCAATGGGCTGAGTGCATCAAGTTTTGCCATCAATGTCGTGATATTACTTCGTTGGTCCTTAGTTTTTTGTGTAACAGAGCGTTTTAATTGCTCCGTCAGATGATCAAGAACCATATACGGTTTATCCGTAAAAGCGCGGGGATCCTTCAACACACGGGCTTCAGCATATCGCGTTAAAAGGTCTCGCTTTCGCTGCACCGTGGCAGTCAGCGCATTGGACAAGCGCTTTTGATCTTGCTTGATTCGATGAAGCAAATCCTGCATATCGGGAACTACTAACTCCGCAGCACCGGAAGGGGTCGGAGCGCGCAGGTCAGCCGCAAAATCACAGATGGTAAAATCGGTTTCGTGCCCGACGGCTGATACAATGGGGGTATTGCAATTATAGACCGCAAGAGCGAGATCGGGACTATTAAAGCCCCAAAGATCCTCAATGGAGCCACCACCTCGCCCGATAATAATAACATCCACCTCTTCAACATTCTCGAAATAATCAATTCCCGCAATCAAAGAAGCAGGTGCCAAATCGCCCTGCACAATCGCAGGATAGACGATCACTTCGGCAAGGGGAAATCTACGGCCGGTGATCTGAATAATATCCCGTACAGCTGCACCGGTCGGAGATGTAATCACGCCGATACGCTGCGGCATAGAGGGGATCGGCTTTTTATGGCTCTCCGCAAAAATTCCAGCCGCAGCCAACTGCTTTTTCAACTGTTCAAGTGCCACATAAAGATCTCCGGCGCCGTCCTGCTTCATTTCTGTAATATAGAGCTGATAAACACCGGTCTTTTCAAAGATGGACACACTTCCCTTTGCAAGGATCTTCATCCCGTTTTCGGGACGAAACTTTAACTTTGCCGCACTGGATCGGAACATCACGGCACTGATGATCCCGTTTTCATCCTTTAAACGCAGATAAATATGCCCGCTTCCGTGAATGGTCAAATTTGAAATTTCACCTTGAATCCAGATGTTTTTCAAATTCAGATCGGCTTCAAGCACCGTTTTCAGATATTGATTCAATTGTGTTACGGAGATAGCTGTCCGCTCCATAAACGCTCCTTATTTTGCAATACTGCTTAACACACCGTGAACAAAGCTGCCGGAATCCTCATCACCAAATTCCTTCGCCAATTCAATTGCCTCATTGACTGCGACACGGTCAGGGATATCTGCATTGAACTTCACTTCATATACAGCCAAGCGCAAAATTGCCAGACATACAGCACTCAAACGTTTCATTGACCAGTTCGCCAATGCAGGCTCGATCAGCGCATTAATGGCATCCCAATTCTCGCTGATCCCCATAAAAGTCTCGTCAATATAAGCAATATGCTCCTCAGACTCCTGCTGGCGATAAAACTCTTCCAAAATCGTATCTTTACAGTCTAAACCTTGATAGTTGAGCGCATAGACCAACTGAAACACAACTTTTCTTTGTTTTTGTCTTGTCATACTTCCTCCTGATGTTTTTCAATGCAAATACATAATACCATTCCATTATGGATCTCAATGAACGGATTGCGGCCGATAGGTTCATTGCTGACCCCGATAGGCTTGTCCTTCACTAATGTGTAGTGATCCAATGGATATTTAAAACCTTTCAGTGATATTTCCGCCGTTCTGTCCCACGGAAAAAACGAGATATAGCGAAAGTCCGAACCGAGAGAATGCTCACCCTCACTCAAAAGAAACGCAAGATTCTCACCATCGTAAAGGCGAAGCTCTACCCCACAGTTATATGCCGCATCCAGCAAGCTAAGGTTGGCAATGGTATGATCCAGCCTTCCGCCGAAAGGTGCCACCATCCAGATTGAGCGATATCCGTCCTTGATTGCAAGATCAAGTGCAAGCTCACTATCCGTCTGATCCTTTTCGGAAGGATACTGAAGCAAATTCTCCAGATTCGGTTTTTCGGCAGAATCAAAGTCACCTAAAACCAGACGAATCGGGGCATCCAACTCCTTGGCGAGCAAATAGCCCGCATCTGCAGCATAATAATCAAAACAATATTGATCCATTTTTGCCAATACAGCCGCTTTATCGCGCAGCTCTCCGGCAAGAAATATCATTAGTTGTTCGTTTTTTTGATCCAAGGAGTTTCTTCCTCCTTCAGAAATTGATAAACCTGGCGGTAGCTTTCATAGCGTCCTCGGTCAATATTACCATTTTCGACTGCTCTGCATACGCCACAGTTTTTTTCATTTAAATGCGCACAATCCAGAAAATCACAATCTGAAACATAGGGTTCAAAATCAACAAAATAGCTCGAAAGATCAGCGCGTTCGATCTCATAACCTGTCAATTCCAATGCACCAAACCCGGGTGTATCCCCAATCAATCCGCCGTTTGCAGGATAAAGCTCAATATGACGGGTGGTATGCCGCCCACGACCAAGTTTTTCCGATACTTCACCTGTAGCCAATTCCAACTCCGGATAGAGAATATTCAGTATACTGCTCTTCCCCACGCCGGTATTGCCGGCAAACACGACCGTTTTATTCTCGAGCGCAGCTCGAAGTGCATCGATCCCCTCTCCGGTCGAAGCAGACACGCAATGCACCGAAAAGCCAAGTCCTTTATATAAAGATGCAAGATGCGACACATTCTCGGTGTCCGGCAGATCGATCTTATTGAACACCAATATCGGCTCAATCCCTTGGTTTTGCGCAATGATCAGCATTTTATCAATAGTAAATGGAAAAGGCGTAGGTTGCGCAAAAGAGGAAACATAGCAGAGTACGTCCACATTAGCGACATTTGGACGAATCAAGTAATTCCTACGTGATAAAATACGGTCAATTCTGCCCGTATGATCCGGCATTGCAAGGATCTCCACATTATCTCCCGGAACGGGGGAAATCCCTTGCTTACGAAAGCTTCCCTTTGCACGGCATAGATAAGTTCCTTCCGGGGTCTCGACTGTGTAGACCCCGGATAATAATCGAATAATCTTACCTTCCATTTTAGTTCGCAGCAGGGGTTTCAGGTTCAGTGGAGGGATTTTCGGGATTGGACGTTGTGTTATCGTCCGGATTATTTTGATCCGTATTGGTATCATCACCCGAAGGTTTATCGTCATCGGGGGTTGTATCATCCGCGGGAGGAGTAGTATCATCTCCGGTCTCGCCATCAGGTTCTTCATCAGGAGTGGTCACCTTGGGACCGGCACTGACAACAAGATCGATCTTAGTCCCGACTTCAACATCCGTGTCCTTCAAAACACTTTGAGAAATAACGATACCTTTGCTAACTGTGTCGCTGTATTCAGTCTTAACGGTACCGATCGCCAATTTGTTGTTTTTAAGAGTTGTTTTTGCAGCCCCTTCTGTCTGACCGGTCAGATCGGGCATAATGATCGTCTCGATTTCAGGCTCATCCGGCTCTTCCTCTTCCGGACCGCGGCTGATCGTGATGGTCACTGTAGTATCCATATCGATCTCTTTACCGGGCGACGGATAGGTGGAAATAACACGTCCTTCTTCCACCTCATCATCGTGCTTGGTTTCAATACGATAGGTGATCTTTTGACGTTTAAATTCCGCAATCGCCTCGGCTTTTTCAAAACCAAGTACATCGGGCACATAATTCGTATCCTCGATCTCCGTATCGTCTTTTGTATTGGTACTGGACGGACCTGTACTGATCACGACGGTAATTTTGCTCTTTTTCTTAACCTGTGTATCTGCCGCAGGATTTTGAGAAATGATCTGACCTTCGGGATAAGTATCGCTGGGAGCAGTAGACCCTACAACGAACTCAAAGGTAAAACCATCTTTTGCAGCCTGCAACTCCATCCCCACAACATTGGGGCAAGCAACCGTTTTGGAACCAAACAATTCTTTCTGGAATACAATTCCAAGTGCCACTATAATCAGCAAAACGAAGGCAGTACCGACGCCTGCGATAATCGGCAACCAGGTTGACTTGAATTTAGAGGGTTCTTCTTCCTCTTCCTCATCCTCTCCCTCTTCTTCATCATCGCCATAATCCCATTCATCCTGCTCAGTCGTAAGTCCATCTGCAAAAATGGTGGGAGAATTATCGGATACCGGCTCCTCATCAACGGGCTCGGCTGTATAGTTGAACACAATGGTGGGATCGGATTCAAACAATGCAATATCAGCAAGGATAGAACCGGCTGATTGATAGCGCATAGCAGGATCCTTCATAATTGCCTTGAGGATAATATCCTCCAAGCCCTGCTGAAGATCTTCACGCAACTCGCTGGGCAATTCGGGCTGTGCCTGCACCTGCATCAAAGCAACTGCCACAGCGGTATCTGCCTCAAAGGGGAGCTTCCCGGTCAACATCTCATACAGAATAATGCCGACAGAATAAATGTCGCTACGCTCATCTGTACGGTCACCGCTTGCTTGCTCCGGACTGATATAATGTACCGACCCGATGGTCATATCACTGATGGTCTGGGTATCAAACTTGGTCAGACGAGCAATACCGAAGTCGGTAATCTTAATCGTACCGTCCTTTAAAAGAATGATATTATGCGGTTTCACATCACGATGGACAATGCCGCGTTCGTGCGCGTGCGCCAAACCTTTAAGAATCTGCTTAATAAAATGCAATGCCTCTGCAACAGAAAGCGTACCTTTTTTCTCCATATATTCTTTTAATGTAATACCATCAATGTATTCCATTACAATATAAAGAGAATCCCCCTCCAAAGAAACATCGTAAACATCCACGATGTTCCCATGTGAAAGCATTGTAATTGCCTTTGATTCATTGGTGAAACGACGGCGGAACTGTGCGTCCGACATAAATTCATCCTTCAAAATCTTTACCGCAACAACACGGTTGCAAACTTTATCAAAGGCCTTATATACATATGCCATACCGCCGACACCGACGACCTCGGTGATCATATAGCGATCATTTAAAACTTTTCCGATATATTTTTCCATTCTTCGATCCCCCTTATATTTGAATGGCTACGACTGTAATATTATCAGCGCCGCCTCTACTGTTTGCAAGATCAATCAGGCGTTTGGGAAGGTCTTCAAATTCTCCGCCTGCAATTTCAAATTGAATTTCATTTTCATCCACATAATTCGTCAATCCGTCGGAACAAAGGATGATCACATCTCCTTCCTCTGCCGAGGTCTCAAAAAGATCAAACGCCACCTCATCCTCAATACCGATAGCGCGTGTGATGATGTTTTTATTGGGATGAATCTTCGCCTGACGCTCAGTAAGATGACCGCTGTCCACCAACTCTTGAACAGCAGAATGATCCTTCGTGATCTGCGAAATACTGCCGTTTTTAATATGATAGCCACGGCTATCGCCGACATTAGCGAAATATACCGTTTCCCCTTTTGCCAAGGCCAAAACCATCGTCGTCCCCATACCGGTCAACTCCGGATTATCGTAGGCCTCATTATATACGTAACGATTGCTGAACTGAAAAATCTGCTCGAATGCCGCCTGAACGTCTCCAATCTTCGGGTGGGTCTCCAGATAATGACGAACCGCATCAATTGCCATCGTACTCGCGCGCTGACCGCCACGGGCGCCGCCCATACCATCGCAAACAACAGCCAACGCAACGCCGGATTCAGATTGACAAAACCAAAAAGCATCCTGGTTTTCCTTCCGTACCATACCAATATCGCTGGCACCTACTATTCTCACTGTGCATCTCCTCCTTCTTTCGCATTTTGGTGACGAAGCTGACCGCAGGATGCAGAAATATCACTCCCAAGTGTTCTGCGAATGGTTGCGTTCAGTCCGAGTTTAGTTAAAGTATCTTGAAAATTCAACACACTCTTTCTCGAGGGTGGATGGTAAACGCCGTTTTCAATCGGATTGACGGGAATTAAATTCACGTGACACAAGATTCCCTTTAGCAATACCGCAAGCCGTTTTGCATCCTCATAACGGTCGTTAACACCTGCAATCACCGCATATTCGAAGGAAATTCTGCGTCCTGTATGGCTTTGGTATTCCTTACAAGCGGAAATCAATTTTTCAAGATTATATTTACGATTGACCGGCATCACACGAGATCGGATCTCATCACTGGTGCCGTGCAGAGAAATAGATAATGTAATAGGCAATTCCAATTCTGCCAGACGCTTAATACCGGGGATCAATCCGCAGGTAGACAACGAGATATGCCGATAGCCGATATTGATCCCCTCCGGATCGTTGACATTCTTTAAAAAGCGGACTACTTCATCAAAATTATCCAAAGGTTCGCCGATTCCCATCATCACAATATTTGTAATTCGAATCCCAAGATCCAATTGAACTTGAATAATCTGATCCAAAATCTCACCCGCAGTGAGAGAACGAATCAAACCGTTTTTCGTAGATTGGCAAAAAGAGCAACCCATCCTGCATCCAACCTGGCAAGAAATGCAGATGGAGTACCCGTGATGATATTTCATCGCAACGGTTTCGATGATATTGCCATCCTCCAGCATAAAGAGATATTTGACCGTATCATCAATTTGAGACCGAAACCGCTTATACACACGCAACGTGGTGATATTCGCTTCTTGCTGAAGTCGCTCTTTGAGAGATTTCGGTAAATCCGTCATTTCATCAAAGGTGCCGACACCGCGGTGCAGCCAGCGAAAGATCTGCTTGCTGCGAAAGGCAGGCTCGCCAAGATCCGATATGTAGGAAGAAAGCTCTTCCCTTGTCATAGATTTGATATCAGTTTTCAAACCCTCAACCCTTCTTAATAACCGCAATAAAAAATCCGTCCGAGCCGCACTCCGGTAAGTAAAGCTTCTGCTCCACCAAGGTAAATATCGGATTCTTCTTCAGAAAACGATCCACTAAAACTTCATTCTCGCGGCGATCAATGGTACAGGTGGAATATACAAGCCGTCCACCGTTTTTCAAATATCGACCACCGTTTTCAAGGATCTGATATTGAATTGCAGTAAAACCATCACTATTATATTGCTTATATTTGATATCGGGCTTTTTCCCGATAATGCCGAGACCGCTACAGGGTACATCACACAATACAAAATCAGCGATCTCTTTAGAATTTGCATCAAAGACCGAAGCATCTGCCTGCCTTGCGGTCACATTTTGATGCATCAAACGCTTTGCAGACTTCATAAGATTTTCAACCTTATGGGAGTGAATATCAAAAGCCCTAATCTCTCCGGATGTTAAAGCTGCCATCACAAAAGTCTTACCGCCGGGGGCAGCGCAAAGATCCATCACCAACGATGCATCCGTCGGCATCTTCAGTGCCGCCTCCGCAGAATGACGGCCTACGATATGATACCATCCCTCTTGATAAGCCTTGGAGTGTTCCACCGAAAAACCGCTTGAAACCTTATAAAGATGCGCGAGCTCCGTTTTTTCGAGAGTAATATTCTCTTGCCGCATCAACATTTCAAAATCTGCTGAGGTACCACGTTTCAAATTGTGAAAGAGGTAAAAAGATGTATCGGGTTGAGAGATCCCATCCATCATTGCTTTAAAAGTATCTTTGCCGTACTGCTCCAACAAAAGATCAACCAAAGCCGGCGCAATGGAATAGCGAACGGAAAAATCGACCTTTTTCATTGCAAGCAGTTCATCGCGTTCGCGATCACATCTTCGTAAAATCGCATTAACAAACCCTGCCGAGTGCGCCATTCCACACTTTTTGATCAGATCAACAGAGGTATTGCAAGCAGCAGACGCAGGAACCTGCATATAAAAAAGCTGATAGACTCCCATACGAAGAACAGAAAGTACTGCAGGCGCAAGACGCTCAAGTTTTCGATCGGAGCAACGGGCAAGAAAATAGTCTAAAGTAAGCTTGCGTTCCACAACTCCGTACACAACCGCTGTAATAAAGCGTCGATCTCGCTCGTTCATCACCGAGCGAAGAGCGTTTTTCAAAGCAAGATTCGGAAAGGTCTTTTTCTCTTCCCAATCAATTATTAAATTGCAAGCCGTTAACCGCGGATCCATCATCGACGGTTACGGGAGCGGCTGATCAAAAGCAGCAACTGCCAAAGAACGGTAATTGCAGAAGCAACATAGGTCATTGCTGCAGCAGTCAACACTTTTTTCACACCACGCACATCCTGATCATTAAATCCATAGCCTTGTATCTGCGCAACGGCGCGAGCAGATGCATTGAATTCCACGGGCAAAGTGATCAGCTGAAAGAAAAACAAAACAACATAGCAAAGGATGGCCAAATTGAAGATGACTGTGCTATAGGAATAGCTTGAAATAAACAAACTGGCAATCATCAAAAAATAGAGCAATTTAGAACTGAAATTGGTGATCCCAACCACAGCCGAGCGGATACGAATAGGAAAATATCCAACATTATGCTGAATTGCGTGACCGCATTCGTGTGCTGCGACACCCACCGAAGCAATGCTGGTACCGTTGTATACCTGCTCCGACAAACGCACCACCTTTTTGGTAGGATCAAAATGGTCGGAAAGCTGCCCTTTGATACAGACAACATCCACATCGTGAATACCTGCACCACGCAGAATTGTTTCTGCCATCTGCGCTCCGGTCAAACCACGGGTATTCGAGAGCTTCGCATACTTTGAATAGGTGGATTGCATCCGTGCCTGTACGATAAGACCAAGCAGGAGTACAGGTAACATTGCATAGATTCCGAAATAATAGGTTTGGAACAACTTTTGTTCTCCTCCTCTTTTATTTTAAATATTCCCCTACGGCAAGTTTAGCGCCGCAGGCATAGGAATATGCATCCGTCTTGTTTTTTCCTTGTTTTTGGATCGTTTTTATTAGTACACTGTATCCATCGCCGCAAGACACAGCGACGCCCTCGGTGGATATTGCCGATACAACTCCCGCAGGTTTACTGCTCTTTTCACCAAGATAAGCCTCATGAAGCTTGAGCCGGTAACCGTCGCACTCAACGAAAGCTCCGGGCGAAGGATTCATCCCCATAATGAGATTACGCACCTCTTTCGCGCTACGGGTAAAATCCACAGCAGCTTCAGTCTTATCGATCATCGGTGCATAGGTGGCGTCTTCTTCCTTTTGCGGCACAAACTCAGCCGTGCCGTTCTCAAGCATAGAAATCGTCTCCAAGAGTGCCTCGACGCCCAAATCAGCCAATCTCTCAAAAAGCGTACCGGCAGTATCCTCTTGAAGGATAGGGGTAGCCTTCTGCAAAATCATATCGCCGGTATCCATCCCCTTCGCCATCTTCATAATGGTGACACCGGTCTCCGCCTCTCCGTCAATGACTGCGCGCTGAATCGGAGCAGCACCACGATATTTAGGAAGCAAAGAGCCGTGCACATTGATACAACCCAGACGGGGATAGTTCAAAATATACTCCGGCAAAATCCGTCCGTAGGCTGCAACTACGATCAGATCAGGAGCGGTTTCTTCCAGCACGGGTTGAAACGCACCGTCTTTCAAAAGTGTAGGCTGCCAGACCGGAATCTGATGCTCAAGTGCAAATTCCTTTACAGGCGGAGCAGACATTTTTCCGCCGCGACCTTTTGGACGATCCGGCTGGGTCACAACACCGACTAAATCATAATGCTCATACACCGCTTTACAGGATGCCAGAGCAAAATCGGGCGTTCCCATAAAGAGCACACGCAATTTACTCATTATCAAAGACCTCTTCTCCGATCATCGGAATGGTGATCCCCTCCAGATGATCATATTCGTGGAGCAGACAGCGGGCAACAAAATCATCGCCGGTAAACTCAAACCACTCCCCTTTCACATTTTGCGCCCGCATTTTCACTTTGTTGGCGCGAACGATGTGAAAACTCCGACCGGGAAAAGATAAGCAGCCTTCATAATACCGGTCGTTCTTTCCGGTAGCGGAAATGATTTCGGGATTAATAAATTCTTTATATTCAGACCCATCGCAATGGATGTCTGCAATAAAAATGCGGCGCAGGATTCCAACCTGAGGGGCAGCAAGTCCCGCCCCAGCCTCTTTACGAAGGGTATCCCGCATATCCTCGATCAAAGTTGCAAGCTTATCATCAAAGACCGTAACCGGACGGGACTTTTTACCTAAAAAGGTCATATCATTTTTAACCACATTTCTAAGAGCCATTTTTTCACCTCAAAAACACTGGATAGGATTCATATTATATGCTACCCGCACACCGGCAGGCAGATTCAATTCACGACATTCGCGGATCAATTGCCGCAATTTATCGGAGTTCTTGCATTTAACCAGCATCTGCATTCGATACCGACCGCGCAGCATTCCGATCCGCGGGACAACGGGCGACAGCAACCGCAAAGGAATATCCTTATATGCCGCATTACTTGCGGTTTGAAGATAGCGATAAATCATTGACATTCCTTCGGTTACCGATTGCTGCGAAAAGCCTTCTGCAAGAACAAGTAGAATATCGCAAAACGGCGGATAACCGACCAGCTTGCGAAAAGAGATTTCCTGACGATAGAATTGCAGATAATCCTGCTCTTTCGAAAGAGCGATCACCTGATGGTCAGGGCAATAGGTTTGGATGATGGCACGACCGGCAGTGCCGCCTCGTCCGGATCGACCGCAAACCTGAGTCAGAAGATTAAAGGTACGTTCATTGGCACGAAAGTCATCGGTATAAAGCGACATATCCGCCTGCAACACTCCAACCAGTGTGACATTGGGAAAATCCAAGCCTTTTGCCACCATTTGCGTACCGAGCATAACATCATACTCACCTTCACGAAAAGCAGTCAAACGTTCCCCGTAAGAAAGATACGAATCAACCGTATCCATATCCATCCGCAGAATACGGACAGACGGAAACAGTGACTGCAATTCTTCCTCGACATACTGGGTGCCCAGACCAAGCATCTTGATATGCTCGCTGCCGCAATCCGGGCATTTATCGAAACGCTTGATGTTGTAGCCGCAATAATGGCACATCAGGCGCGGATTTGGCTTATGAAAAGTAAGGGCAATTCCGCAAGAAGGGCACTTTGAAACCGCACCGCAGGAAGAACAGCCGACAACCGAATGCATTCCTCGGCGATTCAGGAATAGAATTGCCTGTTTCTTGGTGTTAAAGGTTTCCTCCAGCGCAACTCTTAACGGTTCACTGAAAAGCTTTGTACCTTCAACCAAGGTTTCCTGCCGCATATCAACCAATTGAACATCGGGCAATGAAGCATTATTATAACGCTTGGTCAAGGTATGGAGCTGATAATTGCCACGTTCTGATTTATAATAGCTCTCCATAGCGGGAGTTGCCGAAGCGATAAGCAAAGGTACATTGGCATAGTGCGACAAAAACCTCGCCACATCTCTTGCGTGAAATCTCGGGCTGGTCTCTGACTTATATGTTGATTCATGCTCTTCGTCCATTATGATCAAGCCAAGATCCTTCAATGGGGCAAAAACAGCGCTTCTGGTTCCGACGACAATTTTCGCCTTCCCGCTATGAATCTTTTTCCATTCGTCCGCTTTCTCGCCGATGGAAAGACCACTATGCAAAACCGATACGCAATCTCCGTAACGCAGATAGAAACGGCTGAGCATTTGGGGAGTCAACGCAATTTCCGGCACAAGCATCAGCACAGACTTTCCTGCAGAGGTCAAGTCATCCATCAGCTTCATAAAAACGTGGGTCTTTCCGCTTCCCGTTACTCCATAAAGCAAATGTGTCCCTTCTTGGTCAAAGCAAGCAGAGATCTCGCGATACGCAGTTTCCTGCTCCTCCTCCAAAGCAATAGGTTCGCAGTTTTCACTTCGCTCCATTGCGCGATAAGGGGTTCGCTCCTTCGACTCACTATAGACCTCTATCAACCCCTTTTGAGAAAGGGTTTTAACGGTAGACGGACCGCAACCGGAATAATACAGCGCATCTTTCGCAGAAAGTACAGGCTCATCCAAAAACAGTGCGAGCAAATCTCGTTGTTTTTCAAAACGGCGTTCAAGCTCCGAAAGATAGAATTCAATCTGCTCTATCGGTTGCGCCAGACGGATCTTTTTTTCCTTCAGGTCACCGATATTGCGGATGGACCGAATCTCCTCGATCAAGATGCCATCACTGTATGCCGGCAGACATAAGCGTTTGAGCTTTGCGGGAAAATCCGATCTGCGCACCGCTTTGCCGGCGGATTTCATAAAATCTACCAACTCACGGTACTTCTCGGGAAACTCCGATCGGTCCGGATTTAGTGCAAAAATCTCATTAACGCTATAATCAAGCCCACGAGGGATCATACAGCGAATTGCCTGATAACGCGTAACAAAGTACTGGTCTGCCATCCATTCGGCAAGCTTCAGATGGATGGAATCCAGCATCGGCATTTGATCCAGCAGACGGACCGCGCCCTTTAGTTTCGGGTCGTACTCCCCCTCAAAAACAGAAAACACCATCGCTTTTTTCAAGACATTTCCGTTTCCGAAAGGAACTAAAACCCGCATTCCGGGCAAAACAGATGACGCAAAAGAGTCCGGTAAAAGATAATCATAATCCTTATCGATCTTTTGGACGATCTGGTCAATTGCTACCCTGCAAATCAAAGGCATAATTACTCTTCGATTACCAACTCTTCATCGGGAAATTCTTCCACCTTAATGGAGACCTTACCGGCTGCGATATCATTAATCGCCAGCTTTACCGGCTTATCGGTCAATTCGATCTCATTTGCTTCTGCGTGCTCAGAAATCTGACGTGCACGCTTGGCGGTCATAATCACCAGAGCGTAACGGCTTCTGGTCACCTTCTCTAATTCTGCAACTGCGGGATACAACATTGTTCATTTACTCCTTTATGTTATTTCTTAAAATTTCGTCTATTTCATCAGCGGCCGTTTCAACCACCTCATTTACGACTTGGTAATCATACTGATCTGCCTGCTCAATCTCACGAATTGCCTCTGCAATTCGTGCGGCAATAACCTCAGGCGGTTCAGTACCGCGCCCTGTTAAGCGTCTCTCAAGTTCTTCAATGCTGGGCGGAAGGATAAAAATCAGTGTGGCATCCGGGCACTTTTCTCTGACCTGGCTCGCACCGTTCGCCTCGATCTCAAGGACCACATCCTCGCCCTTCAGCCGCTGTTGCTCCACAAACTCAGCGGGAGTACCATAGTAGTTATCGCAATAGATGGTATATTCCAGCATCTTGCCATTACGGATCATTTCTTCGAAATCCGCTTTGGTAATGAAGTGATACTGCACGCCGTCCACCTCGCCCTCACGGGGAGCGCGGGTAGTTGCGGAAACAGAATATTTCAAATGGGGATTGCGTTGAAAGACCTCGTTAAGCACCGTCCCCTTTCCGGTACCGCTGGGACCGGAAATTACGATCAGTTTACCTTTATTCGCCATCTTCATCATCCTCTTCTTCATAACTATCCGTTAAGCGGTTTGCCACCGTTTCGGGTTGCAGCGGGGATAAGATTACGTGATCACTGTCTGTAATAATAACCGCGCGGGTTCTGCGCCCATAGGTAGCATCCACCAAAACGCTACTCTCTTTTGCTTCCAAGATAATACGCTTGATCGGTGCACTGTCCGGACTCACAATGGCAATAATGCGAGATGAATTGATCATATTACCGAAACCGATATTGATTAACTTCATTTACTCACCCTCTTACTCAACATTTTGAATTTGCTCACGAATCTTTTCAATACAAGACTTCACATCAACAACGATCCGTGTAATCTCAATGCTATTGCATTTAGATCCGATGGTATTGATTTCACGATTCATTTCCTGAACCAAAAAATCCAATTTCTTTCCAATGGGACCGCCTTGCTCAAGCAGACTCTCAAATTGAGCCAAATGACTCCTCAAACGCACCGTCTCTTCGTCAACCGCAACTTTATCGGCAAAGATTGCAACTTCTGTCAGAAGTCTACCCTCTTCCACATTACGATCTTCCAATGTCTCTCGAATTTTTTCTTCAAGCCGCGTACGATAATTCTCAACCGATTGAGGTGCCAGCGTCTCAACCTTTTCAACCGCGACGGCGATAAATTTCAAATTATCCAAAAGATCTTTTTTCAGTTTTTCGCCTTCGACCTCGCGCATAGCGATAAAGGATTCAAGGGCTTGATCCAACCCTGCCAAGACAGCCGCTTTGATATCATCCTCAGCAACTTCAGGTTGGGTGATTTTTAAAACATCGGGCATCGTAAGAAGTCTGGAAGCTGCCAGATCATTATGTACTCCGTAATTTTCCGAAAGAAGCTTTGCCGCATCAAGATAAGCGCGTACAAGATTTTGATCCACCGATGCAGTGAGTTCGGTTTCCGCAGTACTCTTCTCGGTATGAAAATAAATATCAATCTTCCCGCGGGTCACACTCTCGGCGACACGCTTTTTGATAGGTTCTTCCAAAAAAGCATAGTCCTTATAGATTCGAGCGGAAAAATCAAAAAAACGGTGATTGACCGATTTAATATCAATGGTAAAATCAAGCCCGCCGAAAGAGCCGTTACCCCGGCCAAAGCCGGTCATACTTTTAACCGTCATAAAATTTATACCTCACTATTATTTTATTATAATATAATAACATAAAATAAAAATTTGTCAATACAGCGACACCCTTTTCATCAAGAACCGCAAAAAGAATAACCCACCGAAAAATTTCAGTGGGCTATAATATCAAACTCTTCTTTTGGGAACTTTCCCGGCAGGAAGGACACCTGTTCCTGCAAATGTCACAAATTTAATTGCATAAATATCGCACACAACATAATTTCCGCTTCTTGGCTCAAATAGAACAACAAAGCTCATACCGACATCATACAAGATCCCTTCGCGTTGAACAATATTCTCCGTACCGATCAAAAAGTCAATGATACAGTATTGTCCCTCATTGTTCCTCAAAGCCTGTTGCCAAGAGCCGGGATACGCCGGAGACTGCATAAAATCATTGTTGCTCGAATCAGATGTACGAAAATAACTGCCATTACCGTTCAATTCACCCATATATTACACCTCACAAAATTATGTAAACTCATACAAATCCGTCGGATTGTAAAAACAATGCGCTTGATACTTGCCTATGTAATACCCGACATCCGAAGGAAAAGTCTGCCTGCAATTGACATTAAACGGATTATAAAACCAAAGAGAATCCCCCAACCCCGGCACTCTGTTTCCGGCAATGGCCCAATCGGCAATTGCATAATGAATACCGGTCGGATTCATATTATAGATGTTTTGGGGGTTATAGCGACCGTTCGTCGTTGTACGAACACATTCAAACTGACCCGGTTGCATTATGATATTACGAATATTCCCCTCACCGACTCTGGCATATTCACCGACCGGATAATGGACACGGTTCATAATTACGCTTGCAACTGCAGCCATCCCGACATCCCCCTCGCCACCGGCTTCACATTGAATCAATCTGGCAAGCAGCTCTCGTTCCGAAAAAGACATATCACCACCTCGCTCGATAATTCTTATGTGTAATTGCTTGATTTTATGAAAAAAAGACGCCATAGGGCGTCTTTTTTCTGTAATGTTTTTTTACTTTACACCAATCTTCTTTAAATACATACCGGTGAAGCTTTCTTCGCACGCCGCAACGGTTTCCGGTGTTCCGGTCGATACAACCGTACCGCCTTTATCGCCGCCTTCAGGTCCTAAATCAATAATATAGTCGGCAGTTTTAATCACATCTAAATTATGCTCGATCACTACCACCGTATTCCCTGTTTCAACCAAGCGTTGCAATACTGTGATCAACATCTGAACATCGGCAGTATGAAGTCCGGTGGTAGGTTCGTCCAAAATATAGATGGTTTGCCCGGTAGGACGCTTGGAAAGTTCTGTAGCCAGCTTCACTCGCTGCGCTTCACCACCCGATAACGTTGTGGAAGGCTGACCGATCTTCACGTAGGAAAGCCCTACATCATAGAGTGTCTGCAGTTTTCTGCGAATTTTGGGATGGTTTTCAAAGAAAGCCAGTCCTTCCTCGACCGTCATATCCAATACATCCGCAATGGACTTATCCTTATATTTCACCTCAAGGGTTTCACGATTATAGCGTTTCCCCTTGCAAACCTCACAAGGGATATAGACATCCGGCAAAAAGTGCATTTCAATCTTCAAAATGCCGTCGCCTTGGCAGGCTTCACACCGTCCGCCGCGTACATTAAACGAAAAACGACTGGAAGTATAGCCTCGCGCTTTGGCTCCGTTTGTGGAGGCAAAAAGTTCACGAATATCTGTAAATACAGAGGTATAAGTCGCAGGATTAGAACGAGGAGTTCTGCCGATCGGCGATTGATCAATGTCGATCACCTTATCGAGATGCTCCAGACCCCTGATTTCTTTCACCTTTCCCGGAAATGCTTTTGCCCCGTTCAGTTCGTGCGCCAATGTTTTATAAATCACAGAGTTAACCAAAGAGGATTTACCGGATCCGGAAACACCCGTCACGCAAGTAAAAGTCCCCAGCGGGATCTTCACGTTAATCTTTTTGAGATTATTTTCCGCAGCACCGATCACCTCTAAAAACTTCCCATTTCCTTCACGCCGTACTTCAGGAATTTCAATGACTTTTCTGCCGCTGGGGTATTGACCGGTCAGGGAGGTTTCGCACTCCATTACCTCCTTCGGAGTGCCGCTGCACACCACTTCACCACCGTGGATACCCGCACCGGGCCCGATATCAACAATATAATCAGCAGCACGCATCGTATCTTCATCGTGTTCCACAACGATAAGTGTATTTCCGAGATCGCGCAGACGTTGCAATGTCGCAATCAATTTATCGTTATCCCGCTGATGCAAACCGATGGACGGCTCGTCCAAGATATACAGAACTCCCATCAGTGAAGAACCGATCTGCGTAGCAAGGCGGATTCGTTGGCTTTCACCGCCCGAAAGAGTTCCGGCACTCCGCGAAAGCGTGAGATACTCCAATCCCACGCTGCTCAAAAAATTCAAGCGTTCAATAATTTCTTTCAGGACACGCCGACCGATCAATTGATCCTTTTCAGAAAGGTTCAGGTTTTCAAAAAATTCAATGGCATTCACAACGGAAAGATCAGTAACATCAGCGATATTCCGATCCCCCACCGTCACGCTGAGACTATCCTGCTTCAAGCGTTTGCCGCGACAAGCAAGACACGGACAATCGCTCATTACCATCTCAATTTCGCGACGGATCCAATCACTGTTCGTTTCCTTAAAACGACGCTCGAGATTGGGAACTACGCCTTCAAAAGAAGTACTGTATGCAACCGATCCGAAAGAAGAATTTCGTTGCATATCCAATTTTTCGCCATTATTTCCGTAAAGCAAGATTTTTTGTTGCTTCTCCGTTAATTGTTCAAACGGAGTATCCAGCGAAAACTTATATTTTTCGCTCAAAGCGCGAAAATACATTCTCGCAATATTGTCGCCACCCGAGAGATACCAACCGCTTGCACGGATTGCCCCTTCATTTACCGATAAATGAGGCTTTGGAACAACCAGCGCAGGATCTACCTTCATCAAAAAGCCGAGACCATCACATTCGGGGCAAGCACCAAACGGATTATTGAACGAAAACATACGCGGAGAAAGCTCTTCCATAGAAAAGCCGTGCTCCGGGCAGGTGAAATTCTGGGAAAAGAGAATTTCATCCTCCCCTTCCGGTGCTACGATAACCAATCCGTCTGCCTGATGAAGAGCCGTCTCTATCGAATCGGTCAATCGTTGCTGAATATCACGCTTCATAATAAGGCGATCCACCACAATTTCAATGGAATGCTTAATATTCTTATCGAGTTTAATCTCTTCCGAAAGTTCGTATAGACTGCCATCAATGCGTACCCGCGCAAATCCGCTGCGTTTAGCATCCTCGAGAAGTTTTTGATGCTCACCCTTTCTGCCGCGTACCACAGGTGCAAGAATCACCATTCTCGTGCGGTCCGGCAGCTCGCAAACACGATCAACAATCTGATCTACAGTTTGTTGGGTAATTTCACGCCCGCAGACAGGACAATGAGGCTTACCGATGCGCGCATACAGCAGACGGAGGTAATCATAAATCTCCGTCACCGTACCAACCGTAGAACGAGGATTTTTAGAGGTCGTCTTTTGATCGATGGAAATAGCAGGAGAAAGTCCGGAAATATTGTCCACATCAGGCTTATTCATCTGCCCTAAAAACATTCTCGCATAAGAAGAAAGACTCTCCACATAGCGTCTGCGCCCCTCGGCATAGATCGTATCAAATGCAAGAGAGGTTTTGCCGGAACCGGAAAGACCGGTAAACACCACTAATTTATCGCGAGGGATCTTAAGATCAATATTTTTCAGGTTATTCTCCCTTGCACCTTTTATTGTAATGAAATCTTTAGCCATTTACTCACCTTTCAAAGTTGCAATTTTATCCCGAAGCATTGCCGCATACTCAAACTCAAGCATTTTTGCCGCTTCTTTCATCTGCTTTTCAAGATCACGGATCATTGCTTGCTTTTCGTCATTAGAAAACTTCATCGCGCGACGCGACGGGGTTGAAGGCATTGCACCGATATCCAAAATTTCACGTACTTCTTTTGTTATCGTCGTCGGAACCATTCCGTTTTTCTCATTATAATCCATCTGGATGGCGCGACGGCGCTCCGTCTCCCGAATGGCACGTTCCATAGAAGCAGTTACTTGATCGGCATACATTATTACACGCCCATCCGCATTTCTTGCAGCACGGCCAACGGTCTGAATTAAAGCAGATTCACTGCGCAAAAATCCCTCTTTATCAGCATCCAGTATTGCTACCAGCGATACCTCGGGGATATCCAAACCTTCACGCAACAAATTGATGCCGACAAGCACGTCAAAAACGCCTAATCGCAGGTTGCGAACCAGTTCCATACGCTCGACGGTCTTTACATCGTGGTGCAAGTATTTAACCTTTACACCAACGCCCTCTAAATATTCTGTCAAATCCTCTGCCATTCGCTTGGTCAGGGTCGTCACAAGCACTCTCGAACCGTTTTCAACCGTTTTTTGGATCTCTGCCAGAAGATCATCCATCTGCCCCTCCACCGGACGCACCGATATTTCCGGATCCAATAGTCCTGTGGGGCGAATAATTTGCTCTGCAACCTGCTCACTACGCTCCAATTCATATGCTGCAGGAGTCGCGCTGACATACAATATTTTATCTAAATGCTCTGTAAACTCTCCAAAGTTTAAGGGGCGGTTATCAAATGCCGAAGGCAAACGAAAACCGTAATTCACCAGCATTTCTTTTCTGGAGCGATCTCCGCCATACATCCCGCGCACCTGCGGCAAAGTAACGTGGGATTCATCAACGATTAATAAAAAATCATCGCCGAAGAAATCCAGCAAAGTAGCAGGCGGACTTCCTGCGGGTCGTCCGCTCATATGCCGGGAATAGTTTTCTATCCCGCTGCAAAAGCCGATTTCTCGCAACATTTCCAGATCATAGCGTGTTCTCTGCTCAATTCTTTGTGCTTCAATCAATTTTCCATTTTCGTTAAAGTAATCAACCCGCTCCTGTAATTCTTCTTCGATGGCTTTTAACGCTTTTTCCAGTTTTTCTTCTCCGATAACATAGTGAGATGCAGGATAAATGGCCACGTGGCTCAAATCGCGTTTTATTGCGCCCGTAAGGTGATCCACTTCGCTGATACGATCGATCTCATCTCCAAAAAATTCAACACGAATGACAGTATCGGTAGATGCTGCAGGAAAAATCTCCAGCACGTCACCGCGCACACGAAACTTATCACGCGTAAAATCAAAATCATTGCGTTCATACTGAATGCTGACCAAGTGCTCGATCACTTCGTCGCGATCCTTGACCATACCGGGACGAAGCGAAAGCATCAGATCCTTGTATTCATCCGGTTCTCCCAATCCATAAATACAAGATACAGAGGACACAACGATGGTATCTTTTCGTTCCAAAAGTGAGAAAGTCGCACTATGGCGAAGTTTGTCGATTTCATCGTTGATTGAGCTGTCCTTTTCAATGTAGGTATCCGAGGACGGAATATAGGCCTCCGGTTGGTAATAGTCATAATAAGAGACAAAATATTCCACTGCATTTTCGGGAAAAAACTCTTTAAATTCACTGCAAAGCTGCGCAGCAAGGGTTTTATTGTGAGCGAGAACCAATGTAGGCTTGTTTACATTCGCGATAATATTCGCCATTGTAAATGTCTTACCGGAGCCTGTAACACCGAGCAAAACCTGCTCTTTCAAGCCATTTTTGATGCCTTCACTCAACTTTTCGATAGCCTCGGGCTGGTCACCGGTGGGTTTGAATTTTGAATGTAATATAAACTTATCCGGCACTTATCTCGCTCCTTTCTTTTTAAACTATTTTTTACCCATTGGCTTAACAAATACGCAAAATTACTTCTTTTCCAAAAAAGAAAGGCTTGCCGCAATACCTTGCAGCAACCCTTTCCGAAATCAATTATAAAAAATCAAACGCGTGTCTTGTCCCTCTTATAGGTCGGGACGATTTCGGCAACGATATCCTTAATATCATCGGATTCTGCTCTATATGCCTCTTCCAGACGCTTTAACTGACTTTTAAACTCCTCATCATCCATTTCAATAGGACGACCAATATGAATTAATTTATTCTCAGTTTCTTGCAGCCCTTCTTCTTCCATCAACAATTCTTCGTATAATTTTTCACCGGGACGAAGACCGGTATATTTGATTTCAATATCATAATCGGGCTCATAACCGGAAAGACGGATCAAGTTTCGCGCCATATCTGCAATCTTTACAGGTTGCCCCATATCCAGCACATATATTTCACCGCCCTTGGCATAGTATCCGGCTTGCAAGACAAGAGATACCGCTTCAGGGATCGTCATAAAGAAACGGGTAATATCAGGATGTGTAACCGTGACCGGTCCACCCTCCGAAATTTGCTTTTCAAACAGCGGTATAACGCTGCCGTTGCTGCCGAGAACGTTTCCGAACCGCACAGCTACAAATTCGGTATCCGCCGCTTCACGATTCATCATCTGAACCACCATCTCACAAATCCGCTTGGAAGCACCCATAATATTGGTCGGATTGACCGCCTTGTCGGTGGAGATCAACACAAACTTTCTGACACCGTACTTTACAGCAGCCAACGCCAATTTATAAGTGCCGAAAACATTATTCTTGATCGCCTCATTGGGGCTATCTTCCATAAGCGGAACGTGCTTATGCGCCGCAGCGTGGAAAACGATGTCGGGTCTGTATTTATCCAGAACGTCATTCAGACGAGAGGTATTTCTGACCGAACCGATCAAAACAACCAAATTCAAATGCGGATATTTACGCTGAAGCTCCATTTGAATTTCATAGGCGTTATTTTCATAGATATCAAAGATCAGCAAGGTTTTGGGAGAGCTCAACGCGATCTGACGACACAATTCGCTGCCAATGGAACCGCCGCCCCCCGTCACCATTACGACCTTGCCGGAGATATACTTATAAATCTCATCCAGATTTACGTCAACAGGATCGCGACCGAGCAGGTCCTGAATTTCCACCTTGCGCAGCTTATTAGCCGTAGTATGACCGTTAACAAGTTGATAAAGTCCGGGGACGATTTCCACTTTACAGCCGGTCTCGCAGCAAATATCCAGCAAAGCCTTGCGCTCCTGACCTTTACAGCTTGGAATGGCAAAAATAATTTTGTTTATTTCGTATTCTGCAACCGACTTCACGATATCGTCGCGATTTCCGACGATCGGCACACCTTCCAGATGGCACCCCTTTTTCTGCGGATTATCATCAATAAAACAAACGATTTTACCGGCCACTTTATCACTTTCCCGATATTCACGCAAAATCATACGACCGGCAAATCCGGCACCGATGACCATAATACGCTCCAGCGGGTTATCCTTTGTTTGCCGTTTTGAAATCAAACTGCCGATAATGAGCAATATTCTCCGTCCGAAACGAACAACAATTGTAGAAATAAAACTCAAAATCCAACCGAGGGCATAGTAGGATCGAGGCATATCAATAGAGAATAATACAATTGCAAGTGCACCGATCGCGGCAAGCGCCACATAGGAGACAGCAATTCGGAATAGATCCTCCTGCCCTGCGAAACTCGGAATATTATTGTAAAGCCTCAAAACAGTAAATACGAGAAATGATATCAGAATCCAAGGTCCGATCGTTTTAACATAAGTATCAATATAGCGATCAGGAATTGCGGAAAACTTGAAATCATAACGCATCCATAAAGCTGAAAAAAATGAGCCGGCAATAAAGATAGCATCCAAGACTGCCAGTACGAACATAATGCGTAAGCGCTTTCCTCCGGATGTAGTAATCTTCATATATACTCTCCCAACAAAAATGTCAAATATTTTTTTTAATAATGCGTGAATAGTTTTCAATCACATACTCAATCTCTTCGTTTTTAAGACAAGTATGCAACGGCAAGGTGATTTCATTAGCAAAAAAAGCGTAAGCATTCGGATAGTCAGCAATATCAAAACCAAGATTTTTATAAGCGGTCATCATAGGAAGGGGCTTATAATGTACGTTACACGCAATTCCGACCTCCGCCATTTTGTTGATGATTTCATCGCGTTGCGCACGGGTAATACCGGGTACACGCGAAATATACAGATGCCCGGAAGAGAGATAAGAATCCGTGTAATGCGCCAATGACTGCACGCCTAAAGGACGAAAAGCAGCATCATAACGCTCTATGATCTCCTTACGGCGTTGAAGCATCGTTTCATAGCGCTCCATTTGCGCAAGTCCGATGGCGGCGACAATGTCTGTCATATTACATTTATACCAAGGACCGAGAATGTCGTATTCCCAAGCACCGAGCTTTGTCTTTGCCAGCGCGTCCTTGGACTGCCCGTGCAAACTAAAAAGCTGTAACTGCTTGTAGATTTCTTCATCACTGATACCGGGGATCGCCCTCCAGGTGAGCGCGCCGCCCTCGCCGGTGGTCAAATTCTTCACTGCGTGAAAAGAAAAAGATGAAAAGTCAGCAATACTACCGACCATTTTGCCCTTATACCGGGCGCCGAAGGCGTGAGCAGTATCTGCCATCACCGCCACACGGCCGATGGCCTTTTGCATCGGCGTAGACGGTTTGAAAATATCCTTTTTCTTTTCGACGATCTCAAAAATACGATCATAATCACAAGGGACACCGCCGATATCCACCGGAATAATCGCCTTGGTTCGCTCATTAATGGCCGCTTCCAATTGATCATAATCAATCAAACAGGTGCCAGGAGTAGTATCCACCATAACGAGTGTTGCACCGACGTGACATACAACGGATGCAGATGCAGTATAGGTGTATGCCGTGGTGATCACTTCATCCCCGGGACCGACGCCCAAAAGACGCAAAGCCATTTCCGCACACGCAGTCTGAGAATTCAAGCATACGCATTTATTTACGCCAATATATTCGGCGATTCTTTTTTCCAACTCCTTTGTCTTGGGACCGGTAGAGATCCAACCGGACTCAAGTACAGCGCCGACACCCTCAATCTCGAGTTCAGAAATATCGGGAGGAGAAAACAAAACATTCATAGATACAATACCTCGATTATTACGCAAAACTAAAATGTACTATGTGCATAAATACACAACATAAATAATAACACAATATCTTTTTTATTTCAACAATTTATTTATTTTATTTAAATTAAATAAAAAATAATTTTTTTGCTTGACAACATAGCTATCTATAGGTATAATTATATGGTCCTTGCTCATTGGATAAATGAGCCAAAAGTCCATAAGGAGGTGTAAATCATGGCTGAAAATCGCAAGTATGAAACTATTTTCATCACCCGGCCTAATTTAACAGAGGAGGATTTCACCGCTCTCGTCGAGAAGTTCAAGGAACTGATCGCCAAGCACGGTAATGTTGAATCTGTTGAAGACTGGGGCGTCAAGAAGCTCGCCTATCCTATCGATTTCGTCAACGAAGGTCATTATGTGCTGATCAACTTTGAAGCACCCGTTACCTTCCCCGCCGAGCTCGAAAGAATTTACGGCATTACTGACGGCATTCTGCGTTCCATCGTCGTGAACAAAGAAGAAAAGTAAGGAAAGGATTCTGCTATGTTAAACAAAGTAATTTTAACCGGGCGCCTGACCGCCACACCGGAATTGAGAAAAACCTCTTCCGATGTATCCGTCACTTCGTTCTCTGTTGCTGTACAGCGGCAGTACAAAGGTCCGGACGGCAATTATCCCACCGATTTCATTAATTGTGTCGCTTGGAGAAATACTGCAGACTTCATCTGCAAATTTTTCGAAAAGGGCCAGCTGATCGCTTTGGTCGGTTCCCTGCAATCCCGCAATTACGAGGATAAGACCGGCGCTAAGAGAACTGCCTTTGAGGTCGTTGCCGATGAGGCTCACTTTGTGGAATCCAAAAAGGACTCTTCTCGTCCTGTTGCTCCCGAGTTCAAAGCTCCCCCGGTAACCGGCGGTAATACTGTTGAATTCGAAGAAGTTCAAGATGATGAATTGCCCTTCTAATCTGAAAAGGAGGATTTAGCTGTGG
>JAZQAQ010000041.1:0-10560 GCA_045545255.1 Eubacteriales bacterium | reverse complement strand
TTTTGAAGAAAATTCTTTTTCCTTTTCACCCGGTGCTTTGATCTATCTCCCCGCCGCCTCCTCCCACACTCTCATCATCGACAGTGCGGAAACGGAGTTTTACCGCATCGACTTCAATCTCTCCATCGATGGCGAAATTGTACTTTTTTCTAATTGCCCGCTCAAAATGTACGACTCCTCCTCCGCCGAGCTGGAAGAGGCGATCCACGCCTTGGCGGATCAATATCAATTCGCCCAGGATACCATCGCCAAGACGGAGATCCTCTGCAGGATCTTTCGCGCTATTTATGCCGGCTCCGTTTCCCCCCGCAAGGAAAAGCTTGCCCCCGCCATCCGCTATCTGCTGGAGCATCTGACTGAGGGGGTAAGCTGCAAGACCTTATCGGAGGTCTGCGCTCTTTCCACCGCCCAGTTTTATAACCTTTTTCACGCAGAATACGGAATGGCTCCGCTGGAATATCGGGATCACCTCCTGATGGGAAAAGCCTCTCTGCTGCTGAAGGACGGTTCTTTTTCCGTGACAGAGGTGGCGGAGACCTTGGGCTTTGAAAGCGTCTCCTATTTCAGCCGCTTTTTTAAAAAGCACAAAGGAGTCTCCCCTGCGGAATACCGCAAGAAAAAGGCTTTTTCCCGCCCCTTTATGCAAAATTGATGACCGATTTGTCCTAAATGTTCGAAAAATCCTAATCCGCCGCTTTAAAAGAGTGCTATGATAATCTGAAGAAAGGGGATTGAAACCGAAAATGAAAAAGAAATTTGAATATAAATGGGTCATCGTAGGGCTGTGCTTTATGATGGTTTTAACCACGTTGGGCTTTTGCAGTTCCAATAAAGCATTATACTTATCTGCTATCACCGAGGCATTGAATATCCCGCGGGCGTCCTTCTCTCTGGGCGACAGTATCCGCTTTATCTCCACCGCCGTGGTCAATATGTTTTTTGGAACGCTGGTACGGAAGTTCGGCACCAAAAAACTGATCGGTGCAGGCTTCCTCTGCCTCATCTGTTTTACCATCCTCTACGCCACCTCCAATAACATCTGGACCTTCTATCTCGGCAGTGTGTTTTTGGGAATGGGCTTCTCCTGGACTTCTACCACAATGGTTGGCTGGGTCATCGGAAAATGGTGCAAGGAGAATAAGGGCACCATTATGGGTGCCGTCCTCGCCGCAAACGGCATCGGTGGTGCAGTCGCTGCCCAAATCATCTCCCCCATCATTTATCAGGAGGGCAACGCCTTTGGCTACCGCAACGCCTACTGGATGGTGGCGGCGATCCTCTTCTGCGTCGGCACCCTGATCATGATCTTTTATAAGGAAAAGCCCAAGGAGCACGGCGACCATATCCCCCACGCCAAAAAGAAAAATCGGGGTCAAAACTGGAACGGCTTGGATTTTGCCGAGGTCAAAAAGAAGCCCTACTTCTATTGCGCCCTCGTCTGCATCTTTCTTACCGGTCTGATCCTTCAGGGCATCAACGGCGTATCCGCCGCCCATATGAGGGATACCGGTCTGGGGACTGCATACGTAGCCACCGTATTGAGCGTCCATTCGCTGGTTCTGACCGGCAGTAAATTCCTCACCGGTGTCTTATACGATAAGCTGGGTCTGCGGATCACCATGACCATCTGCGATATCGCCGCCTTTTTCGCCATGATCGCCCTGGCACTGACCGGCTCCACCGGCATCGGTCCTGCCGCCGCCATGGGCTACGGCATTATCAGTTGCCTCGCCTTGCCGCTGGAGACCATTATGCTCCCCATCTTTGCAGGCGACCTTTTCGGCGAACGCTCCTATGATAAGACACTGGGAATTTTCGTTTCGGTCAATACCGCCGGCTATGCGGTGGGTGCCCCGCTCACCAACTGGTTCTTTGATCATTTCGGCACCTATACGCCCATGTTCCTGGTCTGCGCGGTACTGATGCTGATCGTCACCATCGTATCTCAATTCAACGTCACCGCCGCCCATAAACTGAAGAAGCAAGAACAGTTGGCAGAAGCCAATTCGTAATAAAATGCGCCTATGGCATCAGCCATAGGCGCATTTTTTATTGCGCCTATTTTTTCTCGGTCTGCTCGTTGCGATTTTCGATCTGCTTGCGGTACTCCGAGGGGGTAAAGCCGGTCTTTTGCTTAAAGACCCGGCTGAAATAGCCCGGATCGGGGAAGCCGGAGGATTTGGCGATCTCCTCCATAGAATGACCGCTGAATTGCAGGCACTCCTTCGCGTAGGTGATCCGCAGGGCGGTGATATACTCCTGGGGCGAGACCTTATAGATCTTACGGAAGCAGCGTCGGAAATGCACCTCACTCATCCCCGCCTTTTCCGCCAGCTCTACCACCGAGATATTGGCATCGGTATAGGTTTCCGAAATGATATGGACCGCCTCATCGAAAAGGTCCTGCTTTGCCTGAGGCAGGTACGTGGGCTGCTCCGCGCGGATCAGCTGCGCATAGAGCTGATAAAGGAGGCTCATACTCTCGCTCTTATAGGTCAGCGCGTGGGCTGCCCATTTTTTATACAGCCGCATGAAGCTCATATCAATGCCGTCTACACTGCGAAAAACCTGATAAGGCGGCAAATTTTCCGTTTCCTCATCGAAATAAAAATAGACATAGACGGTGCGATAATTTTCGCTCTGGATCTTGCGCTGATAATGGCAGTCCCGGGCGATGAAGATGACGTCCCCCGCCTGCGCGTGCAGGGAGGTTTCCTCAAATTCGTAAAAGGATTCCCCCTCTAAAATACAGATCATCAGATCCTGCTTGCGGCGAACCAAAAGTTTTCTCTGCCGTTCCTTTTTATTGGGATAATTTCGCTGGACCACCGAAAGGATATCGACGATGGTCCGCTCCCGATCCACAATGCTTTTACTCATTTCTTTTCCAGCTTTCGGATATATTTGAAGCTCAAGGGCCAGACTGCCCCTGCAAACAGTACCAATACGAAATAGGCGATCATCCGATGCAAAAGCTCACCGGGCAAAAAGTCCAGCGCAAGATAAAGCAGTTCTTTAATCCCCACGGAGAGGAGCAGACCGGGGATCCATTTGAGAAGCTGAACCCACCAGCAGCCCGCCGTCTCATAGCGGATATACCGCTGATCCAGTTCATAGACGACCACAAATCCGCCGACGGCACCCAGCATTTTATATGCATTTTTCAGACCGCTGAAAAGCTCCGCTCCGCTCGCATCCGCGGGGAAGGGGAAAAGCTCCATAAAAAGCACCTGCCCTATAGACCAGAGGAGCAAGGCACCCAGCAAGACTTGCATCCCCTTGGGATGCTCGGTGGCTTTATGAAGCAGCGGATAGAGACCGAAGATCAGGGTAAGGGCGATCAAAACGGAGACCCCCACATCCATAGGGGTATGCACCCCCAGATACATCCGCGTCAGCGGTACGATAAAGCAGAGAAAGATGCAGAGAATCCGAAGCCAACGCCGCTTTGTCCAGCGGGCGATACCGCCAAAGGTGCCCACTGCGCTTTGGGTATGACCGCTGGGGAAGGAATAGCCGCTCGCCTCGGGGATCGCGCTCTCCACAACGGTGAAGCTCGGATCCTTGACCCACGGACGGGGGATGCGGAAGGAGACCTTCAGCAGTTGATTGATCTGCGTTCCCAAAAAGCCGACGGTCAAAAGATAATAGCCCTTGAACTTATCCACGCACCAAAGAAAGAACATTGCCACAGCCATAAAGACCGTCTCTTCTCCCAAATGGGTGAAAAGCTGCATCAAAAAATCCAGAACAGGATTGCGTAGATCCTCCAAAAAATATAAAAATTCCATAAACGCTCCTTTGTTATATTTTTATTTAGGGTGACAAGAATTGAACCCGTCACGCCTGACAAATAATAATTTTTTGTTTTTTCTCGCCTTATCGCTTGTAATACGGCAGTATTACTGCGCTCTTCGGCTTCACCCCTCCAAAAAATTATTAATCTGGCAGGTCGAAGAGTTTCTCTTCGACGGCTTATTTCGAAAGGTGAAGCGTGAAATTTGCAGTAAGGCTGACGCCTTACAAAAATGAACGCAAGCAAGGCGGAAAAAGGCGTCAAGAGAAACCGTAACCGGTTCGATTCTCGTCACCCTATGGTATCACATTGCTCTCGATATGTAAATGCTTCTTTAACTAATTACAGTGCTGCTGCAGGTACTCCTTGGGGGCACATTGAAATTCCTCGTAAAACGCCCGGTAAAAGGTACGCACTGAGTTAAAGCCGCTCTCAAAGGCGCAATAGGCAATACTGTTGGTACGATCCCGCATCAGCAGGACGGCCTCCCGCAGGCGGATCATCGTGATATACTGATTGATTCCGATATTGAAATAAGACTTGAAGTAGCGGGAGAGATAGCTGGGATTATAGCCCAGCGCATCCGCAATGGTCTGCAACGTGATATCCTCTCGGAAATGCTCGTTGATATAGAAAAGGATGCGGGTCGAGAGGTGTGAATCCATCGATTCCATCCGATCCTCCAGCTTTATTTGCTCCATCAGGGTACCCAGTATCACATAAAGATAACCGCGGGTCTTCACCTCATTTTTACTCTTTTCGATCTCCCGATAGCAGGACTTGAGGATCTCGTATACCGCCTGATCCCGCATAAAAGGATTGCCCGCGTGCTTCATATGGATGGAGGGCAGCACCTCTCCGAAATAATCGGCGGGAATGATCATACAAGTGACCTTTGCGCTCTTCGGCGTGCGGTAACTATGGGCGTCGTAGCTGAATGCCACCGCCACCTCTCCCGGCTTCATCAGGCTATACTGATCATTGACCCAAACCTCCACTTCTCCCTCGTCGATCAGCTGGATCTCGATCTGAGAATGAAAGTGCATCTCGGCGTAGGGATCGGGATACTGCTGTAAAAAAAGACGTTTTTTTTGCTCCCGACTGAGGTTAAATTCGGCTTTCATAAAACCTCCGTAAAAAAATGACACATTTTTATTCGATTTTGGCAACATTTCGCCAAAATACTATGTTATATTTATAATATATGAGAGCAATTCTGTCAAGAGACAGGAGGTTTTTTATGATGTTTTCACCCCGTGATCTGGTCAAAATCACGTTACCGCTGATCATTCAGCAGATCCTCTCCGTTATGGTGGGGATGATCAACTCCATTATGGTCTCCTCTGCGGGGGAAGCCGCGGTATCGGGCGTCTCGCTGGTCAATACGCTGGATATCCTGCTGATGCTCTTTTTTACCGCCTTGGTGACGGGCGGCTCGGTGGTCGTCTCCCAATTTCTGGGACGCAAGGATATGAAGCTGGTGCTGGCTTCGGTCAAGCAGCTCCTTTATTCTGCTACCATTATGGCACTTATTGTATCCATCTTTGCCGTCCTCTTTCGCATCCCCCTTCTGAATCTGCTCTTCGGGGATGCAGAACCGGAGGTACTCAAGCACGCAGGCGATTATTTCCTCTTTCTTTCCCTCTCCTTCCCCTTCCTGGCAATTTATAATGCAGGGGCGGCACTTTACCGCGTTATGGGCAATTCCACAGTCTCTATGACCACCACCCTTTTGATGAACCTCTGCGTGGTGGGCGGTAACTTCATCCTGATCGGTCAGCTGGGGCTGGGGGCAAAGGGTGCCGCCATCTCTACCTTGATCGCACGGATGCTTTTCTCCGTTATCATCATCGTAATGCTCCATAGCCGCAAAAATCTCATCTACATTGAAAACCTCTTTCACTATAAGCCGGATCTCCGCATCATCCGCAAGATCCTGCAGATCGGCATCCCCTACGGGATTGAAAACTGCCTATTCCAATTCGGCAAGCTTTTGACCCAGACCTTGATCGCTACCCTCCCCACCGCCGCCATCGCCGCCAACGCAGTTGCCAATAACTTGGCGGATTTCCAGTATATGCCCGGCAACGCCATCGGACTTGCCGTCATCACCGTTGTGGGCCGATGCATCGGCGCAGGAAAGAAAGACGAGGCAAAAAAGTATTCCCGCATTTTGATCGGTGCAATGTACTGCACCCTCTGGCTGGTCGTGCTGGTCACCTTCCTCTTCTCCAAGCAGCTCATCGGCATCTATCATCTTTCCGCCGATGCATCCGCAGAAGCCAATCGGCTGATCCTCACCCACGCCGCCATCGCCACCTTCATCTGGCCCTTGGGCTTTGGTCTGCCCCACGTATTCCGCGCTGCCAGCGACGTCAAATTCCCGCTGGCAGTTTCTGTCACCTGTATGTGGCTGCTTCGGGTGGCAGGTGCCTATTTTTTGGCACTGGACAGCATCTCCCTGTTCGGTCTGACCATTCCCGGTATGGGACTTGGCATCTTCGGTGTCTGGTATGCTATGTTCGCAGACTGGTGCGTCCGGGCGGTGCTCTATGCCTGGCGTTACTTCAGCGGGCATTGGCTCAAGCATTTTAATGATATAGATATTTAGAAAAGAGGCTGTAAAAAAACGCGCGTTTTTTTACAGCCCCTTTTTATTCTTGCAGCCGCTTCATATAGGTTTTGGGCGTGCATTGAAATTCTTCTTGAAAGACCCGATGAAAGGTGCTGAGAGAGCCAAATCCGCTTTCAAAGGCGCAGTCGGCCAGACTCTTTCCCGCCTTCATCAGCAGGATACACTCCCGCAGTCGCAGCATCGTCACGTAACGACCGAAGGAAAGATGAAAGCACTCTTTGAAATAGCGGGAGATATAATCCGGATGGTACCCCAAAGTAGCGGCGACGGATTTTAAAGAAAGATCTTCTCTGAAATTTTTTTGCAGATATTCCATCAAGCGGACAGATAACTGAGGATTGACCTTTTCTTGCCGATCTTCCAGCGGGAGATGGTCGAGGATCGTACCCAAAGCAACATACAGATACCCCCGACCGGTAATATTTTCACTTCTATTCATCTCAAGAAAGGCGTTTCGCACCTTTTCAAAGATCTCAGGATCCCGAATGACCGGCTCTACCGCCCTTGTCTTATTCAATTCCTCCTGTATTGCTCCGCAAAAGGCGGGAGGCAGAATCAACGTTCCAACAACCGTTTCAGCCTCTAAAAAGCGATAGCCATGGGTATCGTAACTGAATGCGATGACCAGTTCCCCTTGATGCAGGATATACCTTTTCCCGTTGATCCAGCATTCAATAGAGCCTTTAATCACCAGCCAACACTCGATGGGAGAATGAAAATTCAATTCCGCCCGAGATTGAGAATGCTCCACATATACGGCAGACTTTTGGTATTCTCTTTGCAGTTTAAATTCCGCTTCCATAAAAACCTCAGATTTTGATACTTTTTTCTCGACTTTTGAGAAGAAATTTCTAAAATAGTTTGGTATAGTTATATTACAAATTTTGTTTTTCGTCAAGGTGGTCCTTATGCTATTTTCTAAGCGAGATTTATGCAAACTGATTATTCCGCTGGTCCTTCAGCAAATTCTTAGTACCATGACCGGAACCATCAACTCCATGATGGTCTCCCGAGCAGGGGATGCGGCGGTTTCCGGCATCTCTCTGGTCAACACGGTGGATCTGCTCCTGATTATCATCTTTACCGCCGTTACCACCGGCGGTTCGGTAGTAGTCTCCCAAGCGCTGGGGCGCAAGGATCAAAACCTAATTCATAACTCCTCCAAACAATTACTTTACAGCATAACCTTTATCGCGCTTATTATTTCCGTACTAACCTTTACCCTGCGGGTTCCCCTTTTAAATTTGATCTACGGCGACGTGGAACCGGACGTCATGGGTCACGCTCTCAATTATTTTTCCTTTCTTACCCTTTCCTTTCCGGTTTTAGCCATCTACAGTACCAGTACCGTCCTCTTTCGGGTTATGGGGGATACCTTCACCTGCATGATGCTCTCTCTTGCCAGTAATATTCAGGTTATTATTACAAACTATTTATTTATCTCTAAAATGGAAATGGGAGCCGCCGGAGCCGGACTTTCCACCCTCATTTCCCGCACCCTCTTTGGCGTCATCTCTCTTATCTTGCTCCACGATAAAAAACGAATTCTCCATCTGGAAAAGCTCTTCCATTACCGTCCGGATTTTTCCTTGATCAAGCGTATCTTACAGATCGGCATCCCCACCGGCGTAGAAAATTGCCTCTTTCAGTTTGGCAGACTGCTGACCTCCGCCTTAATCTCCACCATGGGAACGGTGGCGGTGGCGGCAAATTCTGTTGCCCTTACTCTTGCCAACTATCAATACATGGCGGGAAACGCCGTCGGAAATGCCGCTACCACGGTCGTTGGCCGTTGCATCGGCGCCAACGAACTCCGGCAGGCGAAGCGATATTCCCGCATCCTACTGGCCACCAGTTACGTCCTTTTAATCTCCGGCGCACTTTTTACCCTCTTTTTTGCCAAACCATTACTCTCGCTTTTCAGTCTTTCCAAAGAGTCCACCGATCTGGCCGCAACCCTTTTACGTATTCATTCCATCATCGCCATCTTCATCTGGCCTTTAGGATTTAGTCTGCCTTCCATCTTTCGGGCGACGGGAGATGCCAAGTTCCCCATGAAGGTGGCCAGTACCGCCATGTGGGTCTTCCGGGTGGCCGGAGCCTACATCCTCGCTTCGGACGGATTTACCCTACTGGGGCTTTCTATTCCCGGCTTCGGAATGGGAATCATCGGCGTCTGGATCGCTATGTTTGCAGACTGGGTCTTCCGCGCTCTCTTCTACGGTTGGAAATATTTCAGCGGTCGGTGGATCAAAAGCATCCACGAAACTTGAAAATATAAAAAAGAGTGTGTAAAAAACGCAAGTTTTTTACAGCCTCTTTTGATGTTCGATTAGATTTCGGGGATCTCGACTTCGATCTCGCGACCTGCCTCGGCAGACTTGACGATACCGTCCAGAATTGCCTGATTCAGAAGGATCTGAGAGGAGGGAACGGGAGCGGGAGTACGATTCTTGGAAGCATCCAGGAAGGAGCGGATCTTCAGGTTGAAGAGCTTATCCTTGGTCTGCAGGATGGGGATCTCGGTCTCGACGGGCTTGCCCGCAACGTCGTGATAGATCTTCATCGCACCGCCGACAGTGCCGTTCCAGCACTCGGTGGAGGGGATGCGCAAAGCACCCTTGGTACCCATAATGATGGTATCACCCGGCGTATCCAGATTCATTGCCCAAGCAATACGGAAGTCCAAAGTAATGCCGCCCTCCAGACGGATAAATGCAGCAGCAAAATCGTCCACACCGAAGATCTCGGCGTACTCTTCCGGCTTGCCGACGCCCTTCCAATATTCCTTGCTCTTACCGAAGAAATCGCTCTTCATAGCAGAGATGGTCAGGGGCTTGGGATAGCCGATAGCGTTCAGTACCATATCCAAAGAATAGCAGCCGATATCACCCAGCGCACCGATAGCACCCTTATCCTTCTCAATGAAGGAGGTACCGAAGGGAGCGGGGATACCCTTACGACGCCCGCCGCCGGTCTGGATATAGTAAATATCGCCCAGTTCGCCGGAGTCCACGATCTTTTTGATCATCTTCATATTTTCGTCCATACGGGGCTGGAAGCCGATGGAGAGCAGTCTGCCGGTCTCCTTCTCGACCTTGCAGACCTCAACAGCCTCTTCCAGAGTAACCGTGAAGGGCTTTTCCAGCATAACGTCTACGCCTGCCTTCATTGCCTGAATGGCGCAGGGAGCGTGCTGGGAGTTATAAGTACAGATGGAGACGACATCCAAGTTTTCTTTTGCCAGCATTTCTTCGGTGCTTTCATATGCCACAGCACCTTCAACGCCCATCTTCTCAAAGAAAGCCTTTGCTTTTCCGGGGATGATATCCGAGCCTGCAACGATCTCTGCGTCGGGGCAGGTCAGATAGCTCTTAACGTGAGATTCTGCAATCCAGCCGCAGCCGATGATACCCACGCGCACCTTTTTACCGGTGTCTACCACAGTCGCATCGGACTCAATATTAAAGTCCAGATCCTTATCCTTCATAAGCTCTGCCATTATAAAACCCTCCTCGGTTTTTTTCTTTAAGAATACTATATTTCATTTGCGGTGTCAATTCAAAAATCAGACTTTTTTTCGAAAAAAGCACATATTATTAGAGGGAAAGGAGTGTTTTTTTATGACTATTGTAACCATTCAGCCCGGCGACAGCCTTTATAAAATCGGAAAATCCTACGGCGTTTCGGTGGAGCAGCTGGTGCAAGCGAACGGAATTGACCCCAATAAGTACCTTGTTATCGGCGACAGTCTCATCATTCCGTCCCCTGAAGAAAAAAGCGGACCTCTGCAGGTCAATGGCTATGCCTATCCCTTCATCAATCGGGAGGTACTGCGCAAGACCCTGCCTTATCTCACCTACCTTTCCATCTTCAGCTACGGCGTTACCGACGAGGGGGGACTGGTCATCCTCAAGGACGATGAGGAACTGATCGCCGAAGCCAAAGCAGCGGGTGTGGCACCGATGCTGGTGCTGACCACTGTGGACGAAAGCGGCGGCTTCAACAGCGATCGGGCGGTGCGTATTTTAGACAGTGCAGACCGCCGTCAGCGTCTCGCCAACGAGCTGCGGGCGGTGATCGAGCAAAAAGGATATTACGGCGTGGATGTGGATATGGAATACATCCC